>JBDSPO010000204.1:0-33061 GCA_039930265.1 Lysobacter sp. | reverse complement strand
AGGTTGGGGTACTGCGCGGCCAGACCTGAGGTCGCGACCGCGGCGTAGTTGCTGCGCGGGTCGCGCAGTTCGACCAGCGACCTGGACGCCCTGGCCAGCCGCGTTTCCAGATCGATCACCAGCTGCGCCTGCTTGGCAAGTTCCTTTTCCTTCACCCCGGTGAGGGCAAGGATCTTCTGCACGTACGCGGTGTACTGCGTCATCAGGGCCTTGGTCGGCTCGTCGGTGCGCAGGTAATAAGCGGGATCCGGCAGGCCGACGCCGCCCTGGCTGAAGTAGCCGATGTGGCGCGAAAGGTCGCGCAAGTCGATGTCCGCACCGAAGTGGAACGCCACCGGGATGCCGACCTGGTGGAGCGCGGCAATCGTCGGGGCGATGCTGTCGGCACGCTTGATGGCGACGATCCGGTCCAGCAGGGGTGCCAGCGGCTGGGCGCCATCGCGCTCCACGGCCGGTTCACTCAGGCCACTGGCCCAAAAATCGCCCAGCAACGTCTGCACCGCGCCCTGCGGGGACTGCATGGCGGCGTTGAGCAGGTCGATCTGCTGTTGGCGAGCCCGTGTCTCCAGCCGTTCGAGCGCCGATATCGAACCGGCGCCCGCCGGCAACGGATTTGCGGCCAGCCAGCCGCTGTTGGCGAAGCTGTGGAAATCCGTGCACGCATTGGCAGCGTCCTGGGCAGCGGCAACGGGCGCCGCGAGGCCGGAGGCCAGGACGAGCGCGAGGGCACAGAAGAGCGGTCGAAGGGTCATCGCAAGTTCCATCCAGAATATCCGCGCAGTCTAGCAAGCCACCCGACCGGCGCACCCGCGGGGTGCGGCAGCGGGCAGTACAATGGTGCGATGAGCCAGCATGTCGATTTCCCCTGTCTTGCCCCGGTTTTTGGTCCGTCGCCGAGGCGGGTCACACGCGCGGTCACCATTGGGGGGATCACGGTCGGCGGCGGCGCGCCGGTGGTGGTGCAGTCGATGACCAATACCGACACCGCTGACATCGCCGGCACCGTGAAGCAGGTCGCGCAACTGTGGCGCGCGGGCTCCGAGCTGGTCCGCATCACCGTCAACAACGCCGAGTCGGCTGCGGCGGTGCCGCGTATCCGCGACAAGCTGGCGATGATCGGTGCGCCCGTGCCACTGATCGGCGACTTCCATTACAACGGTCATCAGTTGCTGACGGCAGAGCCTGCAGCCGCGGAAGCGCTGGCCAAGTACCGCATCAACCCGGGCAACGTGGGCTTTGGCAAAAAGCGCGATACCCAGTTCGCGACCCTGATCGAGCTGGCCATCCAGTACGGCAAGCCCGTGCGTATCGGTGCCAATTGGGGATCGTTGGACCAGTCGCTGGCGCGTGAGCTGATGGACGAGAACGCGTTGCGCGCGGTGCCGTGGGATGCCGGGCGGGTCCTGCGGGAGGCGTTGCTGCGCTCGGCGCTGGACTCGGCAGCGCGCGCTGTCGACATCGGACTGGCGGCCGACCGGATCGTGCTCAGCGCCAAGGTCAGCGGCGTACAGGAACTGATTGCGGTCTACCGGGAACTGGCGACCCGCGGTGACTACGCCCTGCACCTGGGATTGACCGAGGCCGGCATCGGCAGCAAGGGTATCGTCGCCTCCAGCGCGGCCATGGCGGTGCTGTTGCAGGAAGGCATCGGCGACACCATCCGGATCTCGCTGACACCCGAGCCGGGCCAGTCGCGCAGCAACGAGGTGATCGTGGCCCAGGAATTGCTGCAGACGATGGGCCTGCGCGCGTTCACCCCGATGGTGACCGCGTGCCCGGGTTGCGGACGGACCACCAGCACCTTCTTCCAGGAGCTGGCGCAGAAGGTGCAGGAGCACGTGCGGGAAAAGATGCCGGAGTGGAAGATTACCCACCCCGGGGCGGAGAACCTGACCCTGGCGGTGATGGGATGCATCGTCAACGGCCCGGGCGAGTCCCGTCACGCCAACATTGGCATTTCCCTGCCCGGCACCGGCGAGGCGCCCTCCGCCCCGGTGTTCGAGGACGGCGAGAAGACGGTGACCCTGCGTGGCGAACGGATTGCAGACGAATTCGTCGCGCTGATCGACAGCTATGTCGAGCGGAACTATGGCGCTTCCCGTACTGCCTGAGAATGATCCGCTGGCGAAGGACGTTCCCGCCGGTGCGACCGCGCAGGACGGCCTTCAGCGCGAAGCGCGGTTGCTGGCCAGCGTGGGTCACCACAACGGACTGCGACTGTTGCTGGTTTTTGTCGCGCTGCTGTTGCCGTTGTGGGGTTTTGCGCGCTTGGTCGGGGACCTACACGCCGGCGCCGTCATCGCGTTCGACGAACCGTTGCTTCGATGGCTGCACTCGCTGGCGAGTCCGGGGCGTGACCGCTTCTTCAGCGTCGTGACAGATCTGGGCTACCTCTACGGCGTCGTGCCGGTCGACATCGCCCTGATCGCCGTCCTGTTCGCGCGACGGCGGCTGCACGCCGCGACGTTCGCGACCATCGCGCTGGTCGGTTCGGCGTTGCTGAACGTCCTCGCCAAAGCCACCTTCACCCGCGCCCGGCCCTCATTGTGGGAGTCAATCGCGCCCGAGATGACCTGGAGTTTCCCCAGTGGCCATGCGATGGGCTCGGCGACGCTTGCTGCCGTGGTGATCGCGCTGACGTGGTACACGCGCTGGCGCTGGCCGGCAGTGATTGCGATGCTCGCCTTCGTGATCACCATCGGCGTGTCGCGGGTATATCTGGGCGTGCACTACCCCTCGGACATTCTCGCAGGCTGGGCGGTGGCCAGCGCGTGGACCGTGGCATCGTTTATCGCGGTGTACCGCTTCCAGCCGCGGCCATGGCCGCCCCGGCGGTCCCGAGTCCGGTAGCGCTGGATCTATTGACCGGGTTTGGCGGCGCTTGTGGCGGCCACGCTCGCGGCCCTGCGCGCCAGACTCGCCTCACGGTGCGCGATGTAGCCATTGGCGCCGAAGATGATGGCCGCGCCCAGCAGTGTCCAGCGGTCAAGTTCCTCGCCAAACAGCAGGTAGCCGAACACCACCACGATGGGCAATTGCATGAAGCTGATCGGCGTCAGCGCTGACACGTCGCCCAGTTTCAGCGCACGGGTCCACAACATGTGGCCGCCGGTGCCCAGCACGCCGGCCAGAACCACCCATAACCAGACGATGCCATGCGGCCACTCCCAGACCCAGAGCGCGGGCACGAACGACAGCGGTACCCAGAAAATCGTGGTCAACAGCACGATCCGGTCGGCCGGCTCGGTATAGGAGAGTTGCTTGATCTGGATGGCGACGATGCCACTGATGACGGCTGCCGACACTGCCACCAGGGAGGCGACGCTGAATTCTGTGGTCCCAGGGCGGACGATGATGAGCACGCCGATGAAGCCCAGAATCACCGCGCTCCAGCGGCGCACGCGGACCTGCTCGCCCAGCCAGATTACCGCGGCGATGGTCACAAACAGGGGGGTGGAGTACGACAGCGAGACTGCCTGCGCCAACGGCAGGTGGCCGATCGCCCAGAACCCGCAGAACATCGAGAGCGTGCCGAGCACGCAGCGGACCACATAGCGCGGCAGCTGGGTGGTGCGCAGCAGCCCGGGGCCATGTTTGAGCAGCAATGGCAGCGCCGCAAGCATGCCGAAGAAGCAGCGGAAAAACGCGATCTCGAACGTGTGCAGCGATTCGGACGCCAGCCGGATGGTGATCACCATCAATGCGAAAAAGCCGGTGCTGCCGAGCATCAGCAGAGCTGCCCGGGTGTGGACTGAAAGCGGTGTCCGAGCTGGCGTCACCAGTGGGCTCCGACCACCCGCGGTTCCGGCTCCAGAGCGACGCCGAAGCGCGCGTGGACCGAGTCGGCGATTTGCCGCGCAAGGTCCAAAAGCTGCTGGCCGCTGGCAGTGCCGTGGTTGACCAGTACCAGCGCGTGGCCGGCTGACACGCCCGCGTCGCCCTGGCGATGGCCTTTCCAGCCGCAGGCATCGATCAGCCAGGCGGCGGACAATTTTCGGTCAGCGTCCGCACCCGCCGCGAACGACGGCATCGCCGGGTGGCTGGCGAGCAGCGCATCCGCGACGGTGGACGTGACGACGGGATTCTTGAAAAAGCTGCCCGCATTGCCGATCACTGCCGGATCGGGCAGCTTGCTGCGCCGGATCGCTATCACTGCTTCGGCCACCTCGGCGGCCGTGGGGTCGCTGATCCCCATCGTTGTCAGTTGCGCGCCAATGCCCGCGTAGCCCAAGCGTGCGTTGAACTGGCGGGGCAGGGCGAACTCGACCGCGGTGACGATGAAGCGCCCGGATTGCTGCTTGAACACGCTGTCGCGGTAGCCGAATGCACAGCGGTCGCGGTCCATTCGATGCCATTGCCCGGTCCCGGGTTCGAACGCTTCCACGCAGGCGATGAACTCACGCACCTCCACCCCATACGCGCCGATGTTCTGGATCGGTGCGGCGCCTGCGCTGCCGGGAATCAACGCCAGATTTTCCAGTCCCGACAGCCCCAGTGCGAGCGACTTCATCACCAGTACGTGCCACGCGGTGCCGGCATCCGCGCGCAGAACCGCCGTGCCGTTCTCCTCGCGCAGCAATTCGACTTTGCCGCCGGTCAACGCAAGCAGCGGGTCCTGCGGATTGTTCACGAACAACAGGTTGCTGCCGCCTCCGATCACCAGCGGCGATGTGCCGCGGAACGCAGGACCTGCCAGCAGCTCGGGCAGATGCGCAGCGTCGTTGACCTCCGCCAGCAGCGTCGCGCGCGCGCTGACGCCGAACGTGTTGCGTGTTTGTAACGAAACATCGCGCAGGACGCGCACTGGAGGGTTCATGCCACCGGCGGCATCGGACCGCGGCTGGGAGCGAACTTCCGGCGGCGAATCGCTTCCACGCATTCGCCCACCAGTGCGGGCCCACGATAGACCAGCCCCGAGTAGCACTGGACCAAGGTTGCACCGGCAGCCATCTTGGTCACCGCATCGGCACCGCTGAGGATGCCGCCCACGCCGATCACGGGAATGGATTCCGGCAGCCGCGTGCGCATCATCCGCAGCACCGTGGTGGAGGGACCCATCAGTGGCCGGCCGGAGAGGCCACCGGTCTCGTGCGCACCGGGAACACCTTCCACCGCAATCCGCGAGACCGTCGTGTTGGTCGCAATAACACCGTCGACCTCCATCTCCGTCAACACCCGGGCGCAGGCCTCGATATCCGCATCCGACAGGTCCGGGGCGATCTTGACCAGCATGGGGATACGCCGGCCGTGCTTGGCACCCAGCCGTTCCTGCTCCTCGCGCAGGGTGCCGACCAGACGGCGCAGCATCTGCTCCTCCTGGAGCTCGCGCAGCCCGGCGGTGTTGGGCGACGAGATGTTCACCGTCACATAGTCGGCCAACTCGTAGACACGCGACAGGCAGTACATGTAGTCGCCGTCGGCGATCTCGTTGGGCGTGTCCTTGTTCTTGCCGATATTGATACCGAGCAGGGCCGCCTTGCGGTCGGCACGCTCGACGTTGCGCACCAGTGCATCGACACCGGCGTTGTTGAAGCCCAGCCGGTTGATCACTGCCTGCTCGCCCGGCAGTCGGAACATCCGCGGTTTCGGGTTGCCCGGCTGGGGCCGGGGCGTCACCGTGCCGATTTCGACGAAGCCGAAGCCCAGTGCCATCAATGCATCGATGTGCTCGCCGTTCTTGTCCAGCCCGGCCGCAAGTCCGACCGGATTGGCGAACTCCAGGCCAAACGCACGGGTCGGCAACGGCGCCGGCTTTTTCGCCAGCGCTGCGGTCCCACCCATGCGCCATGCAAGATCTAGCGCACGCAGACCGAGGTCATGCGCGCGCTCGGCATCCATGCGAAACAGCAGCGGACGGGCTAATCCGTACACGTCTAGCCCCAGTTGGAGCCGAGTGCGAGAAACGCCGCCAGTCCGCCAAACAGCAGCACAAAGCCGATCACCGAGACTATTGCCAGCACGACCGCGAGATACCCCATGACCAGGCCGCTGATCGCCAGCCCGTGTCCCTCGACCACGCCCTTTCCGCGTGCGATTTCACCGCGCGCCATGTGCCCGGTGACAATGGCCACGAGGCTGCCCACCAAGGGCAGCAGGGTCAAGCCCAGAATGCCCGCAACCAGGCTGACAATGGCCATGGTGCTGGTGCGGCGCATGCCGCCGTCAGGCGGAGGCGTTGCAGCAAGCGGTGTGTTCATAGGCAGGTCCTCTCGTTGCGGGCTTACAGGTCGAACTTGATGCCCTGGGCCAGCGGCAGTTCGTCGGAGTAGTTGATGGTATTCGTCTGGCGGCGCATATAGGCGCGCCAGGCATCCGAGCCGGACTCGCGGCCACCGCCGGTCTCCTTCTCGCCACCGAATGCGCCGCCGATTTCCGCGCCGGAGGTGCCGATGTTGACGTTGGCAATGCCGCAATCGGAACCCCAGGCGGCCAGGAACTGCTCGGCCGCCTTCAGGCTCTCGGTGAAGATCGCCGATGACAGGCCCTGCGGCACGTCGTTCTGCATCGCGATGGCCTCATCCAGGGTGCTGAATTTCATCACGTACAGGATGGGCGCGAAGGTTTCGGTCTGGACCACTTCAGAGCTGTTGGCCAGGCCGGTGATCAGGGTCGGCAGGACGAAATTGCCCTTGCGGTCGATCGCCTCGCCACCGGTCTCGACCTTGCCGCCGGCGGCCTTGGCCTTCTCGATTGCGGCAAGAAATTCCTTGACGCCTTCGGGGCTGTTCAGCGGGCCCATCAGGTTGGCCGGGTCGGTGGGATCGCCGATCTTGCCTTCCACCTGCTTGTAGGCGGTGACCAGCTTGGCCAGCACGTCGTCATAGATCGACTCGTGGATGAACACCCGGCGGGTCGAGGTGCAGCGCTGGCCGGCGGTACCGACCGCGCCGAACACGATCGCCGGGATGGCCAGCTTCATGTCCGCGCTGGCGTCGACGATCATCGCGTTGTTGCCGCCCAGCTCCAGCAGCGAACGGCCCATCCGGCGGGCAACACGCTCGCCCACGTGGCGGCCGACCCTCGTCGAGCCGGTGAAGCTGATCAGGTTGATCCGCTTGTCGTCGACAAAGTGCTGCGCCAACTCGGTACCGGCGTCGTTGAACAGGAAGAAGATGTCGGGGAAGCCGCCTTTGCGCAGCGCCTCGTTGCAGATCTTGATCGAGGCAATCGCCGACAGCGGCGTCTTGGGCGACGGCTTCCAGATGGTGACGTTGCCGCAGACCGCGGCGACCAGCGCATTCCACGCCCACACCGCGACCGGGAAGTTGAACGCCGAGATCACGCCAACGACGCCGAGCGGGTGCCACTGCTCGTACATCCGGTGGCCAGGGCGTTCGGAATGCATGGTCAGACCGTATAGCTGACGCGACAGGCCGACGGAGAACTCGCCGATGTCGATCATTTCCTGGACTTCACCGTCGCCTTCGGGCTTGGACTTCCCCATCTCCAGCGCGACCAGCGACCCCAGCGCGTCCTTGTGCTCGCGCAGCGCGTCCGCGCACAGACGGACCGCTTCGCCGCGGCGCGGTGCGGGGGTGGAGCGCCAGACCTTGAACGCCGCCTGCGCGCGCTCGACGATGGTGTCGTAGTCCGCCTGCGTGGTGGCATGCACCTTCGCCAGCGGCTCGCCGTCAGTCGGGCTCAGCGGCTCCAGCGTGCCCGCGTTGCCGGCCTTGGCCCACTCGCCATTGCCGAGGTACGTGCCCGATTCGGTGTCGTTCAGGCCGAGCGCAGTGAGGACGGGATGGGTCATGAAGATCTCCTGTTGGTCGAACGGTATGAAGCCGCGCCCCAAGCCACGGATGAATCCGGGCGGGGCACGCGGCGATGTCGCGAAAAAGATCCCGCAGACGATGAATGGTGACCCCGACACGATTCGAACGTGTGACCTGTCCCTTAGGAGGGGACCGCTCTATCCAGCTGAGCTACGGGGCCAGTGGCGGAATTATCGCAGGAACGGCCAAAGGAGGGCGTCGCCGCAGGTGTCGCAAGCAAAAAGGGCCGGACACGAGGTCCAGCCCTTTCTGCTTTTCATGGTGGAGCGGAGGGGGATCGAACCCCTGACCTCCACGATGCGAACGTGGCGCTCTCCCAGCTGAGCTACCGCCCCATGAAAGCGGAGCCAAGTCTAACGGGGCGCGGGGTCGAACGCTACTGTTTTTCCTGCAGCAACGGCGCGAGCACCGGCTCCAGCAACTCTCGCCGCCAGCCCGCGAGCGGGTCGGGCCAGTCGCCGTGATCCAGCAGGCTTTCCAGATGCCGGCGCGAGGCCAGCAGACCTTCGGGCAGCCCAAGCTGCGCACTGAGCGCGGCCACCGCGTCCTGCAGCTGACGCAGACGCTGCTTGTCGCGCTTCTCCGCGACCCGCGCGTCCGGGGCTGCGGCTTCATCGGGCTGCGCGGTGGCCAACGCATTCCAGATGGCGTCGGTCAGCTTGCGCGGCGCCTTCGGGTGGCGGTCCAGCAGCGCCTGAAGCGACGAAGCGTCACTGAAGGCATCGCGTGCGAGGAGGATCGCCAGTTCGTTGTCGACGATCCAACCGCGGGGGCGATCACTTTCGCGCGCGTATCGCTCGCGCCAGCGCAACAGACGGATCAACCGGAGCTGGGCCACAGGGTCGAGGAACTGCGCGCCCCTGAGAGTAAGGTGAGGCCAGGCTTCCATGGCATCAGTGTCCGCCTGGGCAAGCGTGCGCTCCGCATCCGCTGCCAGCCATCCACCGCGCCCGGTCTTCTCCAGCATGTTCTCCAGCACATCATGCAGCTCGAACAGGTGGCGCACATCGTCAGCGGCGTACTCCAGCTGCGCGGGCGATAACGGTCGGCGCAGCCAGTCGGAGCGGGTCTCGCCTTTGGGCAGGGCAACCCCGGTAATGCTTTCCACCAGCTTCTGGTAACCCATGCCGCCACCGATGCCCGCCAACGCGGCTGCCAGCTGGGTATCGAAAAGGGGCCGTGGCAAGGTCGAACACGCGTGCTTGAACGCGACCAGATCCTCGCTGGGGCTGTGCATGATCTTCAGCGTGGCGGTGTCGGCCAGAATCGCCGCCAATGCGTCGTTGACCCCGGGCGCGAGACTGTCGACCAGGAGGATGTCCACGCCGCCCTCGCGCTCGAGCGCGATCTGCACCAGCGCGAGTTTCGGCCAGTAGGTCCGCTCGCGGATGAACTCGGTATCCACGCCGATGCGTCGTGGACGGTGCGCCAGCTGAGCGCGAAGTGCGTCCCCATCGGCGATCCAGAGGGGTTTTGAAAGCGGGGTGTCAAGAGGAGTGGGGTGCGGGTCGGTCACGTGGAAAGGCCGGAGACGGCAGTTGCCGCGACCGGCGACAATAGCCTACTTTCAGCGTGCTTCTGCCCACGCACCACCCACCCGATGCCGACAGGCGAGGAGGACGATTGCGCTCACCCGTTCACGCCGCATCGTCGCCCCGGAGCCGCCGACACGCCCTCGCGGGTCGCATCGCCTTGCTGCTGGTGCTGATGGTCGCGACGTCCGCCTGTTCGCCCTCCGGTAAAGACACGGCAGATGGGGCGGCGCCTGAGGGCGCGCCCGCACGGTCGGCCGCGGCGGTCACGATCGGTCCCGATGAATCCGTACGCGCGGCGCCGGTGTGGCAGGCGCCCGCGATCCAGGTGGACGACACCAACAGCGACCGCCTGCGGGCGCAGGCAAAAGTGGCCTTGCAGGAGGATCGTCTGTTTGGCGGCGACGGCGATGCAATCCCGCTGTACCTGGCGCTCCGAGCCACCTCGCCGGAGGACAGCGAGATCAAGGCCGGACTCGCCCAGGCGGTGGATGCTCTCGTCGAGCGCGCAACCGGCATCCTGGGTGAAGTGGACGCTGATCCGGCGCAGTGGCGATATGCGCATGAGATCGCTTCGGTGGCACGCGCGGTCGCAGCAGAGGATCCGCGCGTGATTGCGTTCCTGACCGAGTTGGACGTGGTCGACCAGGCCCGGCAGGCGAGTCTGCTCGGCGAGCGCGAACTCGAAGAAGGCAACATCGGCGAGGACGGAGAGGGCGGGGCGGTCGCGTCATTCCGCGAATCGCTGGAGCTGCGGCCGGGCAACGCGCGCGCGATGCAGGGACTGGCCGCGGCCGAAAGCGGGCTGATCCGGCGCGCCGAGGCTGCCGCCGAAGCCGACGACTACCCGACCGCCGCGTTGTGGCTGGACCGCGCCGCGCCGGTGAGGCCGGACATGGACACGGTGGAGCGCGCGCGCGCGCGGATCGCCCGCCTGCGCCGGCTCCGGATCGGCAGCCTGCGCGACCAGGGCATCGCTGCGCTGAGCCGGGAGGACGGGGTCGATATCGCGCGTGGCCACTTGGCGAACCTTCTACGGATTGCCCCGGACGGAGACCCGGCGGCCATCGAGTTGCGTGAGCGCATCGAACTGGCGAGTCATTACGGCTTGTTCCGACCCGCTCAGGTCTTTACCGAAGCGCTGCGCCTGGGAGGTCGGGGGCCCGAAATGGTGGTGATCCCGCACGGGGGTTTCCGGATGGGTGCCGGTGCGAACGACACCGATGCGACCGATGCGGAGCGCCCCGCACGCGGCATCCGTTTCGATCGCGGTCTGGCGGTCTCGCGCCACGAAGTCACCGTGGGCGAGTTCCGCCGCTTCATCACGGCCACCGGTCATCAGCCGCGCGCATCGCGACGCGGCTATTCGACCGTGTATGACGAGCGCAGCGGCAATCTGGTGCGCCGCAACGGGGTGGACTGGCGCACGGACTATGCCGGCGCGCGCGCCGACGACGAGTTGCCGGTGGTCCACGTCAGCGCCCGTGACGCGGACGCCTACGCGCAGTGGCTGGCGGACCAGACGGGCCACCGCTACCGCCTGCCCAGTGAAGCCGAGTTCGAGTACATGCTCCGAGCGGGCAATGCCGACACCTACCCGTGGGGGGATAGCGCGCCGTCGCGGCGGCGCGGCAACTTCACCGGCGCGCTGGACCAGTCTCCCAGCGGACGGCGCTGGCGCAACGCGTTTGCGGGCTATGGCGACGATGCGTGGGGGCCGGCGCCTGTGGCCACGTACACGCCCAACGCGTTCGGACTGTTCGATGTCGACGGCAACGTCTCCGAATGGGTCGGCGACTGCTGGCACAGCAGCTACCGCAGGGCACCTGCGTCAGGCAAGGCATGGGTCAACCCGGGCTGCCGCGAGCGCGTGGTGCGGGGAGGATCGTGGGCCAGCTCACCCGAGCAGACGCGTTCCGCCTGGCGCCTCGGCAGTGACGCGGACACCACAAACGCCCGGGTAGGCTTTCGCGTGGTGCGCGAAATCTGAGCCGGCCGCCGCCCCGGCATTCTTGAGGAAACACAATGAATACCAATCCCCTGGGAAATCGCCCGACACGTGGTCCACGTCGCCGGGTTGGCGTGCGCTGGTGGATCCTCGTGGCGTTTGCCGCGTTCGCGGCGTGGCAATGGTTCGGTTCCGCCGAAACCGATCCATACACCGGCGAGACCGCGCACTACGGTGCCAGCGCCAGCGAAGAGGTCGAGCTGGGCACCCAGGCCTATCGGCAGGTCCAGGCCGATGCGCAGGGCCAAGGCGCATTGCTGCCCCCGGATGCGCCGCAAAGCCGCAGCATCCGCACGATCGCCCAGCGGCTGATCGAAAAGGTGCCGCAGGTGACCGCAGACCTGGCCGCGCAGAACCAGCAGCAGGCGCCGACCAGCTATCAGGACTTCCAGTGGGACGTCAGCGTGATCCAGTCCGAGGAGGCCAACGCGTTCTGCCTGCCTGGTGGCAAGATGGCTGTTTACACCGGCCTGATGCCCATCACCCAGAACGACGATGCCATGGCGGTGGTGATGGGCCATGAGATCGCGCACGCGCTGCTCCGCCACGGTTCGCAACGCATGGCGCAGCAGAATCTCGTGCAGATGGGGCAGCTGGCCACGAGCATGGCGGTGGGCGGCATGGAACCGCAGCAGCAACAGGCGGTCATGGCGGCGCTCGGCGCGGGCGCCCAGTACGGCCTGATCCTGCCTTACGGGCGCAACCATGAAACGCAGGCCGATGAAGTGGGTCTGATGCTGGCGGCGGCGGCGTGCTATGACCCGCGTGCAGCGGTTCCGTTGTGGGAGCGGATGTCCGAATTGGGCGGTGGCG
The DNA here is from genome assembly GCA_039930265.1 of Lysobacter sp. Lineage (GTDB taxonomy): Bacteria > Pseudomonadota > Gammaproteobacteria > Xanthomonadales > Xanthomonadaceae > Novilysobacter. Next base: position 20,933 of record JBDSPO010000204.1, on the reverse strand, counting down.
CGCGCCCGCCGGAATTCGCCTCAACCCACCCCGACCCTGCCAATCGCATCCAGACTCTGCAAAGCCTGATGCCACAAGCGATGGCGGTGTATCAGAAGTACTGCGCCGGCGCAGCGCTGCAGTAGCAGCAGTGGGTCAGGACTTCTCGTCCGTCTTGCGGCCAGGCTTGGGTGTCTGGCCCACGCTGGGCGAGAAGGTCTTCTGGAATTCCGTCCACATCGTCATGTTGCGCTCGGTGAGCTGATTCATCATGGTCCATGGCGACTGCCCGATGATGCTGCCCATCTGCTTGCGGAACTGCTGCTGCTGGTCCATGAAGGCCTGCATCGACTGTTCCAGGTAGCTGCCCATATAGCCCTGCAGAGAATCGCCGTAGAAACGGATGATCTGGCTCAGGAGCTGGGTGGAGAGCATCGGCTCTCCATCCTGCTCATGCTCGGTGATGATCTGCAGCATCACCTGGCGGGTCAGGTCCTCGCCCGAGCGTGCATCGATGACCTCGAACAGTTCCCCGTCCACGATCAGCTGGCGCACATCCTCGATGGTGATGTAGCTGGAGATCTGGGTGTCATACAGACGGCGGTTGGGATATTTCTTGATGACACGCTTGGATGACATCGACAGGTCGCCTGCAGCAATGATGCCCCGCAGCATGGCCGAGCATCCACGGGCTTGCAACAAAGTGGGTACGGCGTACGGCCCTACCAGCCCATGTACTGGCCGCCGTTGGCGGAAAGATTGGCACCGGTGATCCAGCTGGCTTCGTCGGGGACGAAGAAGCTCACCGCGTAGGCGATTTCCTCGGGAGTTCCCAGGCGTCCGGTGGGAATCTGGGCGACGATCTTCTCGCGCACCTCCTCCGGCACCGCCATCACCATGTCGGTGGCGATGTACCCCGGCGAGACGGTGTTGACGGTGATGCCGAACCGCGCGTTCTCCTGTGCCAGCGAGATAGTGAAGCCATGCATCCCGGCCTTGGCGGCGGCGTAGTTGGCTTGTCCGTATTGGCCCTTCTGGCCATTGATCGAGCTGATCTGGACGATGCGGCCCCATTTGCGCTGGCGCATGCCCTCGATGATCGGCCGGGTGATGTTGAAGCAGGAGTTGAGGTTGGTGCAGATGACCTCGGTCCACTGCTGCGGCGTCATCCGGTGGAAGGTTGCGTCGCGGGTGATCCCGGCATTGTTGACCAGGATTTCGACCGGGCCCAGTTGGCGTTCGATCTCGCGCACCATCGCCTCGCTCTGGTCCGGGCAGGACACGTCACCGGCGGCCAGCGCCACGTCGAAACCTTCCGACTTCATATTTTCCTGCCAGGCGCGGCCGCGCGCCTCGTCGCGGAAATTGGTGGCGACCTTGTGTCCCATTGCGCTCAAACGCTTGACGATTGACGTGCCAATCCCGCCGGTGCCACCGGTGACCAGGGCGATACGTGGTTGCATGGAGCTCTCCTGAGGTTGGCGACTCTTGAAATTACCCCGAGGCTGCCACAGATTGCATGGCAGATGCGCACGTCGCGCGGGAAGGGGTCTTTCGATGTTCAAGCGTATCGGGTTGTTCCTGGCAACCAATCTGGCGGTAATGGTTCTGCTGGGCATCGTGCTGAGCGTGCTGCAGGGCGTGTTCGGCATAAGGTTGGGCGACAACGGCACCCTGCTGGTGTTCGCCGTGATCTTCGGTTTTGGCGGTTCGCTGATCTCGCTGATGATTTCCAAATGGGCCGCCAAACGCTCCACCGGGGCGGTGGTGATCGAGACGCCGCGCAACGAGGTCGAGCAGTGGCTGGTTGCCACCGTTCGTCGCCAGGCGGACGCCGCAGGCATCAAGATGCCCGAGGTGGCGATCTACGACGGCCCGGAGATCAACGCGTTCGCCACCGGGCCGACGCGCAACAACTCGCTGGTCGCAGTGTCCACCGGCCTGCTCCAGGCCATGAGCCGCGATGAGGCGGAGGCCGTGCTGGCCCATGAGATCAGCCACGTGGCCAACGGCGACATGGTGACCATGGCGCTGGTCCAGGGTGTGCTCAACACCTTCGTGATACTGCTGGCGCGGATCGTCGGTCGGGTAGTGGACAGTTACATCAGCGGCAACCGCGAGAGCAGCGGGGGCGGCATCGGTTACTACGTGACCGTATTCGTTCTGGATATGGTGTTCGGCTTGTTGGCCAACATGATCGCGATGTGGTTCTCCCGCTACCGCGAATTCCGTGCCGATGCCGGCGGCGCCAACCTGGCCGGTCGCGACAAGATGATCGCGGCATTGCAGCGCCTGGGCCAGAACCAGGGCACCAACACGCTGCCGACCCAGGTTGCGGCGTTCGGGATCAGTGGCGCGGTGGGCCACGGACTGCGCCGGCTGATGCTGAGCCATCCCCCGCTGGAGGAGCGCATCCAGGCGCTGCGTGCGCGTGACAACACGGTGCGCACCGTCGTCTGACGGTCTTCATAGACCCAAGGAAAAACCCGCCATCTGGCGGGTTTTTCCTTGTACCGGGTGGGGCATTGCAAGTGCTCACTTCGAGCGGATGCTGCTGCCGGCGCTGCCTCAACCGAAGACGTAATCCATCTCCGGTCCCGCAGCCGCCAGGAAATGCCCCTGTGCGTAATCGATGCCGGAAGCGAACAGGATGCTCATGCTGGCGGCATCCTGGACGAACTCGGCAATGGTCTGCGCACCGCTGTCGCGAGCCTTCGCGGTGATGTCGCGGATGCGCTGCTGGTTGCCGGGGTTGGCAGGCAGGTCCTCCAGGAAGCCGCGATCGAGCTTGAGGAAAGCCGCCTGGAAATGACTGATCAGCTGTGACGAGTTGAGCCCACTGCCGAACTGCTCCAGCCCGACCCTGACACCCAGCGCTGCGACCCGCTGCTGGAACGCCTGCGCGGCCTTGAGGTGGGTGAAAACCCGGGACTCGGGCAGTTGCAGCACCAGCAGTGCGCCATCCACGCCGTGCGTGGCCAGCCGTTCGGTGATGTGCTGGACCATGCTGTCATCCTGCAACGAGACCTCGCTGATGCGCACCATGAGGGTAGTGCGATGGTCCGCCTTCGCGCGCGCGCCGATTGCGGCGATGGCCTTGTCAACCACCCAGCGGTCGATTTCCCACATCAGGCCGTGCTCCTCGGCGATCGGCAGGAACGCGGGAGGCTGGACCAGTTCGCCATGCTCGCCGAGCATGCGCAGGTAGGCATCGTAGAGTTCGATCGGCTCGCCATGCAGGCCGATCAACGGCTGGAAGTGGAGGACGAAGCGATCGCCGTCGATGGCGTCCCGAATCCGCATCACCCACGCTTCCACGCGCTCCTGCTCCGCGCGGTCAACCGCGCCGGGATCAAAGATATCGACGCGGTTGCCGCCCACCGCCAGATTGGACTGGACGGTTTCGTGCGCCTTGCCCAGTACGTCGGTGACGCTGGCGATCTTCTGGCCGATCTGCACACCGCCGATGCTGACGGTGGCGTTGAGCGAGTGCGCCTCGGTTTCCAGTACGTGGTCGGCGAAAGCCGCCCGGATCGACTCGGCAAGCGCCATGGTGCCGTGGAAGTCGCTGCCGGGCCGGAGTACGGCGAACTGGTGCTCGCTGAATCGTGCGGCGACATCGTTCTCTCCCAGAACGCCCTGCAGACGGCGGGCGCAAGCGGCGATCAGTTCATCGGCGGCGTCCAGCCCCACACCCTGCAGGAGGTGCGCATAGTGATCTGGTTCAATCAGCAGCAGTCCCTTGCGGCCGCCACTGTGCGCAGCGTCTGCGACGGCATCTTCCAGCGTGCGCAGGAACGTCGAGCGGTTGAGCAGGCCGGTGGCAAGGTCGCGGTGGCGAAGTTCTTCCACCTCCCGCACCAGCTCCGCGTCCAGTTCCTGCCGGCGAAGCAGCACCTGCTGGCATGCCTCGCCCTCGTAGTTGGCCGGTGCGAATTCCATCACTGCCGGAAAGCCGGTGCCGTCCATCGTGCGCGCCTCGATCTCCAATCGCGGCGGCGGTGCTTCACCCTTGCCCAGACGTTTGAGCAATTGGCGGAAGTCGTCGATGTGCTGGGGGGCGACCAGTTCCAGCAACGAGATGCCCTCCATGTCCTCGAAGGATTCGAAACCGAAGATCTCCAGATACGCGACGTTGGCGCGGATATGCATGCCCTCGTGTACGTAGGCAATCGGATCGCGGGAGGAGTCGATCAGCGCGTCGCACCGGCGCTCGGTCTCGCGGACCTGCGCTTCCAGCCGTCGAAGGGAGCGACGGGCTTCCAGATCGCTCCATTCCCGCCGCACCACGGCGTCGATGTGGGCGTGCTCACCACGCAGCGCGACGGCGCGGATGCCCAACGCGGTCATCTGCAGCATGCGTTGCGTGTCCATCTGGTCGACCAGAGCGAGCATCGGCAAGTCCTTGCCGCTGCTATCGACCTGGGCGATCACCTGGTCCAGCGGAATCACCTGCGAGCGCTCGGAAACCACGACCAGATCGAGCATCTGGCTGGACAACAGGCCAGCGAGTTCCTCGATCGTTTCCGGACGCGTCGGGCGCACGGCGATACCGCTGTTGCGCAGGCCATTGGCGATTGCCTCCGCATCATCGACGCTGTCATCGACGATCATCAGCCGCAGTGTCATGTCCTTCCCAAATTGCATACGGTTTCCCTTTCGATGCACAGATGCCGAGTATTGCGCAGGTAGTGTCACCGAAGACTTGACCCGGGTCACTTTGTGCCTCTGGCTGACTGTCCGCCGCCTCGTCGGGACACGGCTCAGGACGCCGGTGCGTCCTCGTTCCGCAGCGGCCGCTTGCCCGGATCCCCAGCGACCTCACGGACCAGTCGCGGCACCAGATAGCCTGACAGGCGCGCGGAAAGCGCGGCTTGCAGCGCAAGCGCGCGCGCATCGGTGACCTCGAAATGCGCCGCGCCCTGGACCCGATCCAGCTGGTGCAGGTAGTACGGCAGCACGCCGGCGGCAAATCCGCGTTCGGACAGTGCCGCCAGCGCGTCGACCGAATCGTTGACCCCGCGCAAAAGCACGGCCTGATTGAGCACCGTGGCGCCGGTGGCGCGCAGTCGCGCGATTGCGGCATCGACGCTGGGGTCGAACTCATTGGCGTGGTTGGCGTGCAGCACCACCACCACCGGCCAAGGCAGCGCGTTTAGCCACGCGATCAGCGGCGCGTCCACCCGCTCGGGCAGCACCACCGGCAAGCGGGTATGGATGCGCAGGCGGCGGATGTGCGGGATGCGTGCCAGCGCGTCGGTCAACGCCGCCAGCTTGGTGGTCGCCAGCGACCACGGGTCACCCCCGGAGAGGATCACCTCGTCGATGCCGGCGTCAGCGGCGATCACCGACACCGCTTCGCCCCACCCATCGCTGGCCGCGTTCTGCTCCGCATACGGGAAGTGGCGGCGGAAGCAGTAGCGGCAGTTGATGGCGCAGCTGCCGGTGGTCACCAGCAAGGCGCGGCCCCGGTATTTGCGGATCACCCCGGTGCCGGCGGTCGCTGCCCCGTCGCCGACCGCATCCAGACTGAAGCCGGCCATCGGGCGCATCTCCGCGTTCAGCGGCAGGACCTGACGCAGCAAGGGATCGTGCGGGTCACCATGACGCATGCGGCCGACGAACCCGCGTGGCACCCGCAGCGCGAACTGGCGGGCCGCGGCATCGCTGATGCCCAGTGCGTCCGCGTCCAGGCCAAGCAGCCGCACGAGTTCGCGTGGATCGCGCACCGCGTCGCGCCACAGCACTTGCCAGGGTTGCGGCGCGGGCGGTGGCTGTATGGGGAACGGGCCTGCAGGTATCATTCGGATCCAGTTTCGCTTGCGACCGGTTCCACCGGACACAGCCTGACATTCTAGCGGTCCGTTCAACCGACGGGCCGCGGCTTCCCGCCACCATCCATTGCAGGAGTTCACCATGGCCAGCTACGGCTTGAACGACGTCAAAAACGGGTTGAAGATCCTGATCAACAACGATCCGTGCGTCATCACCGATACCGACTTCATCAAGCCGGGCAAGGGCCAGGCGTTCACGCGGGTGAAATACCGCAGCATCAAGACCGGCCGCACCCAGGAAGTCACCATGAAGGCGACCGACTCGCTGGAAGGCGCGGACGTGGTGGATACGGACATGCAGTTTCTGTACGCCGATGGCGAACACTGGCATTTCATGGACCCCACCAGCTTTGAGCAGGTCCAGGCCGACAAGAACGGTGTGGGCGATGCCGCCAAGTGGCTGAAGGGCGAGGAAGACTGCGTGGTGACGCTGTGGAACGGCAGCCCGATTTTCGTGGCGCCGCCGAACTTCGTCGATCTCAAGATCACCGAGACCGATCCGGGCGTGCGTGGTGATACCTCCGGCGGCGGCGGCAAGCCGGCCACGCTGGAGACCGGCGCGGTCGTCCGCGTGCCCCTGTTCGTCGGCCAGGACGAGATCATCAAGGTTGATACCCGCTCCGGCGAATACGTCAGCCGGGTCAAGTAAGTGGTGGACATCGTGCCGATGGACTGCGACCTGCTGATCGAGGCCGGATGGGTAGTCCCGGTGCGGTCCGATAATGCGGTATTGGTGGACCACGCCATTGCGATTGCCAACGGCGCGATCATCGCCGTGTTGCCGGTGGCGGAAGCCCGACAGCGCTTCAACGCCGGGGAAACCGTCGCGCGTCCCGGTTCGGTGGTCATTCCCGGACTGGTCAACGCGCATACCCACAACCCGATGACGCTGCTACGGGGCGTGGCCGATGATCTGCCGCTGATGGAGTGGCTGCAGGGCCATATCTGGCCGATCGAAGGCGCGGTGATCGGGCCGGAGTTCGTGGCCGACGGCGTGACCCTGGCGATCGCGGAAATGCTGCGCGGCGGCACCACCTGTGCCAACGAGAACTATTTCTTCCCCGATGTGCAGGCGGCGACCTACAAGCAGTACGGGTTCCGCGCACGGGTGGGCCTGCCGGTGATCGACTTCCCGACCGCCTGGGCGCAAACGGACGCGGAATATTTCGACCGCGCCATCGAGGTCCATGACCAGTGGCGCGACGATTCGATGGTGTCGATGGCCTTTGTGCCGCATGCGCCCTACACGGTATCCGACGCCAGCTTCGAGCGGATCCGGATGCTGGCGGACCAGCTTGATATTCCGGTCCACCTGCATACCCACGAGACCGCGCAGGAGGTCGAGGAGTCACTGCAGAAACACGGCCAGCGACCGCTGGCGCGACTGGATCGCCTGGTCCTGGTGAATGACCGCCTGATCGCGGTCCACATGACGGCGCTGACCGACGCGGAAATCGCGATGTGCGCCGAGCGGGGCGTCAGCGTGGTCCATTGCCCCGAGTCCAATCTCAAGCTGGCATGGGGCTTTTGCCCGGTCGCCAAGCTGGAGCGGGCCGGGGTGAACATCGCGATCGGTACCGACGGCGCCGCCAGCAACAACGATCTGGACATGTTCGGCGAGACCCGTACCGCGGCGCTGCTGGCAAAGGCGGTGGCGGGCGACGCAACCGCGTTCAGCGCTGTCAGCGCGTTGCGGGCGGCCACCATCGGCGGTGCCAAGGCCATGGGACTGGACCACCTGGTCGGCTCCATCGAGGTGGGCAAGCGGGCCGATCTGGCCTGCGTGGATCTGCAGCAGATCGAGACCCAGCCGCTGCACGATGTGATCTCGCAGTTGGTATACGCGACCGGCCGCCACCAGGTGACCGATGTCTGGATCGATGGCAAGGCGCGCCTGCGCCACCGCGAAGTGCCCGGCATGGACCTGGACGCGCTGATGGCCAACGCCCACCAATGGCGGACGCGGATCGCTGCGATCCGTTCTTGAACCTCCCGGAGTTTTCGCCGATGACCACCACCGACGGCTTGCGTGATGACAATTTCAGCCAGGCCGAGCTCGACAAGTTCGGTGCGTTGGCGAGCCGCTGGTGGGACCCGCAGGGCCCCCAGAAAGCGCTGCACGCCCTCAACCCGCCGCGTCTGGCCTACGTGGCCGAACGGACCACGCTGGCAGGTGCGCAGGTGGTCGATATCGGCTGTGGCGGCGGGTTGCTGAGCGAAGCGCTGGCGGGCGAGGGCGCCCAGGTCACCGCGATCGACCTGGCGCCGGAACTCATCAAGGTGGCCGGACTGCACGCGCTGGAAAGTGGCGCCAAAGTGGATTACCGCCTGCAGTCGGCCGAGTCGCTCGCGGTGCAGATGCCGGGCCATTTCGATGCGGTGACGTGCATGGAGATGCTCGAGCACGTGCCCGATCCCGGCGCGGTGATCGTGGCCTGCGCGCAGTTGCTGAAGCCCGGTGGCCGGCTGTTTCTGTCAACGCTGAACCGAACGCCGGCCGCATTTGCACTGGCGATCGTGGGCGCCGAGTACGTTGCCCGATTGCTGCCCAAGGGCACCCATCGTTACCGTGATTTCATCAAGCCGTCGGAACTGGCGGCGTGGCTGCGCGACGCCGGAATGCAGCTGGAGGACGTCAGCGGGTTGATGTACGAACCGTGGCGCAATGCGGCCCGGCGGACGTCCCGCACGGACGTCAATTACCTGGCCTGCGCGCGCAAGGCGGACTGAGCGTGGAATTTCCCAAGGCGGTGCTGTTCGATCTCGACGGCACCCTGCTGGACAGCGCACCCGACATGCTGGCGACCATCAACGTGATGCGCGCGACGCGCGGTCGCAGCCCGATGCCGATGGACGACCTGCGCCCGCATGTTTCCCGGGGTGCGCGCGCGATGGCGGCGGCGGCGTTTGCGGACGTGGATGCGGCGGAACGGGAAGCCTGGATTCCCGAGTTCCTCGCGGTGTACGAGCGTGAGTTGGGGCGCCATGGCAAGCCCTTCGAGGGCGTCGAAGCGATGCTCGGCCAGTTGGAGCAGGCCGGCACGGTCTGGGGCATCGTGACCAACAAGCCCGAGTACCTCGCGGTCCAGTTGTTGCCGTTACTGGGTTGGCAGCAGCGCTGCGCCGTGCTGATCGGCGGCGATACGCTGGCCACGCGCAAACCCGATCCGTTGCCGCTGACCGTAGCGGCCGAGCGGATCGGCATGCAGCCCCGGGCATGTGTCTATGTGGGCGATGACCGGCGCGATATCCTCGCCGCGCGTGCGGCCGGAATGCCGTCGGTGGTCGCGCTGTGGGGCTACCGGCTGCCGGACGACGACCCGCTGGCCTGGGGCGGCGACGTGGTGGTCGAGCATCCGGATAATCTCGCTTCGCCGGCAACGTGGCCTGCAACGCCATGAGCGAACCGGTCAACCCGCTGGACGCGGAACGTCCCGCCGATGCCCGTGACGATGGCAGCGCGGCGCTCGCCGACTTCACCGGTAAATGGCAGGCGCGCTGGCCGGAGTGGCGCATCGCGGAGGTCTTTGTGGCCGCGGACCAACGCGCGACAGCTTTGGCATGGGCGACCTTGCAGCAGGAGCTGGTCGAAGCCGCGTGGGGCGGGTCCGACCCCCGCCCGGGTGTGGCCAAACTGGGCTGGTGGCAGGAGGAGCTGAGTGGGTGGGCTCGGGGCGCGCGCCGCCATCCCATCGGCACCGTCCTCCAGCCGCACGCTGCGCCCTGGCCGTCGCTGGCTGCTGCCTTGCCGGCGCTGGCCGACAGCCGCGAACGGCCGGCCAGCGTCGATGACGCGTTCGCGGCGATCCACTCGTTCGCGACGGCGGTTGCCGATATTGACCGCGCGCTGTTGGGATCGGACGGTGATCTCAGCGACCCGCTGCTGGTTGCGGCGTGCCTGCTGCAGTCGCGCATGGTCCATGGCGGTGATGCGCACGTACCGCTGGACATGCTTGCCCGCGCGGGCAGCGGAGACGCGGTCGCCACGTGGGCGGCCCAGCTGGAGCAGCGATGGCCGCGCGAACCCGCGGGCATTCGCGTTCGCCGGCTGTGGGCTGCGCTCGCATACCGGCGCCTGCGCGTCCGACCGCTGTCAACCCCGCTGCCCCTCTGGCAGGTGCTCTGGGTCTCCTGGCGGGCCGCGCGGGACTGAGGCGGCAGCGATGCACAGGATGCCCGCCGCGATGGCCCCCCTTCCGCGTACTGCGAGCGCGATTTCCCCGTTATGCTGCACTCAGGTGCATCGGGGGGCGCGCATGGCAGGGATGGCACGGGGGGCACGGGCGGGACGGTGGGGGTGGCTGATGGCGGTCATGATCGCCAGCGTGCTGCTGCCAATCGTCGCCTTCGCACAGCAGAGTTTGGCGCCCCATCCCGGCACGCTGGCTTTGGTGTCGGTGGCCCGCCTGGACGCCAACCCGGACCCTGCAGCGGTTGTCTCCGGCGCGTTCGATACCGACTTCACACCGGTCGCCGGTGGGCGGATCCATGAATTCGATGTTGCCCCCCATTGGTGGCGGATCACTGTCGATCGCCGGGTTGATGCGGCCGAGCAGCCGCAGCTGGTCGTGCATTCGCCGGGTCACAGCACGGTGGACGTCTGGCTGCCTGGGCAGGACGTTCCAATAACCCGCGCCTTGCTGGGAGGTCACGCCGACCCGGCATTCTCCAGCCGAGGGCTGGTGTTTCCGCTCGATGCCGGTCTGGCTGCGGGCGTACCGGTATTCCTTCGGGTGCATTCCACCGCGGCCATGCCCATGACGGTGTCCATCGAATCGCTCCCGTCGGTGCACCGCGCAGATCTTGTCCACATCGCGTCGCGTTTCGCGCTGCTCGGCGCGCTCGGTCTTCTGACCGTTCTGGCGTTCGGCCTCTGGATACGCATCGGTGAACGCAGTTACGCCTATCTGACGCTCAATCTGCTTGCGATCGTTGGCTTCTTTGCCACCAGCGGCGTCGACGCCAGGATACTGCCCGGGCTAGGCGAACTGGTCGGAGGAGATTGGCGGATCCCGCGCGTTTTCATCATGGCCGCCGTTCTGTCGGGCCTGGTTTTCCTCTCCCACTATCTGGACCTGAGAGCGCGTCAGCCTGCGTTGCAGAAAGTGCTGATCGCCGGGTGCGGATTGTTCGTAGCGATCACCCTGGTCACGCTGCGTGGCACGGGCGGCTGGATGCCGATCCTCGCCAATATCGTGCTGATGCTGGTGGCCGGCGGGGTGGTGGTGGCCGCCGTCAACGGGTGCCTGGTGCGGCAGCGGTCCGCGTATTTCGTCGTACTTTCATGGTTGCCACTGGTGTCCCTGCTGCTGGTACGCGTGGGCGAAGTGATCGGCGTCTGGATGGGGCCGGCGTGGCTGGAATACGCGTTCTCGGCTTCGTTCGTCCTCTACGGTGTGGTCATCGTGATCGGACTGAGCGACACCCTGCAGGAGTTGCGCCGCGACCGCGACCGCGCCAGCCGGCTGGCGAGTTTCGACGGGCTGACCGGCGCAATGTCGCGGCCGGCGATCGAGGCCCGATTGAAAATCTCCGTCGAGGAGTCGCATCTGGGCGGGCTGCCGCTGTCGGTGGTGTTCTTCGATGTGGACCGCTTCAAACTCATCAATGACCAGTACGGACATGGCATCGGCGATTCGTGCCTCAAAATCATCGCCCTGCGCACCCGAAACCGTCTGCGCACCTACGACAGCCTCGGACGCTGGGGCGGCGACGAACTGCTGGTCGTGTTGCCCGACACCCATCTGGACGAAGCGATCGGTGTGGCCGAAAACCTGCGCTCGGCGGTCAACTGCCGTCCGCTGTCCATCGACGGCAACCGTTTTGAAGTCACCCTCAGCCTCGGCGTCGCCGAGCTTGCAGCGGGCGAAACGGCGGCCCAATTGCTGGACCGGGTGGATGCTGCGCTCTATGCAAGCAAGGAGGCCGGACGTGATCGCGTAAGTGGTCGGTTCGCGTCGTCCGGGATCCGGCTGACCGGCGAACATCCGGTGTTGCGGCGCGGCGAGAGCGTTACCCTGGCCGATGAGTGATCAGCGGGCGCGCTCCAGCACCAGCAGCGGGTCAATGCGAACGTCCAGCCAGTTCATTCCCCAGTGCAGATGCGGGCCTGTGGCACGACCGGTGGCCCCGACCGCGCCGATGACCTGGCCCTGCTGCACGCTGTCCCCGACGGCCACGTCCAACCGTGACAGGTGGAGGAAATTGGAGCTGACACCGTGACCATGATCGAGTAACACCGTGCCGCCGGTCAGGTACAGGTTGCCGGTGAAGGTCACGACGCCGGCAGCCGGCGCTTTCACCGGCGTGCCGTTGGTTGCCGCGATGTCCATCCCCGAATGCGCGGCCCCCGGGCTGCCGTTGTAAACCCGCTGATTGCCAAAGCGGCCGCTGATGCGACCCTCAACCGGCCAAATGAACGCCTGGGTGAAGTCGGTGCGGGCGTCGTCCCGCAGGCGGGCATCCGTCACCAGCGCCTGCTCACGCGCGATGCGCGCGGCCAGCGCCGGCGCCGGCTTGACCGTGCCCGGGGGGAGTCCGTTGACCCGTTCGATCGGCCAGTCGCGTGGGGTCACGCTGAGCACTACCGTCTTCAGCGAGCCGCCCGGCGGCGTCACCTCGATGGACGTGCTGGCACCGGCGTCGCGGCCGATGCCGAATACCACCGTGCCGTAGGGCGTCACCCGCAGCGGTCGTCCCGCATGCTTCACGATGCTGTTGGCCGGGACCTTGCCGATCACCAGCGACCCCTGCTCGACGCTGGCGGGGAAGGCGATTCGACTGTCTTCGGTTGCCGCGCCGGTGGTGTGACCGTTGGCGCGTGCCGGCACGGCGCCGGCACTGACGATACTGCTGGTGCAGGCCATCGCTACAGCGACGCCGGTGACCCGCCAAGCCATTTTCATCGGTCGAATGCCAGGCGCTGGCCGTTGGGCGCGCCCACCAGCCTCTCGCCGTCCCAGCCCAGAACCCCGTTGACCCAGGTAGCGCCGATCCGACTGTGGAACGTGCGTCCCTCAAACGGCGACCAGCCGCATTTCGACAGCACATCCTGGCGGCGGACGGTCAACGGGACGTCATCAATCAGGACCAGGTCGGCGGCATAGCCTTCGCGCAGGAATCCGCGTTGCACGACATCGAACAGCTGGGCCGGGGCGTGGGCGAATTTCTGCACCACCTGGGCCGTCGTGAGGTGCCCTTCGTGCACCAGTTCCAATGCCGCGTTGAGCGCGTACTGCACCAGCGGCAGACCGCTCGGCGCACGCGTGTAGGGGTTCTGCTTTTCTTCCAGCAGATGCGGCGCGTGGTCGGTGGCCAGGACATCGATCACGTCATCGGCCAGGGCGCGGATCAGCGCCTCGCGGTCGGCGGGATCCTTGATCGCGGGATTGCACTTGATCAGATGTCCGAGAGTGGCGTAATCGCTGCGGTCAAAGCGCAGGAAGTGGATGCACGTCTCCGCGGTGATCTGCTTGCGACTGCCGTCGGCACGCACCAGCGGGCCGCGCTCGAAGAGGGCCAATTCGTCAGCGGTGGAGATGTGCAGGACGTGCAGGCGGGTGCCGTGTCGGCGCGCGAGTTCAATTGCAAGACGGGTCGACTTGATGCACGCCTCGCGCGAGCGGATGTCGGGATGGCACTCGGCGGGAATGTCGTCACCGTACTTCGCCTTGTACACGGCCATCGCCGCTTCGATCATCGGCGTGTCTTCGCAGTGGGTGATGATGGGTGTGGGAACGTCGCGGAATACCGCGTCCAACACCTCGGGATCATCCACCAGCATGTTGCCGGTGGAGGCGCCCATGAACACCTTCACCCCCGGCGCGGATCGCGGATCCAGCCGCTGGATGGCCTCCAGGTTGTCTGTGCTGGTGCCCATATAGAAGCCGTAGTTGCCGCGGACGCGACCGGCGGCGCGGCGGTATTTGTCCTCCAGCGCGGCTGCGTCCAGCGTCGGCGGGCTGGTGTTGGGCATGTCCATGAAGCTGGTCAGCCCGCCTGCGACGGCCGCGCCGGACTCGATGGCCATGTCGGCCTTGTACTCCATCCCCGGCTCGCGGAAATGCACCTGGTCGTCGATCATGCCTGGCAGCAATCGGCGCCCCGCCGCGTCAACGACGGTCTCGCCGTGGCGCGACGCCAGGCCCTGGCCGATTTCGCCAATGCGGCCATCGGCGATGCGCAGGTCGCCGTCGAACTCGCGACCCTCGTTGACCAGGCGAGCATTGACGATAAGCGTGGCGGGAGATGGCATCGGGGAAATTCCTCTGGGTTAGGGGGTCAGGACGCGGGCGGCACGGGATCATTGCCGCCCGGATGCAGGGGGTGGCATCGAAGGATACGGCGCAGTGCGAGCCAACCGCCTTTCAGCGCGCCAAAGCGCGTGATCGCCTGCATCGCGTACTCCGAGCAGGTGGGATAAAAACGGCAGCGTGGCCCCAGCATCGGGCTGATCCAGCGCTTGTATCCGCGCAGCAGGGCGATGAGCAGGCGGTCGAACACGTTGGGCATTCCGGGCAAGCGTCCTGCAGGGAAGGTAGGATGGGCGCAATAACCGCCTTGTCCAGCACCAGCGTAGGCCTTTGCGGTCGGCACAGCACGCGGAAATCCTGCAAAATTTCCCCGGCGCGGTTGCCGCCGGTGCGCGGGCAGGGTATAACAGCGCGCTTTCCCGTCACAAGGGAACCAACAAGGACAGGTGGCTCGTGGCCGTGAAAAAATCCGCGACGAAGGTCGCCCAGACACGCAAGAGCGCCGCCAAGGCGGCTTCCGGGGCCACCATGGCGAAACCGGCGGGCAAGAAAGCCGCTGCGAAATCACCTCCGGCCAGCAAGGCGGTCGCCACGCCCCCCACCAAATCGGTCCGCGCACCTGCGACGGCCGCGAAGAAGAAGGTAGCCAGCACCATCGACAAGAAGCCGAGTGCCAAGAAGATCACCGCAAAAAAAGCCGCCACTCCCGCAGCGAAGAAAGCCCCAGCAGCGGTAGCCGCGCCGAAGAAAGCCGTTGCCAAAAAGGCGCCGACCACCAAGAGTCCCGCGGCCAAGACGGCTCCGGTTGCCAAGTCGGCGGCCAGCAAGGTCGCGGTAAAGAAGGTTGCCGCCAAAACCCCCAAGGCCGTTGCCGCCGCGTCCGCCACCGGCACCGCAGGCAAAACGCGCGCCGCTGCCAATGCGCCGGCTTCCCCGTCGGCACCCGTCAAGCGCAAGCTGACCAAGGTGGCCGTTGCCGTTGTCGGCAAGTCGCCGCCCCCGGTCGTCAAAAACAAGGTCAAAGTCGTGCCGTATAAAACCGAGAAAAGTACCGGTCGTCCCGTTCTGCCCAAGGGCTATGTGCCTTCGGTTGAAGAGGAGTACATGAGCCCGCTGCAGTTGGAGTACTTCCGCCAGCGGCTGATGCAGTGGCGCGATGACCTGGTCGACGAGTCCAAGCAGACCATCGAGAACCTCAAGGAGGAGGTGCGCGACGTGGGCGATGAAGCGGAACGTGCAACCCGCGAAACCGAAAACTCGCTGGAACTGCGCACGCGTGACCGCTACCGTAAGCTGATCAGCAAGATCGACAGCACCCTGAAGCGCGTGGATACCGGCGACTACGGCTTCTGCGTCGATTCGGGTGAGGAAATCGGCTTGGAGCGCATGGATGCCCGCCTCACTGCCGAGCGCACCATCGACGCGCAGGAACGTTGGGAGCACTTGCGCAAGCAGATGGGCGATTGATTGCACGCTGCGCGCCGGGCGCGCGCCTTTTGTGAGTGGTCAAGCAAAACCCCGCCGATGGCGGGGTTTTTGTTTTGCGCTGCTACGAAACCGTGGTCTACCGGGCCAGCGCCTCGGCAGCGGTCGTCTGGATAAACCCCAGCAATGCGACCAGCCCGTTGCTGCGGGTCGGCGAGAGGTGCTTGGCCAGCCCGATGTCGGCGATGTAGTCGGCGTCGGTCTCGACGATCTCGCGGGCGCTGCGGCCGGAGTACACGCGCAGCGCCAGGTAAACCAGCCCGGAGACGATGGCCGAATCGCTGATCGCGTGGAAGTCGAGCTTATCGGGACCCCCCTCCGCCACAATCCACACCACCGACTGGCACCCCTTCAGGCGGTGCTCCTCGGTCTTCAGCGCCTCCGGCAGGTCGGGCAACTTGCGGCCGAGGTCGATCAGGTACTGGTAGCGCTCGGACCAGTCACCAAAAAATGCGAACTCGTCGCGGATCGCGGCCTGAGCGTCCGCAGGAGTGGCTTCGATGGGGAAGGGGGAGGGCTTCATGCGCGCTTCCAGCGCACGCCGGCAGGCGTGTCTTCCAGCACCACGCCTTCGGCGGCCAACTGGTCGCGGATCGCGTCGGCACGGGCGAAATCGCGGCCGGCTTTGGCCGCCGTGCGCTCGTCGATCAGCGCTTGGATGTGGGCATCCGTGTCGCCACCGCGGTTGAACCATGCATCCGGTGCCTGCTGCAGCAGCCCGAGTGCAGCACCGGCGGCCCGCAGATCGGCGGCCAGGGTTGCCAACGCCTGACGTTGCCGGGGATCCGACGCGCCAATCGCTTGGGTCATGGTGCTGCGAAGGCCGCGAGCAGCGGTCGCCAGGGACGCCAGTTCCGACAATGCCTGCGGCGTATTGAGGTCGTCGTCGAGCGCTGCTTCAACCGCAGCGGGAATGGCGGCCCGCGCGGTGCGACCGTCGGCGTCGTCCTGCAGCAGCGCATCGACGTCGCGCAGGGTCCCGTACAGGCGGTCCAGGGTGCGCACGGAGCGCTCGATCAGCGCGTCCGACCAGTCCAGCGGCTGGCGGTAATGGGCCGATAGCAGCGCGTAGCGGAGGGCCTCGGGCGGGTGCGCCTGCACCAGGTCGTGGACACGCTCGATGTTGCCCACCGACTTGCTCATCTTTGCGCCATCGAAATTGAGCATGCCGTTGTGCAGCCACCAGCGCGCGAACGGCTTGCCACCGTGCGCGCATTCGCTCTGGGCGATTTCGTTCTCATGGTGCGGAAACTGCAGGTCCACGCCGCCGGCATGGATGTCGATCGTCTCGCCCAGGTGGGCGGCCGCCATCGCCGAGCATTCAATGTGCCAGCCCGGCCGTCCTCGGCCCCACGGCGACTCCCAGCCCGGCAGATCGTCGCTGGAGGGTTTCCACAGCACGAAGTCGCCCGGGTCGCGCTTGTAGGGCGCGACGTCGACGCGGGCGCCGGCCAGCATGTCATCGATGTTGCGCCGGGACAGTTTTCCGTAGCCCTGGAAACTGGCCACCGCGAACAGCACGTGGCCCTCGGCCGCGTAGGCATTTCCGGAGGCGATCAATTGCTCGATCATGCTGATCATCGGGCCGATGTGGGCGGTCGCTGCGGGCTCGATGTCCGGCGGTGCCACACCCAGTGCGGCCATGTCATCCCGATAGGCGGCGGCAAACTGATCGGTGATCACCGAGATCGGGACGCCCTGGTCACGCGCTGCCGCGTTGATCTTGTCGTCGACGTCGGTGATGTTGCGGGCGTAGGCCAGCGCGCCGTAGCGGCGCCTGAGCAGATCGGCGAGCACGCCGAACACCACCGGACCGCGCGCATTGCCGATGTGGACATAGTTGTAGACCGTGGGTCCACAGACATAGAAGGTCGGACGGGCGGGGTCGATCGGCTCGAACGCTTCGAGCCGCCGGCTCAGGGTGTTGTATAGGTGCAGGCTCATGGGGGATGCGGCAAGGACGTTGCTGTATTCTAGCGTCCGCGCGCGAGGCTGGTCAGCCGGACGGTGGCAGGCACGCCAGGAAAGACGATTCAGCTGTCCTCCACAATGTCGCCCTACACTATGGCGCATCCGCTGATGGAACCTGCCGACGCAATGATGTGCCTACGCCTGCTGCCTGTCCTTCTGCTTGCCGTGGCAGCGGCTCCCGCCGGTGCGCAGGGCACCACCGTGATCCAGCTGGAGAACGTGCGCTTCGCGTATGCGCAGGTGCTGCGTGTCACCCCGGTACACCAGACCCTCACCGCGACCGCGATGGAGGAGACCTGCACCCCGGAGAGCCCCGAGGATGACGCCGGCTCGCGGCTGTCGCGCGTGGTGGGTGCGGTAAAAGGCGCATTGGGCAGGCCCAATGATGAGCCGAGTGAAAAAAACGCCCGCAACTGCGTGGTGGTGCCCGTTCGTCGCGAGTTCCAGCGCCCCATTGCCTACGACGTCGACTATGTCTATCGCGGGTCGAAATACCGCTCGCGGCTTGCCGAGGATCCGGGCAACCGCCTGCGCATCCGTATCGGCGTTACGCCCGTCGTCAGTGGCGTCGGCGACAATTAACCGCACTGTGCTGCTTGCGATCGCACCCCCCGCGTGCGACGATCAGGGTTCGATGACACACCTTCACGCCGACGCTGACATCCTGACCTCTGCTTATATGGCGGCGGGGATGACTTCGCGTGCGCGCCGACCGTTGCCTTCCATTCTGGCCGGGTAGCCCATCGCACGTGCACGCAGCAACCCGCGTGACAGACGAAAGAAAACCCAGCCGCCGAGCTGGGTTTTTTGCTTTTCAGTCCTGCTTTAACGCGCTTCCTTCCACCCTCGCACCCTCACCTCCGGGAACATCGCATGACCCCCAGGCATTTCCTCAACACCCAGGACTGGTCGCGCTCCGACCTTGACGCGTTGCTGGTGCAGGCGGCCGCGTTCAAGCGCGACAAACTGGGCGACCAGCTCAAGGGCAAGTCGATCGCGCTGGTGTTCTTCAACCCGTCCATGCGCACGCGCACAAGTTTCGAGCTCGGCGCGTTCCAGCTCGGCGCCCACGCGGTGGTGTTGCAGCCCGGCAAGGATGCATGGCCGATCGAGTTCGATCTGGGCACCGTGATGGACGGCGATACCGAGGAGCACATTGCCGAGGTCGCGCAGGTGCTTGGACGCTACGTGGACATGATCGGCGTGCGTGCGTTTCCGAAGTTCGTCGACTGGTCGCTGGATCGCCAGGACCGGGTGCTGAAGTCCTTTGCCAAGTACTCGCCGGTGCCGGTGATCAACATGGAAACCATTACCCATCCGTGCCAGGAACTGGCCCACGTGATGGCGCTGCAGGAGCATTTCGGCACTGCCGATCTGCGCGGCAAGAAGTTCGTGCTGACCTGGACCTACCATCCCAAGCCGCTCAACACCGCAGTCGCCAATTCCGCCCTGACCATCGCGACCCGCATGGGCATGGATGTCACCCTGCTGTGCCCGACGCCCGACTACGTGCTTGACGAGCGTTACATGGGCTGGGCGGCGGACAACGTCGCCGAAAGCGGGGGCTCGCTGGCAGTCAGTCATGACATCACCGGCGCCTATACCGGTGCCGACGTGGTCTATGCCAAGAGCTGGGGCGCGCTGCCGTACTTCGGCAACTGGGCGCCGGAGAAACCCATTCGCGACCAGTACCAGCACTTCATCGTCGACGAGGCCAAGATGGCATTGACCAACAACGGTGTGTTCAGCCATTGCCTGCCGCTGCGCCGCAACGTCAAGGCGACCGATGCGGTGATGGACTCGCCGCAGTGCATCGCGATCAACGAGGCGGAGAACCGCCTGCACGTGCAGAAAGCCATCATGGCGGCCCTGGCTGGCCACCGTTAACAGATTTCGTCCCACCGAGAAATTTCCATGACTGACAAGACCATCGTCCTCGCCTTTTCCGGCGGACTCGACACCAGCTTCTGCGTGCCATACCTGCAGGAACGCGGTTGGCAGGTCCACACCGTGTTTGCCGATACCGGCGGCGTGGACGCAGAAGAGCGTGCCTTCATCGAGCAGCGCGCCGCCGAGCTGGGGGTCACCTCGCACGTCACTGTCGATGGCGGCCCGGCGATCTGGGAGGGCTTCGTCAAGCCTTTCGTGTGGGCCGGCGAGGGCTACCAGGGACAGTACCCGCTGCTGGTTTCCGACCGCTATCTGATTGTCGACGCGGCGCTGAAGCGCTGCGACGAGCTGGGTACCCGCGTGATCGCCCACGGCTGCACCGGCATGGGCAACGACCAGGTGCGCTTTGATCTGACGGTGAAGTCGCTGGGCGACTACGAGATCATCGCGCCGATCCGCGAGATCCAGAAAGAGCACACCGAGGTGCGCGCCTACGAGCAGAAGTACCTCGAAGACCGGGGATTCGGCGTGCGCGCCAAGCAGCAGGCCTACACCATCAATGAGAACCTGCTGGGCCTGACCATGTCCGGCGGCGAGATCGACCGCTGGCAGGCGCCGGGTGAGGGCGCAACCGGCTGGTGCAAGCCGCGCGCGCAATGGCCGGCGCAGCCGCTGCAGGTGCGCATCGGGTTCGAGGCCGGCGAAGCGGTCAGTCTGGACGGTGCGCGCATGGCCGGACACACCATGCTGGCCAAGCTCAATGCGATGTTCGCGGAGTATGGTGTCGGCCGCGGGATCTACACCGGCGATACCACCATCGGCCTGAAGGGCCGGATCATCTACGAAGCACCGGGGCTGACGGTGCTGCTGGCGGCGCATCGCGCGCTGGAAGAAACGGTGCTCAGCAAACACCAGAACCGCTTCAAGCCGGAAGTTGCACGCAAGTGGGTGGAAATGGTCTACGAGGGGTTCTTCCATGACCCGCTGAAGGCCGACCTCGAGGCGTTTCTGGCGTCCAGCCAGAGCACGGTCAACGGCGAGGTGGTGCTGGAAACGCACGGCGGCAGCGTGGCCGCCGTGGCGATCCACTCTCCCCACATCCTCAACGCCAAGGGAGCGACCTACGCCCAGGCGGCGGACTGGGGTGTGGCCGAGGCGGAGGGTTTCATCAAGCTGTTCGGCATGAGCAGCACGCTGTGGGCCGAGGTCAACCGGAACTAGCACCGTGACACGGGCCGCGGCTCCGGTCGCGTGCCCGCACCCGCTCTCCCGCCCCGTTTTGCCTACAGGAACCCTGCATGCTGCCCGACGTCCTGCGCCACCTTGAAGCTCTGGTCGCCTTTGATACCCGCAACCCGCCGCGGCTGATCGGAACCGGCGGCATCTTCGACTATCTGCGTGCGCAACTGCCCGGCTTCCGGGTGGAGGTGAACGATCACGGTGATGGTGCGGTGTCGATGCTGGCGGTGCGGGGCAACCCGACCCGCGTCTTCAACGTCCATCTGGACACCGTGCCATCGTC
>JBDSPO010000203.1:0-19595 GCA_039930265.1 Lysobacter sp. | reverse complement strand
CGCCAGCATGTCACGCAAGCGTCCGCGCAGCCGACCCGTCTCGGCTTGCATGGATTGCTGGAGGTCGCGGTACCGCTCCCGGAAGAGTGTGTAGCCGGGCTCGCCGTCCAACACGGGTTCCGTCCCGCGGGTTGTCCGTCGCTGCCTGGTCGCGGTGGGATCGACATCGGCGGAAATGGCGTGGGCCAGCGCAGCGCGCACGCGTGCGCACTCCAGCTCGTCATCGGCGCCAAACACCGGAGTGCCGGCATCGGCTGCCGGCAGTCGCCCGTCGAGTGCCTTGGAAAGTGAGACGGCCCGGGTCCAGTCGATCCACTGGCTCAGGCGATCCGCGAGTGCAGGACCCGTCCCGGAAAGCCGGGCGTCGGCAAGACGGGCAAGCAGGCGAATGAACGCCGGGCCCGGGATCGGCGCGCCTTGGGGTGCCTTCGCCATGTTCAGCCGCGGAAAACCGGTAATTTTACACGCGAATCAAGACCGGATCCTGAGCCCGCGTTGTCGCGGCTACAGGGCTGTCGCCTATGGCGGCAATGACGAGGTATTCGAGCGGGGCTTGTATGCTCGACCGATCACCTTTGCACCAACGAGCCCTCATGAGCGACTGGTTCAAGAGCCATCTGTCGACCTGGATCGACACCCTGTGGCACCCCTCGCTCGGGTGGCAGGCGCTGGCGGTACTCGGTGCGCTGCTGATCGCCTGGGTCGTTGACCGGCGCTATGACGCCTGGTTGCGCGGTTACCTGAAGGTGAGCGATCACACGCGCGCGGGTCTGGTAACCCTGGCGGCCGGTCGGCGGCTGGCGTTCCCCGCCGCGCTGTCACTGGTGCTGGTGTTTACCTGGGGTGCGTTTACCCAGATCGGGATGCGGCATGCACTGCTCTGGGTGGTGCTCAGCCTGGCGGTAGCGCTGCTGCTGGTGCGCCTGGCGGTCTACCTGCTGTCGGGGGCGCTCAAGCCGGGTTCGCTGCTGTCGGCCTCCGAGAATTTCATCGTCGGCGTGGTGTGGATCGGGGTCGCGTTGCATCTGCTGAACTGGCTTCCGCAGGTGGTGACGGCCCTAGACAGCGCGGCCGTCACCGTCGGATCCACGCGGGTATCCATTCTGCTCGTGCTGCGCGCCGTGTCGGTGGCGGCGCTGGTGATGGTGCTCAGTCTGTGGGTGTCCCGACTGCTGGAGCGCAAGGTCCGCGAGTCGCAGCATCTGTCGCCCAGTGCGCAGGTGGGCCTCAACAAGGTGATCAAACTGCTGCTGCTGGTGTTCGGCACGGTAGTCGCGCTGCAGGTGCTGGGGGTCAACCTGGCGGCCCTGGCAGTGATCGGCGGTACGCTGGGACTGGGTATCGGGCTGGGTCTGCAGCGGATCGTCAGCAACTTCATTTCCGGCTTCATTCTGCTGGTGGATGGCTCCATCAAACCCGGCAACGTCATTACCGTGGAGGACCAGTCGGGCACCCGCTATGGGTGGGTCCATGAACTGCGTGCACGTTACATCGTCATCCGCGATCGCGACGGTGTGGATACCCTGATGCCCAACGAGAACCTGATCATCAACCCGGTGATCAACTGGAGTTATGGCGGGGAAAGCATCCGCCTGAAGATTCCGATCCAGATCAGTTACAGCGACGATCCGGAACTGGCGATGCGATTGCTGGAGGAGTCGGCCAACGGCCAGGAGCGCGTGCTGGAAGACCCGCCGCCGGTGGCCCGCCTGCTCGGCTTTGGTGAGAACGGTATCGACCTGGATCTGCGGGTGTGGGTCACCTCGCCGGAGCTTGGAATCAACAACGTCCGCTCGGACATCAATCTGGCGATCTGGCGCGCGTTCAAGGCGCATGCCATCACCCGGCCGCTGCCGCAGCGCGAACTCCGGATGCTGGATCATGCCAGCGAATAGATCGTTTTCAGTGGCCGCCCCACACACTACTTGCGAGGACGCACCCCTATGGCAGATCTTTCCGAGTTTCCGATCACCCACCGCTGGCCCCCGCGCCACCCCGACCGCATCCAGCTGTACTCGCTGCCAACGCCCAACGGAGTCAAGGCGTCGATCATGCTGGAGGAGACCGGTCTGGCATACGAAGTGCACCTGGTCGATATCACCAGCAACGAGAGCCATACCCCGGAGTTTCTCTCGCTCAACCCCAACGGCAAGATCCCCGCGATCATCGATCCGGACGGCCCCGGCGGAAATCCGATGGGTCTGTTCGAGTCAGGTGCGATCCTGATGTACCTGGCGGAAAAGTCCGGCCGTTTCCTCCCGGCGGACCCCGCATCGCGCTGGGAAACCATCCAGTGGGTGTTTTTCCAGATGGCGTCCATCGGCCCGATGTTCGGCCAGGTCGGCTACTTCCATAAATATGGCGGCAAGGACATCGAGGATCCGCGCCCCCTGCAGCGCTATGTCGCGGAAAGCCGACGTCTGCTGGGCGTGCTCGATGGGCGTCTGGACGGGCGGCTCTGGCTGATGGGCGATGACTACACCATCGCGGATATCGCTACGCTGGGGTGGGTCAATAACCTGGTGCATTACTACGAGGCCGGCGATTTGACCGGTTACAAGGACTTCGCGCACGTGGAGGCATGGCTGCAACGCGGGCTGGCCCGGCCGGCCGTGCAGCGGGGCTTGAAGATTCCCGCGTTCGGTTAGTCATCGGTTATAAATGCCACCCCGGGCGCCCCGTCCAGCCGCAACTGACAGTTTGCTGGGAGGCCAACCGGCGGGGCGATCGCCAGATCCGGTTTGAAAATGACGGTCGGGCGGGGGCGCTGCAGCAATATGCTCAGGGCCCCGATGAGTGGTGGGTGTTGCCGTGGTTCCCCGCCGCAGGGTGAGCGGGCTACAACGGTAACGGCAAAAAGAAAAACGGCGGGTCGCATGACCCGCCGTTTTCATTTCTCACGCCGACGCACGGTTCAGGAAATCTCGGTCTCCCGCGGTTCCGGCAGCATGAGCTCCACATCCGGCCGGTAGCCGGCGGAGCGCAACTCCCCGGTATCGAAGTCGTCGACACTGATCGTCTCGATGGTCATCTCGCGCAAGGCCTGCAGCTGGCCGCGCTCGTCGGCGGTGATCCACCCCTCCCGAACGCCTTCGTCCAGCTGCTGCGGGTAGGTCAGCGCCTCGATCTTGCTGCCCTTCAGGGCCTTCAGGAACTTGCGCTCCACCGGCTCGGCCAACACCACCGCCGGCAGATAGCTGTTGATGCGACCCGCCGGATTGTGCACCGTCGGGCTGAGGTAGATGCCCTCGGCCAGACGGTCACGGGCTTCGTTGGGGACCATCAGCAGGGAGGCTGCGCGGCGGCTCAAACGGTCGCCAGGCGGCGTTGCACGACGTCCCAGCGGGAAGATCAGCGCCCATAGCAGCCAGCCCACCGGCCGCACCGGGAAGTTGCGCAGGGCATCCGACAGCGCCAGTTCGATCTTGTGCACGGCGTTGAGGATCGACCATGCCAGCAGCGGCTGGTCGGCCTCCGGACGGGACTGGTCTTCATAGCGCTTCAGCACGGCGCTGGCGATATACAACTGGCTGAGCACGTCACCCAGACGTCCCGACAGCGATTCCTTGAACTTCAATTTGCCGCCCAGCAGCAGCATCGAAGTGTCGGCGCACAACGCGAGCGCGGACGAGTAGCGGTTGAGCTTGCGGTAGTAGCGTCGCGTGTACGCATCCCCGGGCGCCTTGCCGACGCTGGCGCCGGTGACCCCGAACCAGAGTGAGCGCACCGCGTTGGAGATCGCAAAGCCGATGTGGCCGAACAGATTGCGGTCGAACTCGAGCACCCGCTCGGGACCCTCGGGCAGCATCGCGGCCTTCATCTCCTTGAGCACCCAAGGGTGGCAGAGGATGGCGCCCTGGCCAAAGATCATCAACGAGCGGGTCATGATGTTGGCACCCTCCACGGTGATGGCGATGGGTGCTGCCTGCCACGACCGGCCCAGATAGTTCCGCGGCCCAAGGATGATGCCCTTGCCCCCGTGGATGTCCATCGCGTCCTGGGCGACCTGGCGACCCATTTCCGTGCAGTGGTACTTGGAAATTGTCGAGGGGACCGCGGGGTTCTCGCCGCGCGCCACGGCGGCAGCGGTGGATTCCGCCAGCGCACTGATGGTGTAGGCGTTGCCGGCGATCCGTGCGAGCGCCTCCTGCACGCCTTCAAAGCGTCCGATGGACAACCCGAACTGCTTGCGGATGCGCGCATAGGCGCCGGTCACCACGGCACCCATCTTCGCGCCGCCGCTGGCGGTGGAGGGCAGGGTGATGGAGCGACCGATCGACAGCACCTCAACCAGCATCTGCCAGCCCTTGCCGGCCTGCGCTTCACCGCCGATCAGCTGGCTCAGCGGGATGAATACCTCGCGGCCGTGCAGCGGTCCGTTCTGGAACGGGCTGTTGAGCGGGAAGTGGCGCCGGCCGATATCGACACCGTCCGTGTCGCGCGGCAGCAGTGCCAGACTGATGCCGATATCGCGGGTGTCGCCCAGGATGCCATCCGGGTCATACATCCGGAACGCCATACCGACCAGCGTCGCCACCGGGGCAAGGGTGATGTAGCGCTTGTCGAAGGTCAGCTTTACCCCGACCACGTTCGCGCCGTTCCACTCGCCCATGCAGACGATGCCGAAGTCCGGAATGGAGGTCGCATCGGATCCCGCCCACGGTCCGGTCAGGGCGAAACAGGGCACCTCGCGCCCATCGGCGAGTCGCGGCAGGTAATAGTCTTTTTGCTCCTCGGTGCCGTAATGCATCAGCAGCTCGGCCGGGCCCAGCGAGTTGGGCACGCCGACGGTCGAACTGACCACCGCGGAGATCGATGCGAGCTTCTGGATGACCTTGTGGTTGGCCAGCGCGGAGAAGCCCAGGCCGCCGTATTCCTTCGGCACGATCATGCCGAAAAAGCGGTTCTTCTTGATGAACTCCCACATCTCGGGCGGCAGATCCGCACGCACGTGGGTGATGTCCCAGTCATCGGTCATCGCGCACAGCTGCTCGCAGGGGCCATCCAGGAACGCCTGCTCGTCGGCCGTCAGCGCGGGTGCCGGCTGGTCCAGCAGCACGTTCCAGTTGGGGCGACCCGAGAACAGTTCGCCTTCGAAACCGACGGTGCCGGCTTCCAGCGCGACGCGCTCGGTGTCGCTCAGCGGCGGCAGGATCTTGGTGTAGAAGCCCAGCAGCGGCTTGGTGATGTACGGCAGACGGATGGCCGGCAACAGCAGCGGCACCGCAATCAGCGCGGTGATCAGCGCTACAACAATGATCGCGACCGTGCTGGCGCCCAGCAGCGCGCAGGCGACCAGCGCCACGGCCGTCAGCGCGACCCACACCGGCAACCGCAGGCGGTGGTACGCGGCGATCCCGGCAATCAGCAGGAAGACTATGAAAGGAGTGGCGATGCTCATGATGACGCTCCAGCAGCGGTGCGATGGGCGATGACGGGAGAGCGACGGCATGACGACCTCAACCCCATCGTACATGTCGAAACATACGCACGAGTATGGTCTTGTGTTTCCTCCCCTGTCAACCCTGGCCTCGTCGCGGACAAGTCGCTGCATACGGCTCCCGCCGCTGGCGTATGGTTGCTACACTCGCCCCTCTATGACGACCACCTCCGCAGCTCCAGCAAGCTCGCCCATACCGGCCCGGGTCGGTCGCCTCAGCGCCAGTGGATGGGCGGAGGCGGCGCTGGACCTGATTGCCGAGCAGGGTGTTTCCGCCGTCGCGGTGGAACCGCTTGCACGCCGGTTGGGCGTGACCAAGGGCAGTTTCTACTGGCACTTCCCCTCCCGCGATGCGCTGCTGGTTGCCGCGCTCGAGTTGTGGGAGCGCATGGAGGAGGAGACGGTCTTCGGCCAGCTTGAGGCGGTTGCAGACCCGAGTGCGCGCCTGCGCGCCCTGTTTTCAATGGTGGCGCGCGAGTACAAGGCGCACATCATCTACTCGGAATTGTTGAAGGCGTTGGACCACCCTGCCGTGCAACCGGTGATCGGCCGGGTGTCCGATCGCCGGATGGACTACCTGACCGCGTCCTTCCGCCAGGCCGGCCTCGGGCGGGACGATGCCCGCAACCGCGCCCGTTTGGCGTATTCGGCGTACGTGGGCTTTCTCCAATTGAATTTGCAGCTGAAGCAGACCCGCATGCAGCACGAGGAGTTCGACGCCTACGTCGAGCACCTGATGACCACGTTGATCCCTCCCACGGGCTGATGCTCATCGTCCCGGATTGGCGCGTCCAGCGTGGTCCGCGTCCGGAACATGCCTCGGTCGAGGCGAATCTTGTTGGAGACCATTGCCTGTGAACGCCACCTTCATTGACCCGTCCGCACCCGCCGCAACTTCTCTGGCCTCACTCAACGACTGGGTGGAGCAGGTTGCCGCGCTGACCCGGCCCGATGCGATCCACTGGTGTGATGGCAGCGCGGCCGAGAATGACGCGCTGACCCGTGCGATGCAGGCAGACGGCACGCTGATCAAACTCAATCAGCAGACCCATCCGGGAAGCTGGCTGCACCGGTCCGACCCCGATGATGTCGCGCGGGTAGAGCACCTGACGTTTGTGTGTACCAGCGATCGTGACGACGCCGGTCCCAACAACCACTGGATGCCGCCCGCCGAGGCGCACGCCAAAATGGATGCGTTGTTCGAAGGCTGTATGCAGGGCCGCACCCTGTACGTGATTCCGTACTGCATGGGACCGATCGATTCACCGTTGTCGCGTTGCGGTGTGGAGATCACCGACAGTCCCTACGTCGTGGCGAACATGCGCATCATGACCCGCATGGGCGCGCCCGCGCTGGCACGCATAGAGCGTGACGGACACTTCGTCAAGGGACTGCACTCCATTGGCGAGCTGGATCCGGAGCGCCGCTTCATTATGCATTTTCCCGAAGAGCTGACGATCAAGTCCTACGGCTCGGGTTACGGTGGCAACGCGCTGCTGGGCAAGAAATGCCATGCACTGCGCATCGCCAGTCATCAGGCGCGCACCGAAGGCTGGCTGGCCGAGCACATGCTGATCCTGGGACTGGAGAATCCCGACGGCGAGACCCACTACATTGCCGCCGCTTTCCCGTCCGCCTGCGGCAAGACCAACCTGGCGATGCTGATTCCGCCGGAGGGCTATCTCAGCGACGGCTGGAAGGTCACCACCGTCGGTGACGACATCTGCTGGATGCGACCCGGCGCCGACGGACGCCTCTATGCAATCAACCCGGAGGCGGGCTTCTTCGGCGTCGCGCCGGGCACGTCGAAAAATTCCAACCCCAATGCGCTGGCCTCCATCCAGTCCAACACGATCTTCACCAACGTCGGAGTCACCGCGGACAATCGGCCGTGGTGGGAGGGACTGGACGAGGGGGTGCCGGTCACTGACTGGCGTGGAGACTCTTTTGATCCGGCCAAGCGGCCTGCGGCGCACCCCAACTCACGTTTCACCGTGTCCGCGCGGCAGTGCCCGAGTTACTCTGAAGAGAGCGAGAATCCGGCCGGTGTGCCGATTTCCGCGATCGTGTTCGGCGGACGTCGTCCGTCACTGGTGCCGCTGGTGTTCGAGGCGCGCGACTGGACCCACGGCGTCCTGATCGGTGCGGCGATGGGATCCGAGACCACGGCCGCGGCGACCGGAGCCGTGGGTGTGATGCGTCGTGATCCGATGGCGATGAAGCCGTTCTGCGGCTACAACTTTGCCGATTACTTCAGCCACTGGCTGTCATTCGAGAACGGCAGCAACAAGCTGCCGAAGATCTTCCACGTCAACTGGTTCCGCAAGGGCGAGGCAGGCGACTTCCTGTGGCCGGGGTTTGGCGAGAATCTGCGCGTGTTGGAGTGGATGATCGGGCGTGTCACGGGCAAGGCCGGCGCGGTGGAGACGCCCATCGGCTATCTGCCGGCGCCGTCGGACATTAACCTAGAGGGTGTCGGCCTGGGCGCAGAGGCTGTGGAGAAGTTGTTCGAATTCCAGCGCGGCGGCTGGCGGGAAGAGTTTGCCAGCATCGGCGAGTACCTGCGCGAATACGGTCCGCGCATGCCGCAGGCGCTCATGGATGAGCAACAACGCATAGCGGCGCAGCTGCAGGACTGAACTGCGCATTGCGGTCGATCTCCGTTGACTCGGCAAAACCCCCGGCACCGCCGGGGTTTTTTATGCCCGACGGCGCCAAGTAAAACGGCCCCGTTTCCGGGGCCGTTCCTTTACACACCAATGATCAATGCATCGATCAGAAGCGCTGCACGTACTCCATGTACAGGTATTTGGAGTCCGGGATGTCGTACTGCGGATCGAAGGAGTTGGCAAACGTCGAGAACGACGTCGGCGCACGCTTCGAGAACAGGTTGTTCACGCCCAGTTTGACCGTGCCGTTCCACGGCAACTCGTAACGCGCCTGAATGTCATGGTAGGTGGTTGCGCCCAGCTTGTTGCGGGCGGCCAGACCGTCCGCATCACGTCGGGTGTCATCCGAGCACAAGCCCTCTCCCGGGAAAGGGCAGTCCTCGACCAGGCTGGAGTAGTAACGGCTGATCCAGGTCACGCCCAGATTGTCCTTACTCCAGTCCAGAGTCGCGTTGCCGCGCAGACGCCACTGCGGATCGCGGTCGAGATACTGACCAACCACACTTTCCACCTCGGAGTCCTTGGTGAACTGCGACTCCCACTTGGCCATGTAGGACGCACTCAGTCCGGCGGCAAACTTGCCGTACGCGGTGTCGCCAGTACGGTACTGGACATCCAGATCGTAGCCTTCGGCGCTGATCAGGCTGAGGTTCTGCGGCCCCAGCAGCATGTAGTCGATCTGGAAATCGTTGGCACGACGCGAGAACAGGGAGCAATAGGCCTGATCACCCTGAGCGTAGCACTGGTCCAGAATGTAGGACACCGTTGGAGTGGACAGGGCGTCTTCGATCTCGATGTTCCACCAGTCCAGTTTGATCTCGAAACCTTCGACGTACGATGGGCTGTAGACCAGACCCAAGGTCTTCGATGTAGAGGTCTCGGGACCCGCGTTGGGGTTACCGCCGAACGAGAACGGGAAGATCGTTTGGCCGAAGTAGGCGTCACCGGAGTTGGTGCGCTGAATAAAGCCAGCCGGAACACCGCTTGCAAGGCAGTTGGCAGCGATGGTCGGGGTGCGACCGCCGTAATCGGCCGAACAGATGTCACCGAAGCTCTCGTAGCTGTCCGCCAGACCGCGGAACAGGGTCTGGATCGGCGGCGCGCGGAATCCCTCTGCCCAGCTGCCGCGGACCAGCAGGTCCTCAAACGGCTTCCACTTGAAGCCAAACTTGCTGTTGGTGGTGTCGCCGAAGTTGCTGTAGTCGGAATAACGCGAGGCCAGACTGACTTCCAGCAATTGTGCACCCGGCACATCGGCGAGGATTGGAATCAGGATTTCGCCGAAAATCTCGTTCAGATCGTAGGAGCCGGCGGTTGCCTTGCGGCCGTTGCCGGAGGTGTAACCGGCCGCGACAAACGCGTCGGGACGGTCAAAGCCGCTTTCCTTGCGCGACTCGATGCCCAGCGCGAAGCCCATCATGCCGGCCGGCAGTTCAAAGATGTCGCCGGCCAGGTTGGCGGTGAAGCTCTCACTCTTGTTCTGGAAAGTGTCCTGGGCGGTGAACAGGATGTAGTCCAGCATTTTCTGGGTCACGGCACCCGCCGGGGACAGCGGGTTGAACGGGACACAGCCGGCGATCACATTGCCGGGCGTCCCGCACTTCACGACGCCGTCGGTGTCGAGGAACGAAGGACCGACGCCGGCTTTGACGTTCAGCATGTTGGCGTCGCCGATCTGCGTGTCCTGCTGGTCGGACTTGTTGAAGGCGTAGCCCATGTCCCAGTTGAAGTAGCGGTCGGCGAACGTGAGGTTGCCCTCAAATCCGGCATATACGTGGAACGTTTTGACGTTCTGCTCGTACACACGCGGTTGCTCGGTCAGGCGGTGGCTCCAGTTGACTTCGCGACCGTCACCACCGTAGAGCGGGTTATATGGGTTGAAGTAGCTGTCGCCGGTCATGCCGGCGTCGTTTCCGAACACCTCGTCACCGCCGTTGAGCGGATAGCCGGCCAACTGCTGCGAGGACCGACGCTCGTTGTACAAGGCGTCGCCGCGGAATGCGATCTGATCGGTGATGTCGTACCGCCCCTTGAGGTACATCGCGGTGCGGGTCTGCGGGGTCAGCAGGTAGTTGTCCTTGGCGTAGTTGTACGCATAGGCGCGGCTCCAGGGCACGGTCTGATCCAGACCATAGCGCTGCTGGCCATTCGGACCCACGCCAATCGCATTCGGGGGAATGATCTTGAAGGTCCCGTCATAGTCGCCGGTCGGACCTGCATTCCAGATCTTGCCGTTGGACGAGTAGCCGCTGAAATTCTTCGAGCCGCGGCCGAACACCGGCACCGCGGACTGTTCGCGATCCCCCGCCATGACGGAGCCTTCCTCGACGCGCGACAGGCTCATCACGATATTGCTGCGCTCGCCGTTGGCACCCATGGTCGCTTCAATCGTCTTGCGATCGCCGTCGCCCTGGCTGTACTGGCCGATGTGGGTCCTGAACTCGGCACCTTCGAAATTGTCACGGGTAATGATGTTGATCACGCCGGCGATCGCGTCGGATCCGTAGATCGAGGACGCACCGTCCTTCAGTACCTCGATGCGCTCGACGACGGCCGAGGGAATCGTGTTGAGGTCGACCGTGCCATCCAGACCACTCACCCAGCGGCGACCATCCACCAGTACCAGGGTGCGGGACGCGCCGAGATTACGCAGGGAAATCGTGGAAGACCCGTCGCCGCCGTTGTTGAACGTGCGGTTGATGGACGGACCGGCGGCCGAGATACGGTTCAGCACCTCAGCGACCGAGGTCACACCCTGTTTCTCGATGGCAGCGCGATCGAGGACGAGAACCGGCTGTGAGGTCTCTGCATCCACGGAGCGGATGCGGGAGCCGGTGACTTCCACGCGATCAAGGGTGGTGGCCTTCGTCTCGGCGGGGGCAGCCTGAGCGAACGCCGTTCCCGTGCCGGCCAGCGTGGTGGCACCAGCGACGAGCGCGAAGGTGATCGCGTCGCGGAGTTGATTGGTCTTGTAGGTCATGTGCGCCTCTCTCCAAGTGGGTCTTGGTGGTTTCCAAGTGTCCCAACCGAAAACGCCCAGTGAGATGACATGTTCGGCAAGGTGAGTCGATGGTAACCGTCTAGCGCAGGAAATTAAAGTGTTGTTAAGGATTTGGCTAAAATTCGTTGGCACGAAAAAAAACTTGTCTAAAAACAGCGGCATACAATTTATTCTGGGGCACGGATACCGTGTCGCGCTGTCCCTGGCGCCCGCCGGGAACGAGATGGGGTTCGCATTTTTCAGCGGTTAGCGCCACTTTTCTTCCCGACACACCTGCAACGGGATGCGCGGCCGTTGCATCCGAAAGGCCGTCGCGCCCACAGCAAAGCCTCCCCAAGAGGGGAGGCAGGAGTTCATCGCGGGGCGGACAAAAAACCGCACGACGGCATCTGGCCGCCGGGTCCGTGTCGCCTAGAGGTCTTGCTCGTAGCGGACGTAGGGCACGGTGCCGTCGTCGGCATCGGCGTTGGTCGCAAACGGATTGCTGCCGCGGGTGATCTTCTCCGCGCCAACCGTCAGGCTGCCACTCCAGGGAGTGCGCCAAGTCAGGCCGATCCCCAGGCCTTCCCAGCCGCCGGGTTGGCTGGGCGTGTCGACCACGCGACCAATGATGTTGGCGTCGAAATCACCGTAACCGGCACCCACGGTAAGGGTGCGGCTGCTCCAGCGGTCCGCCAGCGCGGGCGCATCCCCGGCGGGGATCAGGCGCGCGCGTGCCCAGGTACCGCCAATGGATACCGTGGCTTCGCGGCCGATGTTCTGCTTGCCGTAGACAGTCAGCGTGTTCTGGTTGATCTGGCTGCCGGACGCGCCGTTGCCGCCCGGAGTGAGCCACGCCGGCAAGGTATCGCGGCTCTTGCCGACCGTCACACCGAAGCGGGTATTGCGGTTGCCGATGCTGGTACCCGCACTTACCTGCTGGCGGCGGTCTTCATCCATGGATGCCAGCAGGCAGTGGTTCGCCAGATTGCCAATGGCGCCCGCCAAGCCGTTACGACGGTCGCACACCAAGCCCAAGGTGTTGCCGCTCTCAAGACCGAATGCCGCGTCCAGAGTGGTGCTGCCGACACGCCAGCGCGCTCCCGCGGTCGGAGTGCCGGTGGGCTCCAGCAGCAGCAGGGCTTCCAGCTTGCCGCTGGCGTTGTTCCAGACCGGCAACACCGTCGCCTCACTGCGAGGCGTCTTCTTCGCCGACTGCGCGTGCGCACCGCTCGCCACGCCAAAGGCGAGGAGCAGGGCAGTCGTCAGTTGAAGAAGGCGGATTTTCATGGTCAACGATACGACCGGACTGAGCCGGCTGAGTTCCCCGATGCACGTTCAGCAATGTTACGGCGTTTATGTTTCTTTAACAATAAAGATGGCGTGAGTTGGCAGTCATTGCAAGCGGTCCGGAGCGGCGACCTGCTGGGACGCGTCGTGGAGCAACCGGTGGATGTGTTTTTCCGTGAAACGATAGTACTGGCCACAAAACTCACAACGGACCTCGGCGTCGCCACCGGCCGCGGCGGCAAGGGCTTCCTCCGCTCCCAGCGATACGAGCATCGATTCCACACGCGCGGTGGAGCACGAGCAGGCAAACGCCAGCGGCTTGTCGCCCAGCCATTGCACCCCATCCTCGTGAAACAGCCGGTTCAGCAAGTCCATGACCGGCACATCAAGCAGTTCATCCGCGCCCAGGGTCTCGAACAGTGCCCCAGTGCGGGTCCAACCGTCTTCGTCTCCCTCGTCGCCCGGCAACTTCTGCAGCATCAATCCCGCCACGCGGGTTGCGTCGCCGGCCAGCAGCAGCCGGGTAGGCAACTGCTCGGACTGGCGGAAGTACTCCTCGAAGGCATCCCCGAGGATGTCGGCGTCAAGGGCCACCATGCCCTGGTAGCGGACAGGATCGCGGCCACCGACGGAGGGGTTCTCGATGGTGATCGCCATGATCGCGTCGCTGCCCAGACTGCGCAGGCTGGGGGGCACCTCACCCACGCGCAGTTCGCCATCGCGCCCGTGCGCGCTGTCCTTGGCCCCGGCATCAGCGTCCAACTGGACAATGCCGCGCAGCGTTCCGGCGGAAGTGCATTCCACGAACAACGTCCGCAGGGCGCCGCTGGTGCGCAGTTGTATCGACAGACGTCCGTCAATCTTGGCGTGGCCGGTGAACAGTGCCGCAGCGGCGGTCGCCTCCCCCAGCATTGCTACCGCAACCGGCGCCTGGGCGACGGCATCGTCCATCAAGCCGCGGATGTGCTGCCAGGTCTCGCCCAGAGCCACGTGCACGCCACGTACGCCGGCGCGGTCAATCATGAAACGGGTGAGTCGATCGCCGTCGTTGACAGCTTGATCGCCGTTGCTGGTGGTGTCTTGTTGCATGGGATGCTCGCGTGGCCGGGCGCGTGGTCGATAATGCGCCGAAGGACGGGGTGGCTGTCCAAGATGGGGACGCTATGGGGACGGGGCAAGGTGAGGATCGCGCAGCGGTGATGCAGGCGGGTGCACAGACGGCACCTGCGGAGCCGAGATCGCAGCGACGCCGTTGGTGGCGGTGGCTGGTGGGAGTTCCGCTGTCGTTGATCCTGTTCAGCGTGGCCCAGGTCGGTGCGCTGCGCTTCATCGATCCGCCGTTCACCGCCTTCATGGCGGCGCGCCAGCTGTCGGCGTGGGCCCACGGCGATGGCGCGTTTCGCGTCACCTACGAGTGGCGCGATCGGGGACGGATTTCCAGCCAGCTGCCGCTGGCGGTGGTTGCATCGGAGGATCAGCGTTTCGCCGATCACCATGGTTTCGATCTGGAGGCGATCCGCAAGGCGCGCGCCCGCAATCAGCAGGGCGGCCGGCTGCGCGGGGCCAGCACGATCAGTCAGCAGACTGCCAAGAATCTGTTCCTGTGGAGTGGCCGCAGCTGGTTCCGCAAGGGGCTGGAGGTCTGGTACACCGGATTGATCGAGCTGATGTGGCCGAAGGCACGGATCATCGAGGTATATGTGAACGTCGCGGAGTTCGGTGATGGGGTGTATGGCGCCCAGGCGGCAGCGCGCAATTACTTCGGCAAGGACGCCAGCCGCTTGAGCTCGGCCGAAGCGGCGCGGCTGGCGGCGGTGCTGCCCAATCCCAAGCGATACAGCGTCGAGCGGCCCGGGCCCTACGTCCAGCGCCGCAGCGGCCAGATCCAGAAGCAGATGCGGCAGATCGGCGGACAGGCGTACCTCGACCGGTTCGAATGAATCCGCGTCGCTGTCCCAATGCGGTCGTCGCGGGGCGCATGGCGGCGGTCGGCTACCATGCCGGAATGACCGACTCCATTGACTCGCACCACCGGCTGACCCTGGTGGTGGCCGCTTTCAACGAGGCCGACAGCCTGCCGCTGTTGCGCCCGCGACTGGTGGCCGCGCTGGAGCAGGTGAGGCGCGAGCACGGGGTCGCTGGCAGCATCCTGTATGTGGACGATGGCAGCACCGATGCGACCTGGCAGGTCATGCAGCAGCAGGCCGCGCTGGACAACCGGGTCGCCCTGGTGCGCCTGTCACGCAACTTCGGCAAGGAACTGGCGCTGACCGCCGGCCTGGACCGGGTGATCCACGGGGCGGCGCTGATTCTGGATGCCGACGGCCAGGACCCTCCGGAGCTTGCGTCGCAATTCGTCGCGCTCTGGTTGCAGGGTTACGACGACATCCACGGCACCCGGTTGGCACGCGAAGGCGAAGGTTGGCTGAAGCGCGCCACGGCCCATTCCTTCTATAGGGTCATGGGTCGACTGTCGAAGACGCCGATCCCGGCCGACACCGGCGACTTCCGCCTGCTGTCACCGCGTGCGCTTGCCGCACTGCGGGAACTGCGTGAGCGGCACCGCTTCATGAAGGGCTTGTTCGGCTGGGTCGGATTCAATCGGATCGCGCTTCCGTACCGGCGCGGTCCGCGCGCGGCGGGGGTGACCAAGTTCAATTTCTGGCGCTTGTGGAATCTGGCTCTGGAGGGCATCACCAGCTTTTCCACCGCCCCTTTGCGGCTGGCCACGTATCTGGGAGTGGCAACCGCGCTGCTGGCCTTTGGCTACGGCTCGTGGGTGATCGCCAAGGCGCTGCTGTGGGGCGATGCCGTGCAGGGCTGGCCGACGATGATGGCGGTGATCCTGTTCCTCGGTGGGGTCCAGCTGATCGCACTGGGCCTGATCGGCGAATACCTCGGCCGCCTCTACGAAGAGTCCAAGCAGCGCCCTCTGTATGTGGTGGATGCCTGGCGGCCTGCGGCAGGGGTATGCTCGGAACAGGACCCAATCGTGAACGGAGAGAACCATGCGCAACGTGAGGCATCTGCTGGAAGCCAAAGCGCCTGAGGTTTATTCCATCGGTCCGGATGCACCGATGATCGATGCCATCCGGTTGATGGCGGAGAAGCGGATCGGCGCGCTGCTGGTGATCGACGGGGCCCGCCTGGCGGGCATCGTGTCCGAGCGCGACTACGCCCGCAAGATCATTTTGCAGGGGCGCTCGTCAAAGACCACAGCGGTGCGCGAGGTCATGACCACGGATCTGCTCACGGTGGGTCCGGAGGATACCGCGGAGCACTGCATGGCGCTGGTCACCGACCAGCGTGTCCGCCACCTGCCGGTCGTCGCCGACGGTCACGTCCTGGGTGTGGTGTCGATCGGCGACCTGGTCAAGGCGGTCATCGAAGACCAGCAGGCGGAACTGGTCCAGCTGCATCGCTATATCGAGAGCTGAAGCGTCACCAACGGCTCGCGCTCGCTTACCTGGCGTATTGCCCGCCGCAGCTGGAGTCCTCTCCAGGCCCCAGCTCAAGAGTGGCCAGCAAGGCGGCTGGGGGCGCGATACTGCCCAGCACCAAGGCAATGGCGGCACGCAATCCCACGCTTTTCAGGTCCGGGCGGATGCCCGGATGCTTGAAGCTGCCGTCCACCAGAAGTGGGGCGCGGAAGGAGAGAATGCTGCGGTCTTTGGGCCGTGGCCGGATCCGCAGGTCGAGCTTCTCCTCCTTCAGGTTGATCGTGCCTTCACCGATCAGGATCGTGTCGGTGGTGTCGAAGGCCAGAGAATTTGCGGTCATCACGCCCGCATCCACGCGGAAGTCGCCGAAGGCGCAGCGGATTGGGATCATTCGGTCGCCTGACAGTTTGAACTTGATGATCTCCGCCAGATCGATACCGGCCATCTCCATCACCAGATTGCTGATTTGACCCCGGCCGATGCCGATGTCGACCTGCCCGTTGCTGCTGCCCAACATGGCGGCAATGTTGTTGCCACCGCCGGCCAGATCCGCTCGGCCTGACACCTTGCCCACGGCGTTGTTCGCCAGTTTCACCTTGGGTAGCAGCTGCGCCAGATCGAGTCCGCGGGCGTGGATCTGCGCGCGGGTGCGGATGCTCGATTCGCGCGCATCCATGCGCACGGTGGAACGGATGTCACCGCCCGCCACGCCGAAATCCAGCGGGTCCAGCTCCAACAGACCCGCCGTCAAGTTCAGTTTGGCCTCCATGTGATCCAGCGGCAGCGACGGCGCATTGATCCGCGTCGCTTTCAGCCGGACCTCGGCGTCCATCGCCCGCAGCTTGTCCAGACGGTAGGGCGTGTCGGGCAGCACGCGCTGGCGGGCGTTCGCCTGTGCAGCCAACTTGGCCAGCTCGGGATTACTGGTCTCCCCCGCACCGGTCTGCGGTGCACCGCCGATCAGGCCCGCAAGGTCGTCGAAATCCAGCCGTTTGGAGTGCAGGTTCGCCGACAGTTTGGGACGCTCGCCGCCGGTGGTGAATGCCGCCGTGCCGGCGAGATCGCTGTCGCCCACCTTGCCGGTGAACTTGTCGTAGTGCCAGGTCGTCCGGCCCTTGCCGATGTCGCGGGTGAACCGGCCGTCCAAGGCGTACGGGGGCGTCGGCGGAAGCGCTACCCCGATCAGCGGATACAGGTCATCCAGGTTCTTGCCGGCGAGGGCCAGTTGAAGGTCGAAGTCGCGCATGCGCAGAGGGTCGAGCAGGGTGCCGCGGGCGTGCGCCTTGGTGGCGCCCGCCTGGACGTGGGCGTCGATCTGATACGGCGCGTCGCTATCTGTCAGTTCCAACGGCGATTCGGCGGTGCCCCGCAACGTGAAGTCGTTGCCCTTCCACAGACCGCCACCCTTCACATGAACTGGCGGCGCATCCCCGGCCTTCGTTCCGGGGGCACTGCTGACGGCGACCTTTATGTCGGTCTTGTTGGCGGCATCCAGAAAAGCCAGCTCGCCGCGGGAGATCCAGATCCGGCGGAAGGAGATATCGCGGCCGGCATTCCCGCTGTTGCGCAACTGCCAGTTGCCACCGCCGTCCGGATTGGCTTCCAGATCCAGCTGAGGCTCGGTGAGGCGCAGGTGTGGAATACGGACCTCGCCCCGCAGCAGTCGCCGGAGATCGATCGACAGTTCCAGTTGCGCAGCGCTGGCCATCTCGGGCTGGCGCGCCCATGACGCGTTGCCGAAATGCACATCCCCGGCGCGGATCACGGGCGTCCAGCCCACGTCAACGTCGAGATCGCCCTTGATGCTGAGCGTTCGCCCGGTGCGCGCTTCCACTTGCCGCTCGATCGGACCCTTGAACCAGTTCCAGTCCCACAGCGCGATCAACACGATCAGGGCCAGCAGGATCACCGCCAACGCTGTCCACCAGGGGTGGCGTCGCGGCTGTTGCCACCAGCGTCCCGGCGTCGCGTCACCTGCGAATCTGGCATCCGAGCCGGGACGGGCGGCGGTAGGGGAAGCGGGCATGGTGGGCATCGGCAAGGTCGAAGTGCCTACCATCCACAGTGCGCAGTAAACCGCGGGTGAAACACCGCGGCGCCTGTTAAGCCAAAGCCCGCAGTCCGCCCTTCCAATCGCTGCTGTGGATCAAGCGCCGCCGCGCGCCGTCAGGTGTGTGCCTGCTCGCGCGTGGCGAGAAACTCCACGTCCGGCGCGCGTTCCTGGGCCAATTGCAGGTTGACCCGGGTGGGGGCCAGATAGACCAGCTGATCGGCGGCATCGAGCGCGAGATGGGCGGCGTTCTTGTCGCGGAACTCTTCCAGCTTGCGTGCGTTGGCGCACCGGATCCAGCGCGTGGTGGAAATGCTGACCGGTTCAAAGATCGCTTCCACGCCGTATTCGGCCTTCAACCGGTAGGCAACGACCTCGAACTGGAGCACGCCGACGGCGCCGAGGATGAGGTCATTGCTCATGAGGGGACGGAAGAACTGGGTCGCGCCTTCCTCGCTGAGCTGGGCCAGTCCTTTCTGCAACTGCTTGAGCTTGAGCGGGTCGCGCAGGCGTGCACGACGGAACAACTCCGGGGCGAAGTTGGGGATGCCGGTGAACGTGATTGACTCGCCTTCACTGAAGCTGTCGCCGATGGATACGGTGCCGTGGTTGTGGATGCCGAGCACGTCGCCGGAATACGCGGTCTGCGCAATTTCGCGGTCGCTGGCCATGAAGGTCAGCGCATTGGCGAGCTTGAGCTCTTTTCCGGTGCGTACATGGAACGCCTTCATGCCTGCGGTGAACTTGCCCGAGCACACGCGCATGAAGGCAATGCGATCGCGATGCTGCGGATCCATGTTCGCCTGGATCTTGAATACGAAACCGCTCAGCGTGTCCTCGGCGGGGTCGACATCGCG
This sequence comes from Lysobacter sp., assembly GCA_039930265.1. Lineage (GTDB taxonomy): Bacteria > Pseudomonadota > Gammaproteobacteria > Xanthomonadales > Xanthomonadaceae > Novilysobacter. Next base: position 869 of record JBDSPO010000203.1, on the reverse strand, counting down.
GGTAGTGGTCGCGCGGGGCTGCGGCGACGGAGCGTACTTCACGAAAAAGTCGAGCAGCAGCTGGACGCCGAAGTTGTTGACCGCCGAGCCGAAAAACACCGGTGTCTGCTCGCCGGACAGATACTTTTCGAGCTCGAATGGATGACTGGCTCCCTGAACCAGCTCCAGCTCGTCGCGCAGTTCGGCGAGCGCCGCTGCGCCGATGCGCTGCTCGAATGCGGGATCGTCGATCGAGGCGAAGATGGTCGAATCCTGGCGGGTGAAATTGCGTCCCTGCTCGTACAGATGCACCTCGCCGGTGATCAGATGGACCACGCCTTTGAGCCGCTTGCCCATGCCGATCGGCCAGGTCACCGGGGCGCACTGGATGTCCAGCACGCTCTCGACCTCGTCCAGCAGTTCGATCGGCTCCTTGCCCTCGCGGTCCAGCTTGTTGATGAAGGTCATGATCGGCGTGTCGCGCAGCCGGCAGACCTCCATCAATTTGATCGTGCGCTCCTCCACGCCCTTGGCGACGTCGATCACCATCAGCGCCGAGTCCACCGCGGTCAGCACCCGATAGGTGTCCTCACCGAAGTCGGCATGGCCCGGCGTGTCGAGCAGGTTGACGATGCGGCCGTCATAGGGGAACTGCATCACCGAGCTGGTCACCGAAATGCCGCGCTCCTGCTCCAGCTTCATCCAGTCGGACGTGGCGTGGCGGGCAGCTTTTCGCCCCTTGACCGAGCCGGCCATCTGGATCGCGCCGCCGAACAGCAGCAGCTTTTCGGTCAGCGTGGTCTTGCCGGCATCAGGGTGCGAGATGATCGCGAAGGTGCGGCGGCGCAGCGCCTGTTGGGACACATCGGACATGGGCTTGGCGCGCACAG
>JBDSPO010000202.1:0-12439 GCA_039930265.1 Lysobacter sp. | reverse complement strand
GCCGACTGGGTACTGCACCGTGAGGGCAGGACCCGCGAGATGCGGCATGCGCTCTATCGCCATCGACGGGTACTTCCGGCACAACGCGATAACGCGGCCCGCGTTGCTACACTTCAGCCTGTCCCGGGTGTCCCGGGAAATCCTGACCACGAGCGCTGCGACCCATGACTCCGGCCCGACACCGTACCGCCGTCTATCCCGGCACGTTCGACCCGATCACCAACGGCCATATTGATCTGGTGGACCGTGCAGCACCGCTGTTCGACCGGCTGGTCGTGGGGGTCGCGGAAAGCCCGACCAAGAGTCCTGCGTTACCGTTGGACAAGCGGGTTGCGCTTGCCAGGCAGGCGTTGGGTCACCATCCCAATGTGGAGGTCTGCGGTTTCGACTCGCTGCTTGCGCACTTTGTCTCGAGTCTCGGTGCCGGCGTGCTGCTGCGGGGCCTGCGCGCGGTGTCCGATTTCGAGTACGAGTTCCAGATGGCGAGCATGAACCGTCATCTGATACCCGACGTGGAAACCTTGTTTCTGACACCGGCAGAGCAGTACAGCTTCATCTCGTCGTCGCTGGTCCGGGAGATAGCCCGTCTGGGCGGCGATGTATCGGGTTTCGTTCCACCCGCGGTAGCCGAGGCGCTGCAGGTCCAGTGGCAGCGCGTCACCGTTTGACCGTCGGCATCGCGCCGCCGTTAACTCTCAACCAGAAATAGGGGAATGCCTTGAACACGACCACCCGCCTGATGCTGATTGCGCTGCTGTCGCTGCCGTTGCTTGCCGCGTGCGACAAAACCAAAACCGATGCCGGGGACGAAGCCGCCGTTGCGCTGGCGCCGCTGACCGCGCCGACCACCAATGACGACAACGAGTGGGGCAGCTACCTGTCGCAGGTCGTGACCCGCAACATGGGCGACGTCACCAATAGTCCCTACCTGTACTACCTGCCCGGCAGCGACAGCGAGGGCTTTGAAGGCGCGCATGAGCGTCTGCGTGAGGAGATCGAGAGCGCGATGCAGCGCGGTATTGTCGAGGGCAACCTGGTGGCGTTCGGCTCGCCTGAGTCGGCGATGATGGCTGACGATATTGCGGGCATCTTCTCCAAGGTCGGTCCGGGATCGATGAAGGGCGTGCGCCTGCTGTTCATCGGTGATGCGGCCGACAGCGAGCGGGTCAAGGCAGCCGTGACACCGGCTGGCGTCGACTACGTGTTCGTTGAAGCCAAGTAGTCCTGTGCTGATTTGAATGTTGCTGCAGTGTGCGCGCGGTGGAGCCCGTCTCCACCCGCGCCCGGCAAGAGACCATGTCCCTCAAGATCAACGAACTCTGCGTCAACTGCGATGTCTGCGAGCCGGCATGTCCCAACGACGCCATCGCGCAGGGTGAAACCATCTATGTGATCGATCCTGCCCGCTGCACCCAGTGCGTCGGGCATTTCGACGAGCCGCAGTGCGTGGTGGTATGTCCGGTGGAGTGCATTGATCCGGACCCCGACTTTCCCGAAACCCATGGGCAGTTGCTGGCCAAACTGGCGCGGCTGCAGCAACAGGAGTGACGTGATGCGAACTGCAATGCGAGCGCTGGTGGTAACCGGCTTTCTGGCTCCAACCCTGTTGGCGCTGTCGATGGTCGGATGTGCGACTGGCAGCGACATGGCTCGGGACAGTTCGGCCACCACCTCCAGCGGTGTTGGTGCGCGAGTCGCCACGCCACCGGGCGCGGCGATCGCCAGCGCCCATTCGCTGTCGACCCAGGCCGGTATCGACATCATCAACCAAGGCGGCAACGCGTTCGACGCGGCGGTCGCGGTATCGGCCGCGCTGTCGGTGGTTGAGCCGATCAGTTCGGGCATCGGCGGTGGCGGATTCTTCCTGCTGCACGACGCCAAAAGCGGCCGCGACATCTTTGTGGACGCGCGGGAAACCGCGCCCGAGTCCGCCACGCCGGCCGAGTACCTCGACAAGAAGGGCGAGCTGGATCGCGACCGCGCGATGAACGGTCCGTGGTCGGCCGGTATCCCGGGTCTGCCTGCTGCGCTGGTTCACGTCGCCGAGCGCTACGGTCGTCTGCCGCTTTCGACTTCGTTGGCGCCCGCGATCCGCATCGCTGAGGAAGGTTTCCCGATCTATCCGCGACTGGAAAAAGGCTACGCCAGCCGACGGGAAGTGATGGAGCGTTACCGCGGCACCCGCGCGGTGTTTCTGGTCGATGGCAAGCCGCTGAAGAGCGGACAGATCCTGAAGCAGCCGGACCTGGCACGCACCCTGGAATTGCTGGGCGAGCAGGGACATGCGGGCTTCTATCAGGGCCAGGTGGCGGACCAACTGCTGGCCGCCGTCACTGAAGAAGGCGGCCGTTGGACGGCTGGCGAGCTGGCGGGTTACCGGATCCGTGAGCGGGAGCCGATCACCTTCGATTACCGGGGCTGGAAGGTGGTCACCGCGCCGCCGCCCTCGTCGGGCGGTGTGGCGCTGGCGGAAATGCTGCAGATCCTGCAGCCCTGGAAGCTGGAAAAACTCGACGCCGCCAACCGCACCCATCTGATTGTTGAATCCATGCGCCGCGCCTACCGGGATAGGACGATCTACCTGGGCGATCCCGATTTTGTCGAGATGCCCATCGCAATGCTGACAGCGCCGGCCTATGCCGCCGGCCTGCGCGCGACGATCCACCCCGACAAGGCAACGCCCAGTGCGCTGTTGTCGGGCGAGCCGGCACCGATGGAGGATGATGAGACCACCCACTTTTCCATCATCGACACCGACGGCAACATCGTCTCGGCCACCCAGACGGTCAATCTGTTGTATGGCTCGGGCATGATCGCGCCGGGCACCGGCGTGTTGCTCAACAACGAGATGGACGACTTCGCGCTCAAGCCCGGCACGCCCAATGCATTCGGCGTTATGGGTTTTGACGCCAATGCGGTCGCCCCCGGCAAGCGCATGCTCAGCTCGATGACCCCGACGTACATCGAATCCACGGACCAGATTGCCGTGCTTGGCGCCCCGGGTGGCAGCCGCATCATCACCGAGGTGTTGATCGGCATCCTGGGTTATGACGCGGGCATGTCCGCCCAGCAGGTCGCCGCCGAGCCGCGGATCCATCACCAATGGATGCCCGACGTGATCTCGGCCGAGCCCGGCGCGCTGGACGCCGCCACCGTCAAGGCGCTCCAGCGGATGGGGCACACGGTCAATGCGGGCGAGGACACCTGGGGTAACCTGCAGACGGTCGCATGGGACAAACGCACCGATGTGCTGTCCGGCGGTACGGATCCACGCAATCCGGTCGGCGAGGCGCAGGTGGTACTCGACCGGCCGTGACCGATTCGCCTTTCGCAGTCGGCACGGATGGTCGATGATGGATCGCGAGGCAGCATTGGCTGCGGAGTGGCGGGATCGACAATGAAGCTGTGGTCGCTGATGGGAAACAGCCAGAAGCTGGATGGCGGTGCGATGTTCGGCAACGCCCCCCGGGCGATGTGGGGCAACTGGGCCGAGCCGGATGAGCACAACCGGATCGACCTCGCATGTCGCGCACTGCTGGCCACGCCGCTGGCGGGCAAGACGGTGCTGTTCGAGGCGGGCATCGGCGCCTTCTTCGAGCCGAAGATGCGCGAGCGTTATGGCGTGGTGGAGTCGCAGCACGTTCTTCTGGACTCATTGGCAAGCGCGGGCTTCGCTCCTGACGACATCGATGTGATCGTCCTTTCGCACCTGCATTTCGACCACGCCGGCGGCCTGCTGGCACCGTGGGAAGAGGGGCAGCCGTCGCGACTGGTTTTCCCCAATGCCAGCTATGTCGTGGGCCGTGAGCACTGGGAGCGCGCGAAGGCGCCGCATTCGCGTGATCGCGCCAGCTTCATTCCCGAGTTGCCGGATCTGTTGGAAGCAACCGGAAGGCTGGAACTGGTCGACGGTGAGTTCTCCCGCACGCTCGGCAATGCCGTGCGCTTCCACTACAGCAACGGCCACACACCTGGACTGATGCTGGCGGAGATTGTGGGGCCGGAAATCGTGAACGGTCAGGCCCACGGTGGTGTCGTATTTTGTGCGGACCTGATCCCCGGCCGGCCCTGGGTGCACGTGCCGATCACGATGGGCTACGACCGCAATGCCGAGTTGTTGATCGACGAGAAGAACGCCTTCCTTGCCGACATGCTCGAGCGCAACGTGCATCTGTTTTTCACCCACGACCCGGATTGCGCGCTTGCCCAGGTGACACGCAACGAGCGGGGACGCTACGGGACGGCGCATGAGGTGCCCGAACTCCTGGCGAGGATGCTCGCTGCATGAGCTGTGGGCGCTGGCTGGCGTCGCTTCTGCTTGTAGCCGCGATGGCGGGTGCCGCCGGTGCCGCGGACGCTCCGCGCGGCGTTGCCGCGGTGGTATCGCCGCAGGGCGAGCCGGTGGCTGCCAAGCCGATCGAGGATTCCGAGTTTGGCGTGCGCACGAGCCGCTTCGGCCTGGACCGCCAAGTGGAGATGTACCAGTGGCAGCGCGATGACCGCGGAGGCTACCGTCAGGTGTGGAAACCCGCGCTGGTGGACTCCTCCGACTATGCAGCGGACTACGCGAACCCGACCGAAATTCCGTTGGCCAGCCGGATCTGGTGGGCGAGCAGCGTTACCCTCGACGGCAAGCCGGTGGCTCTGCCGGTGCTGAAGGCACTGGGTCGCTGGCAGGAATTCCGTCCCGCATTTACCCGCCTGCCGGCGAATCTGGCTGCCACCTTCCAGCCTGAAGGCGATGGCCTGGGAAGCGCAATCAACCCGCTTGACCCGCGCATCGGAGACCTGCGCATCCATTGGCGCGCGCTGCATTTGCCGCCTTTGATCGGAAAGGTCGAGTTGCGCGACGGGACATGGCAGCTTCCTGCGCCCACACGCGCTGCATCAGCACCGGCCCAGGCGCAAGCGCAGGGGCAGGCGCAGCGCGCGCCGCCTGCCGCGGCCGATCTGCAGCCCCCGGCGCATCGCCCGCGCGCGGGCGGAAAAATACTGCTCTTCCTGGCGGTTTCGCTGGGCGTGTTGCTGGTGCGCTGGCTGCTCGTCAGGCCGCGCCGCCGATAGCAGAAGAGGTTTCACTGGCCGACCGCGATCGCCGAGCCAGCAAAAAGCCGGGTTTCCCCGGCTTCGCCGTTGCACCGTGCACTGTCCGCGCCCGGCGGCCTATGCGGCCGCGGTCGTGCTCGCGCGTGGCCCGTCGCGTAGCGCACGGCCGACCATGCCGACCAGCAGGTCGATCTCGGCGCTGGTAACGGTAAAGGTCGGGGTAAACCGCAGCGAGTTGGCGCCGCCGTGGATCACGCCGACACCGTGCTCGCGCAGCCACTCTTCGGTGGAGTCCGTGCCGAAACACTTGAAGTCGGCCGACAGTTCGCAGGAGAACAGCAGGCCGGTGCCCTGGACTTTGGTGATCATGCCGCCCAGTTCGGCCTTGAGCGCCTCCAGCTTCTGGATCGCCTCGGCGCCGCGGGCGCGGATGTTCTCGCGTACCTGCGGGGTGACCATCTCCAGCACTGCGCACGCGGTGTCCAGCGCGCGCGGGTTGGTGGTCATGGTGTTGCCGTACAGGCCCTTCTTGTAGCTCTGCGCGGCGCGCGCGTTGACGGCGAGCACGGACAGCGGGTACTGGCCGGCGTTCAGGGCCTTGGAGTAGGTCTCCATGTCCGGTGCTTCCACGCCTTCGAAGCCGGGGTAGTCGATGATCGACAGCACGCCGTTGGCGCGCAGGCCGGCCTGGATGGAGTCCACCAGCAGCATGCTGCCGTGGGCCTTGGTCAGCGCGCGGGCCGCGTTGTAGAAGTCCACCGGCACGCTGCGCCCCGGATCGCCTTCGCCCATCACCGGCTCCAGGAACATCGCCTCGATGAACCATCCGTTGGCGTCCGCGTCGGCGAAAGCCTGTTTCAGTGCATCGAGGTCGTAGGGTTCGATCACGATGACGCTGTTCTCGCCGCGGTAGCTGGCCAGGTGCTGCTCATAGGACTTGCGCGAGGAGTTGGAGTACAGCGCGGGCCGATCCGTGCGGCCGTGGAAGCCACCCTTGACCACCACACGCTTGATCGTTGTGCGGCCGGCGTGCTTGCCGCCTTCGTCGGTCATCACCTTGGCATTCGCGTCGGCAATGCGGGCGGCGAGGGTGACCGACTCGGAACCGGAGTTGAGGCACATGAAATGGGTGTACGGGCAATCGCGATCCAGGCCGATCGCCTCGCGCAACATGGTCGACAGGCGAAGCTGCGACAGGTTCGGCGTCATGATGTTGGCCAGTGCCTGCGGCTTGGCCATCGCCTCGAGCACCTTGGCCGGCGCGTGGCCGAAACCGAGCATGCCGTAGCCGCCGGAGTCGTGCAGCACGGCACCCTTCAGGGTGATGATCCAGGGTCCGCGAGCGGTGAGGGCGACGTAGGGATTGACCGCGTCGTCCTGGTAGAAGTTGATGAAGCCGGCCTGCACGGCGTGTGCCTGGGCGTCCTCGTCAAGGTCGAGCAGGTCGGCAAATTCGTCCTTGATACGGGCGTACTCGACGATTGCGGCATCCACGGCTTCAACCAGATCCGCATCCCCGGCGAACGCTGCAAGTAGCGCATCGTCCAGACCAACAGTGCGACGCGACCCGGAATGGGCGCGCAAGGGTGCGAGTTTGCTGATGATGGCGTTGCCATTGGTGGTGCTGGACATCGGTGGGGCTCCTTCGCAGTGTCAGGCGCAGTGCCCAGAGCACCGCAAACAAAAAAGCGCGGCACGACCGCGCAATAGGAAATTGCTTTTTGATTCAACCAGTTAGCCGATTCTACCACGCCGTCGGCGCGGCGATAACCCCCGTCCTGGCTACAATGCGCGGCTGCCCCAGGCGCGGTCTCCCCGTGCCGGCGGCCCACATGCACCGTTGAAGACCCTTCGTGAAGAAATCCGACTTCCATTATCCGCTGCCGCCCGTGCTGATAGCGCAGGCGCCGTTGGCTGAGCGTTCCTCCAGCCGCCTCCTGCTGGTGCCCCCGGCCCCGGACTCGCTCCAGGACCGCATTTTCCGCGAATTGCCCGAGCTGCTTGCGGCAGGCGACCTGCTGGTGTTCAACGATACCCGGGTGATTCCGGCGCGCCTGTTCGGGCAGAAGGCAACCGGTGGACGGGTGGAGATACTGATCGAGCGCCTGCTCGGCGACGACAGCGTCCGTGCCCAGTTGGGGGTGAGCAAGTCACCCAAACCCGGCGCTCGGGTGGTGCTGGACGCCGGTGGAGAAGCCGAGGTGCTGGGGCGCGATGGCGAGTTCTACCTGCTGCGGTTCCACCTGCAGGAACCGTTGCAGGACTTCCTCCAGCGCGCCGGCAGCCTGCCGCTGCCGCCCTACATCCAGCGTGATCCCGGCGCCGATGACCTGGAGCGCTACCAGACCGTATTCGCACGCGAGCCCGGCGCGGTCGCGGCGCCGACCGCGGGCCTGCATTTCGACCCGCCGCTGCTGGCGGCGCTGGCCGCGCACGGGGTCGAGTTCGGCCACGTCACCCTGCACGTCGGTGCCGGCACCTTCCAGCCGGTGCGGGTGGACGATCTGGCCGAGCACGTGATGCATGCGGAGCGCCTGCATGTGGATGCTGCACTCGTCGATCAGGTCGCCCGGGTGCGCGCTGCCGGCGGCCGCGTGATCGCGGTGGGCACCACGGTGGTGCGTGCGCTGGAAACCGCGATGCAGATCACCCCGGAAAACCCCACCGGCGACCTGCGTCCGTTTGAGGGCGAAAGCCGCCTGTTCATTCTGCCGGGTTACCGGATCCGTGCGGTCGACGCGATGATCACCAATTTCCACCTGCCTGAAAGCACGTTGTTGATGATGGTGTCGGCCTTTGCGGGCCACAGGCGGGTATTTGACGCGTACGCGCACGCAATTGCCGCCGGGTACCGATTTTTTTCCTACGGCGACGCGATGTTGCTGTTTCCTTCTGCGGGAGCGAGTCGGCCATGAGCCGGATGGTATTTGAACTGCTGGGCACCGACGGCGCCGCGCGCCGTGGCCGGCTGACCTTTCCGCGTGGCACGGTCGAAACCCCGGCGTTCATGCCGGTTGGCACCTACGGCACGGTAAAGGGCATCTACCCGGAAAGTGTGCGTGAACTTGGCGCGGAAGTGATCCTGGGTAACACCTTCCATCTCTACCTGCGGCCGGGCCTGGAGGTGATCGAGGCGCACGGCGGGCTGCACGGGTTCATGCGCTGGGACGGTCCGATCCTCACCGACTCGGGCGGGTTCCAGGTGTTCTCGCTGGCGCACAAACGCAAGATCACCGAAGCCGGGGTGACCTTTGCGGCGCCGATCGACGGCCGCAAGGTGTTTCTGGGGCCCGAGGAGAGCATGCACATCCAGAGGGTGCTTGGCTCCGACGTGGTGATGATCTTCGACGAGTGCACGCCGTATCCGGCCACCGAGGAAGTCGCGCGCCAGTCGATGGAGCTCAGCCTGCGCTGGGCGGAGCGCTCGCGCAAGGCGCATGAAGGAAACGATGCGGCGCTCTTCGGCATTGTCCAGGGCGGCGTGCACCATGAGCTTCGCACCCGCTCGGCGGCGGGGCTCACCGGGATCGGCTTCGACGGCTACGCGATTGGCGGGCTGGCGGTGGGCGAGCCGGAGCATGAGCGCAACGCGATGCTTGAGCACACCTGCCCGCAGTTGCCACAGGACCGGCCGCGCTACCTGATGGGAGTGGGGCGCCCGGAGGATCTGGTGGAGGGAGTCGCCCGCGGTATCGACATGTTCGACTGTGTGATGCCGACCCGCAATGCGCGCAACGGGCATTTCTTCACGTCCACCGGCACCGTGCGGATCCGCAACGCGCAATATCAGACCGATCTGCGGCCGATCGAGGAAGGCTGCGACTGCGTGGCGTGCGCGGGAGGTTTCACCCGCAGTTATCTGCGTCATCTGGACCGCTGCAACGAGATGCTCGGGCCGATGCTGGGCACCGCGCACAACCTGCGTTACTACCAGCGACTCATGGCGCAGCTGCGCGACGCCATCGCGCAGGGAACCTTTGCCGCGTTCCGGGAGTCCTTCTATGCGGCGCGAACGCAATAGCGCCGCCGCGTTGCTGTTGGGCGGGTGCCTCGTCGCCAGCCAGCCATGACATAATCTGCGGCTAATTTTCGTCACCACGGAATACCGACATGAACCTGCTTGATCTCGTGATCGCTCCCGCCCACGCCCAGACTGCCGCCGCGCAGGGCGGACTGGGGATGTCCCTGCTGTTTCCGGTCCTGCTGATCGGCGTGATGTATTTCCTGATGATCCGCCCGCAGATGAAGCGCGCCAAGGAACACAAGGCGATGCTTGGCCAGTTGAACAAGGGCGACGAAGTGCTGACCAACGGCGGCGTGGCCGGCGTGGTGACGGAACTGGGCGAGAACTTCGTCACGGTGGAAATCGCCGACAACGTGCGCGTCCGGGTCCAGCGCGGTTCGATCGCCAACGTGCTGCCCAAGGGCACCTTGAAGTCCGCCTGAGCGTCCGCCACCACTTTTCTTGATGCAGGGGCAGCCGTCCGGCCGCCGCAGGGGTAATCGATGCTCACATACGCGCGCTGGAAATACGTCGTCCTGGTGCTGGCCATTCTGTTCAGCACCATCTACGCGTTGCCGAACCTGTACCAGAAGGATCCCTCGGTCCAGGTCACCGCCAACCGCGGGGCGCCGATCGACCAGGCGCTGGTCACGCGCGTGTCGGAGTCATTGACCCAGGCCGGGATTGCGACCAAGCAGGTCGCCATTGACGGCGACAACCTGCTGGTGCGCTTGACCGGTACCGAGGACCAGTCCAAGGCCGCCGCGGCGCTCGCCCCGGTGCTCGGCAACGATTACGTCACTGCGCTCAACCTGGCCTCCACGGTTCCCTCGTGGCTGGACCGCATCGGCGCCAGCGGCATGCTGCTTGGCCTCGATCTGCAGGGTGGTGTGCACTTCCTGATGCAGGTGGACCAGAAGGCCGCGATCGACAAGCATCTGGACGCGGTGGTCGAAGACGTGCGCGTGGTGCTGCGCGACAGCCGCGTGCGGTATGAGTCGGTCACCCGGCGCCCGGACAACTCGATCGCCGTGCGCCTGCTGGACGCTGCCGATGCCGATGCCGCGCGCACGAAGATCCTCGTCAGCCAGCCCGCACTGCGACTGGATACCAGTGGCCAGACCCTGACGCTGCAGATTCCCGAAGCGGAAATGCAGCGGATGATGACCGACGCGCTGAACCAGAACCTCGGCACCCTGCGCAATCGCATCAACGCACTGGGCGTGGCCGAACCATTGATCCAGCGCCAAGGCAACGACCGCATCGTGGTCGAATTGCCGGGCGTGCAAGACACCGCCCAGGCGAAGCGCGTCATCGGGGCGACCGCGACACTGGAGTACCGCGCCGTGGTCGAGGGCGATGCCTATGACGCGGTCACCTCCGGCAATGTGCCGCCGCAGGCCAAAATTTATTACCGCCGCGACCTGGGTATCGATGGCAAGCCGGTGCCGATCCTGCTGAACAAGCGCGTGATCGCCTCCGGTGACCAGCTCGTGGGTGCGACCTCCGGGCTGGACCCGCAGTCCGGCACGCCGGCAGTATCGGTCCGGCTGGACAGTGCCGGCGGCCAGCGCATGTTCGACTTCACCAGTGGCAATGTCGGCAAGCCGATGGCAGTGGTCTACATCGAGCGTATTCCGCAGGTGCGGATGGTCGATGGCAAAGAGGTCCGCAGCACCAAGGTCAGCGAGGAAGTGATCTCGGTGGCCAACATCAATGGTGTGTTCGGCAAGGAATTCCAGACCACCGGTCTGGACAGTGCCAAGGAAGCGGCCGATCTCGCACTGCTGCTGCGCTCCGGTTCGCTCGCCGCGCCGATGGACTTCGTCGAGGAGCGCATCGTCGGTCCCAGTCTGGGACGCGAGAACATCGAGCGTGGTCTGAAGGCGGTCGTGTTCTCGTTTGCGTTTGCGCTGATATTTTTCCTGGTTTATTACCGCATGTTCGGCGTCATCACCTGCGTCGCGCTGCTGCTGAATATCCTGATGCTGGTGGCGATCATGTCGCTGTTCGGCTTCACGATGACGCTGCCCGGCTTGGCCGGTATCGCCTTGACCGTGGGCCTGTCGGTGGATGCCAACGTGCTGATCAATGAGCGGATACGCGAGGAGCTCCGCGACGGGATGCCACCAAAGTCGGCCATCGCGATCGGCTACGAGAAGGCGACCGGCACGATCATGGACGCCAATATCACCACCGTGCTGGCCGGCGTGGCGATGTTCGCCTTCGGCACCGGTCCGGTAAAGGGCTTCGCCGTCGCGTTGATCGTGGGCATCGTCACCTCGATGTACACCGCGGTATCGGCTTCGCGCGCGCTGGCCACGCTGATCTACGGCAGTCGCCGCAAGCTCCAGTCCATCGCGATCTGACCGCAGGAACCGATCATGAAGCCATTCACCCTAATCCCGAACGAGCCGAAGATCGACTTCCTGCGCATGCGCAGCGGGTCGTTCATCCTCTCCATCCTCCTGCTGGTTGTGTCGGTCGGCGCGATCGCATTCAACGGCTTCAACTTCGCGCTGGACTTCACCGGTGGCACGGTCACCGAGCTGCGCTTCGAGCGTCCCGTAGACGTCAATGAGGCGCGCAAGCGTTTGGATGACGCGGGCTACGGGAGCGCCGAGGTGCTGACCTTCGGTTCCGGCAATGATCTGCTGGTGCGCCTGCAGTCGGGCGACGAGGGTGCCGGCGGCGATCTTGAGACCAACGACCGCACCGCCAAGCAGATCACCGATGCCGTCTCGACCGCCGACAATCCCGGCACGGTCATGCGCAGCGACTTTGTCGGCCCCCAGGTCGGCAAGGAGCTCGCCCTCAACGGCATCTGGGCACTGATCTTTGTCGTGGTTGGTTTCCTGGTCTACATTTCAACCCGGTTCGAGCGGAAGTTCGCGATCGCCGCGGTGCTGACGTCCCTGCAGGATTCGTTGATCGTGCTGGGCTGGTTCGCCGTCACCGGCCACGAGTTCGACCTGACCGTGCTGGCCGGTGTGCTGTCCGTGCTGGGCTTCTCGATCAATGACACGATCGTGGTGTTCGATCGCATCCGCGATAACTTCCGCACGATGCGGACCGACCCGGCGAGCGTGATCAACGCGTCGATCAACCAGACCCTGTCGCGTACGATCATCACCTCGGTGGTGTCGTTCCTGACCGTGCTCGCCTTGTACCTGTATGGCGGCGGCTCGCTGCGCGGAATGGCCGAGGCGATGATGATCGGCGTGGTGATCGGCACCCTGTCCTCGATCTTCGTGGCATCGCCTCTGTTGACCGTCGGCGCGCTGCGGGTCACCAAGCAGGACCTGTTGCCCAAAGCCAAGGACGAAGAGGCATTGGCCCGTCGGCCGTAAGCCGCCGGCCACCGCCGCAAACAGAAAGGCCGCGCAGCGA
>JBDSPO010000201.1:0-4082 GCA_039930265.1 Lysobacter sp. | reverse complement strand
ACAGCTTCCGTTCGCGCTTACCGGCGCCCAGCAGCGTGTGTTCGAGGAGATTCGCGCCGATCTCGCCCGGCCGTCGCCGATGCTGCGACTGGTGCAGGGGGACGTGGGGTCGGGCAAGACCGTGGTGGCGGCGATGGCGGCACTGATCGCGGTGGCCAGCGGACGGCAGGCGGCGCTGATGGCGCCCACAGAACTGCTCGCCGAGCAGCACTTGGCCAACCTTCGCGTCTGGTTCGAGCCCTTGGACGTTCCGGTCGCCTGGCTGGCGGGCAAGGTCACCGGCAAAGCCCGTCAAAAAGCGCTAACCGACGTTGCCTCCGGCGCGGCCCGCGTGGTCGTCGGCACCCACGCGGTGATGCAGGAGAGCGTGGTCTTCCATGACCTCGCGCTGGCGATCATCGATGAGCAACACCGCTTTGGCGTGCACCAGCGTCTTGCACTTCGCGACAAAGGCGGGGGGAGCGGAGGCAATGCCGGAATGGTGCCGCACCAGTTGGTGATGACCGCCACGCCTATCCCGCGCACGCTCGCCATGTCGGCCTATGCGGACCTGGACGTGTCCTCCATCGACGAGCTGCCACCCGGTCGCACGCCGGTGCAGACGGTGGTACTGGCCAGCGAGCGGCGCCCGGAACTGGTCGAGCGGATTCGCGCCGCGTGCGCGCAGGGTCGGCAGGCCTACTGGGTCTGCACACTGATCGATGAGCCCGAGGAGGGTGCCAAGCCCGGTGCGACGATGAAGATCGAAGCCCAGGCGGCGCAGACCACCTTCGAGGCGTTGGCGACCCAGCTGCCGAATCTGCGGGTCGGGCTGGTGCACGGGCGGATGCGGCCCGCGGAGAAGCAGGCAACCATGGCGGGCTTCAAGGCGGGCGACATCGACCTGCTCGTCGCGACCACCGTGATCGAGGTCGGCGTGGACGTGCCGAATGCATCACTGATGATCATCGAGAACGCCGAGCGGCTCGGGCTGGCGCAGCTGCACCAGCTGCGCGGGCGGGTCGGACGCGGCAATGAGGCCTCCAGCTGCGTGCTGATGTATCGCTCGCCGCTGTCACTGCTGGCACGCCAGCGGCTGGAAACCATGCGCGCGACCAACGACGGGTTCGTCATCGCCGAGAAGGACCTGGAGCTCCGTGGACCGGGCGAATTGCTGGGAACGCGGCAGACCGGACTGGCCGAGTTCCGCCTCGCCGACCTGGTCCGCGACGCCGATCTGCTCCCGCAGGTGCACGCCCTGGCCGAGCGGCTGCTAAGCGAGTCGCCGCAGCGGGTCGAGCGTATTGTCGCGCGCTGGATCGGCACTGCCGTGCGGTATGCGGGCGCCTGAGCGGCATTCCGGACCACCGCAATCAGCGTTATGGTGATTCACCGCGGTCCGGGTGTTCGCCTGCCGGCCCGTTGCCCCTCTGCCGTTTCCGCTACCGAGAACCCCGCATGCGGTTGACCCCGATTTCCGCCCTGCTGCTGTGCCTGCCCGTCACCGCGGTTGCCGCGCCGCCCGCGCCGGTGCCGCCGGCCACCCAGCCGCAACTGGAGCAGATCGGCACCGCGCCGTCGGCGGCGAGGATCGAGGCGGATATCCGCACCCTCGTCGGATTCGGTACCCGCCATACCCTTTCCGATACGGTCTCCGACACCCGCGGCATCGGCGCGGCGCGGCGCTGGATCAAGGCCGAGTTCGAGCGTATCTCCGCGCAGTGCGGCGGCTGTCTTGAGATCAGCTATGTCAGCGCGGTGGTGTCGGGGGAAACCCGCATTCCCAATCCGGTCGAGGTCGCCAGCGTGATCGCCATCCAGCGCGGCAGCAGCGATCCCGGCCGTTACGTGATCATGAGCGGTGACATCGATTCGCGGGTGTCCGATGTCATGAATGCCACATCGGACGCGCCCGGCGCCAACGACAATGCGTCCGGTATCGCCGGCACGCTGGAAGCGGCCCGGCTGCTGTCCAAACACAGATTCTCCGGTTCCATCGTCTACGCCGCGCTGGCCGGCGAGGAGCAGGGGCTGTTCGGCGGCAAGATCCTGGCCCAACACGCGCTCGATAATGGCTGGCGGATCGAGGCGGTCCTCAACAACGACATGATCGGCAACGTCGCCGGGCTCAGCGGGGTGATCGACAACACCACCGCGCGGGTGTTCGCCGAAGGGACGCGTTTCGATGAGACCGCCGCGGAGGCCACCGCGCGGCGCTTCACCGGCGGCGAGGTCGACTCGCCTTCCCGCAATCTGGC
Organism: Lysobacter sp.; assembly: GCA_039930265.1. Lineage (GTDB taxonomy): Bacteria > Pseudomonadota > Gammaproteobacteria > Xanthomonadales > Xanthomonadaceae > Novilysobacter. Next base: position 1,845 of record JBDSPO010000201.1, on the reverse strand, counting down.
GCGCTACATCGACCGCATGGCTGACCTGTATGTGCCCAACCTCGACGTGATGATGGTCTACCGTCTGGACCGCTTCGGACGCGGAGGCCATCATCGGCCGTTCAACGACATCGGCGTGCCGGCCGTGCGAGTCATGGAAACCAACGAGCACTACGACCGCCAGCATCAGGACCTGCGGACCGAGGCAGGTGTTGTCTACGGTGACACCATCGACGGGGTCGACTTCGCTTACGCCGCCAAACTGACCGCATTGAACGCCGTGACACTGGCGGGCTTGGCAGGTGCGCCTCCGCCGCCGGCGGAGGTCGGGATCGAAGGTGCGGTCAGCGCCGATACCACGCTGCGCTGGTTGCGCCCGCCTGCCGCGCAGGCGCCCAACCTGGCCGGCTACAAGCTGTACTGGCGTCTGACCACCGAACCGCAGTGGTCCCACAGCCGCTACGTCGGCAACGTTGATGCGTATACGTTGAAGAACGTGGTCATCGACAACTATTTCTTCGGTGTCGCAGCGGTCTCCGCCGACGGCGCCGAAAGCCCGGTGGTCTTCCCCGGTGCGGCGGGCAGCTTCGGCGGCTACCAGGCGCACCGCACGGACGCCACGTCCTCCAATAAAACGAAGCCTGCCCATGACTGATGCCCGCATTCCCCTTCTGATCGACACCGACCCCGGCGTCGACGACGCGCTCGCGCTTTTGATGGCGTTCAACGATCCGCACCACGAGGTGGTCGGTCTCACGATCGCTGCCGGCAATGTCGGCCTCGTCCATACGGTCGCCAACGCACTGAAGATCTGTGACGTGGTGGGAGTGGACACGCCGGTCTTCGCCGGTTGCGCCTCGCCACTGCTGCATTCCGCAGTTGATGCGGCGTATGTCCACGGCCAGGACGGACTGGGTGATGCCGGCCATCCTCCTTCGCTGCGGACCGTGGAAGCCGAACATGCCGCGCTGGCGATCCTGCGCCTGTCGCATGCGCACGCCGGCAGATTGCTGCTGGTGGCCCTGGGTCCGCTGACCAATCTTGCCGTTGCGCTCAAACTGGATCCGAGCCTGCCGTCCCGCATCGCCCGGCTGGTGGTGATGGGCGGCGCGGTCACCGGTCACGGCAACATGACCGCCGCTGCCGAATTCAACATCGGGTTCGACCCGGAAGCCGCCCATATCGTGCTGTCGTCCTTCCCGGAATTCGAGCTGGTGGACTGGGAGGCGACGATTGCCCACGGTCTGCCGCATGGCGAGGTCGTCGAGTGGCTGGCGGCCGACAGCGCGCGTGCGCGGTTCTTCGATGCCATCTCCCGCAATACCCGCGAATGGTCGGTGGATCGCCGCGGCGACGACTGGTATGCCGCCGACGCACTGGCGATGGCGCACGCGCTGGAGCCCGCCGGCGCGCTGGAAATGACCCGCCGCGGCTTGCTGGTGGAAACGGAAGGGCGCCATTCGCGTGGGGCCACGGTAGTCGACTGGCGTGTGGAGCAGGCCAACGATGGCGGCAATGCGTCCATCCTGCTGCGCTACAACCGGTTACGGTTCCAGCGCCGCGTAAAGGCCGCGCTGGCAGCGAAGTGAAAGGGCGGCTTGCACGACAGCGGCATTGCCCGCTATCATTGCCAGCTTCCCTCCGCATAGATTGGTGAGTGCCAATGAAAGCCGGCATCCATCCCGAATACCGCGAAGTCGTGTTCCAGGACGTGACCAGCGACTTCCAGTTCCTTACCCGCTCGACCCTTGGCAGCAAGGAGTCGGTGAAATGGGAAGACGGCAACGAGTATCCGCTGATCAAGATCGACATCTCGTCGGCCTCGCACCCGTTCTACACGGGCAAGCACAAGATCATGGATACCGG
>JBDSPO010000200.1:0-8642 GCA_039930265.1 Lysobacter sp. | reverse complement strand
TGACCGCGCCGCTGCAGGCGGTGATCGGTGACTATCATGGCCTCAACACGCTTGCGCATCAGCCGGCAAAAATCGCTGCGCTGGAAGGCCATTGGGAGAACGAGCCGGGCCAGGGCGTGCCCTTGACCCTGTTTGCGATTCCCGACATGGCCGGGGAGCGCAACCGTTACGCGGTCGAGATACCGCGTCTTGGCAGTCTGATTCTCACCCACAGCTGGGACGGCCAGTTCGCTGGGCTGAAGGAGTTCGCGCCCGAGGACCGGCCCAACGCAACGGTGGTGTTCTGGACGTTCCGGGTGATGGTCGGCTTGGGCGTGCTGATGATCCTGCTCGGGCTGTTGGGCGGTTGGAGCCGGCTGCGCGGCACGCTGCACAGTTCCCGCCTGCTGATGCGCTTCGCGCTGTTGATGGGTCCTGCTGGCCTGATCGCGATCCTGGCAGGTTGGATGACCACCGAGATCGGTCGCCAACCGTGGGTGGTGCACGGGCTGCTGAGAACCTCCGACGCGGTCTCCGCCCACAGCGTGGCGCAGGTCGGCGCGACGCTGGCGATTTTTGTGGTGGTGTATTTCGCCGTGTTCGGTGCAGGAACGGTCTACATCCTGCGCATAATCGGCAGAGGACCGGAGCCCGGTGACGGGGATGCTCCACCGGATGGCGGGCCGGGGCGCGTGCATCACCCGGGTCGGCCGATGTCGGCGGCCGAGACGCCACCGGAAAGCGCCCCGGTCAGGGATGGAGGAACGCTTTGATGGGTATCGACCTGCCGCTGATCTGGGGCGTCATCATCATCTTCGCGATCATGATGTACGTGGTCATGGACGGCTTCGATCTGGGTATCGGAATGCTGTTTCCCTTCTTCCCGGAGAAACACGACCGCGACGTCATGATGACGACCGTTGCCCCGGTCTGGGATGGCAATGAGACCTGGCTGGTGCTGGGAGGTGCGGGGTTGCTTGCCGCATTTCCGTTGGCGTACGCGGTCGTGCTCAGCGCACTGTATCTGCCGTTGGTACTGATGCTGGTCGCCTTGATTTTCCGCGGTGTGGCGTTCGAGTTCCGCTTCAAGGTCGACGTGGGCAAGGAGCGCATGTGGGACCTCGCCTTCATTGCCGGATCCTACGGCGCGACCTTTTGCCAGGGCGTCGTGCTGGGCGCCTTCATCAACGGTTTCGCGATGGACGGTGACCGCTTTGTCGGCGGTGCGTTCGACTGGTTCACCCCGTTTTCGATGTTCACCGGTGTCGGACTCGTGGTCGCCTACATGCTGCTGGGCAGCACCTGGCTGCTGATCAAGACCGAAGGCCGGCTGCACGACGATCTGCGCCTGCGAACGCGACATTGGGTCTGGGCATTGCTGGGCGCCATCGTGATCGTCAGCGTGTGGACCGCGGCAGCGAATCCGGCCATTGCCGCTCGGTGGTTCACCCTGCCGAACCTGTATTTCTTCGCGCCGGTTCCACTGCTGGTCGGCGCCGTGATGGCGTGGCTGTTGCGCGCTCTGCGGGGTGAGTCGCACACCTCGCCGTTCCTGCTGACACTGGCGCTGGTGTTCCTGGGCTACAGCGGGCTCGGAATCAGCATCTGGCCGAATATCCTGCCACCGGACATCAGCTTCTGGCAGGCGGCTGGGCCGCCGCAGAGTCTCGGGTTCACGCTGGTGGGCGCGCTGCTGATCATCCCCATCATTCTGGGCTACACGGGGATGGCGTACTGGGTCTTCCGGGGCAAGGTGCGCGCGGGGGAGGGCTACCACTGATGCGGGGCGATCAGGCGCCGCCACCGGCCGCGCATCCGCTTTGGAAGCGGCTGGGATGGCTGGTGCTGCTCTGGGCCGGGAGCGTCGCGGCGCTGGCAGTGATTGCTTACGCCTTGAAACTGGTCATGGGTGCTGCGGGGCTGACGGCCTGAAGAACGTCCGCGGATTCAGTTTCCGGAACACTGCAGGAAACGCACCGGCACCTTGCTGCTGGGCGGTGGCTGCAACTGCACCCGCGAATAGCGCAGCTCGTCGTACGGCGCCAGCACTTTGCAGATACCGTCGACCTGCGTCTGGCTGGCATCCTCGCGGACCAGCGCAACCAGCGTCGACTGCGTAGCCCATGACGCGCGTTCAATGCCGGGCAGGGCGCCAACGGCCCGGACGATATCGCGTCGTTGCTCTTGAATGCTGGACACCACCGGCAGGTTCATTCCGGCTGTCGGTTCGACCGCCTCACCAGGCGCAGCTGACGCCGGCGCCGTGGTCGCCGCGCTGCCATCGGGCATGCTGCCGGTGGGATCGATGACCGCATCCGGGATCAGCAGCGAGGCCACCAGCCCAAGCAGGAGGGCGGCCGCCCACACCACTCCGGTGGAACGCACGGTCCGCCTGCGCGCGCGAACCATCAGATCGGAGTGCAGGCTCGGCGGCAGAAGGGGGCTGATCAACGGCCACAGGGTGGCGCCGTCGATCAGCTCGACGCCCTGCGGATGCTTGCGGACATCACTCTGGATCGTCCCCAGAGTCGCGATGATGCCGCCACTGGCATTGCTGTCACGGACCGCCGCGGCGATCTGGCTGACCATTTTGAGGTCCACCCGGTAGTCCACGCCCTGCTTGAAGCTCAGCAACCATGTCTGATCGCCCCGATTCAACAGCAGGTCGGCGTTCTGTCCGCGAGCTGCATCCGGTGACAACCGGCTGGCGGAGAACCCCTGCGCTTCAAGCGCCTCGATCACGAAACGCGATGACTCACGCCAGCGCATCGCCGCCAAGGTCTTCAGGCCATAACTGGTGACCAGTTTGCGGCTGTGGACAAGCCACAACCATGCGCTGCCAGCGGTACCCAGCACGAGGGCAATCAACAGTGCGGTGATCATCGGCGAAGCAATCGGCATTGCAGGCTCGTGGCGGCAGCGGGTCAGCGGGGTGTAAACAGCCGTCCAATATACGCCGCGACCCCTTCCCTCAGCTGAACCTCTTGTCCAAAACGCGGCGCAGCTCCGCCTCGATCGGGCCGCGCATCGCTGCAAACAGGAAGCCCAGGACGGCAGTGACGTGCAGGTGCGAGGGAAGCAGAGAGATCTGGCCCTGGATGCCGGTCCGGTCGAAGTGCAGGGTGTCAAGGTCCCAGCGACACGCAACCCCGAAGCGTTCGGTCAACTTGTCAGCGATCTCCTGCACGGCGGTGCGGGCTTCCCCGGGCGGCATTGTGTGCGGGTGGTGGATGTCGATGTCGGACATGCGGATCTCCTGGATGCGCCGGGAATATGGAGGCACGCGGTGACGGATTCTGTCGGTCCCGCACGCGGGCCAGAACGGTACGCGAAGACGCTGCCGCATGGTAGATTTTGACGGAGTGAATACCCTAAGACTGCGATTTCCCAATGGCGAGCGTGACGACCTGGTGCTCGGGCCGGGCGTGCATGCTGTGGGGCAGGACGGTGACGGCCGGCCTTGCCTGGTCGATCAGCCGCAGGACACGCGCCTGCAGGTGTCGATCGACCGGCGGGGTGTCTGGTTGCAATTGCGGGAACACGCGCACGGCCTGCACGTCAACGGGCGGCCGGTGCGTCGAATGGCCATGTTGCGAGCCGGAGACGCGCTCCATATGGACGGGATGGACCTGTTGCTGGTCGGGGTACGTCCGCAACCGGTGGCGCGCGAGCCCGTGGCGGGGCTGGCCAAGCGGAGGATGGTGCTGCGTGCGTTGGGCGGTCCCCACCACGGTCGTTGTTTCGATCTTGATGCGGAGTGCACGGTGGGCAGTGCCGCTGACGCGGTGTTGTGCATCAACGAGGCGGATATCGCCGATCGGCATTCGCTGCTGGAACCGCACGCCAAGGGCATTCGCCTGCAGTCACTGGAAACGGGTGCATCGGTAGCGGTCAATGGCCACCGCGTCGCGGACGGCCTGTTGCTGCCCGGGGACCAGGTCGTGTTCGGGGCGAACCATCGCTTCGTGCTGGAATCGCCCCAGGTGATGCACGGCGTGGAGGAGATTGGGTCCCCCAGCATTGCAACCGCGGCTCCAGACGTGGTTCCGGCTCCCGTGCGCTCCCCGCTGGTCACCTCGCTTCGCCGGCTGCCTTGGCTGCTGCTGGCGGCCGTGCTGCTGGCGGTCGCATTGGCGTTGCTGCTGCTTTACGGAGCGCGCTGAGCCGGCGTAGCGCCGCGGCCTTTACATCGTGCTGCAGTGCGGCATACCGTGGAGGCCACGTCTCACTGGAATGTGTCCATGTCCCGTCCGTACAACTTCAGCGCAGGCCCTGCAGCGCTGCCGGAAGCCGTCCTGCAGCAGGCCCGCGATGAACTCCTGAACTGGAACGGCGCGGGCGCCTCGGTGATGGAGTTGAGCCATCGCGGGCCGGAGTTCATCCATGCGGCAGAGCAGGCGGAGGCGGATCTGCGTGCGCTGCTGTCGGTTCCCGATGGCTACGCCGTGCTGTTCCTGCAGGGCGGCGCGACGACCCAGCAGGCGCTGATCCCGTTGAATTTTGCCGCCGCGGGGCAAGCGGCCGATTACGTACTGACCGGGCATTGGGGGGCGACCGCCGTCCAGCAGGCGCAGCCTTACGTGAATGTGCGCGTCGTTGCCGATACCGCGCCCGGCGGGTACCGCGAGCTACCCGCGCGTGATACGTGGTCGCTGTCGCCCGATGCGGCGTTCGTGCATTACACCGCCAACGAGACCATCCACGGCGTGGAGTTCGCCGATATCCCGGACGTTGGCGACGTGCCGCTGATCGGCGACTTCAGCTCCAGCATCGCGTCCGCGCCGCTGGATATTTCCCGCTTCGGGGTGATCTACGCCGGCGCCCAGAAGAACCTCGGCCCGGTGGGTCTGACGGTGGTCATCGTGCGCCGCGACCTGCTCACGCGGACCGGGCAGGCGCGTGCGCCGATCCTCGACTACGCGGCTCACGAGCGGGCCGGTTCGATGCTCAACACGCCTCCCACTTTCAACTGGTACCTGGCCGGTCTGGTATTCCAGTGGATGCTCGCCGAAGGCGGGGTGGAAGAGTTTGCACGCCGCAACAAACGCAAGTCGGAACTGCTGTACACGGCCATCGACGGATCCGGCGGCTTCTATCGAAACGCGGTGGCATTGGACGCGCGGTCGCGGATGAACGTGGTTTTCTCACTGCACGACGATGCACTGGACGCGCACTTCCTGAGCGAGGCCAAAGGAGCCGGTTTGATTTCTCTGAAAGGACACCGCGTCCTCGGTGGCATGCGTGCGTCGATCTACAACGCCATGCCGGTGGCGGGCGCGCAGGCGCTCGCGGACTTCATGGCCGACTTCCAGCAGAGGAACGGCTGATGACTGGCACCCGCAAGAAACCGGCGAAGCCGGGAATCCGGGCGTGGGCTGAGGCTTCCGGTGACGACGGTGCGCCGAAACCGGGCAGCCGCGCCAGCTCCGACCGTTCGAAGCCGTCCGCAACGCCGACGAAGACGGACAAGTCTTCGAAGGTCGCAAAAGAACCCAAGGCAGCAACGGTGACGAAAACAGTCCGTAAGGCGGCATCGGTCACCAAGTCAGTGGAAGGCGCGAAACCCGCTGGCGGCACCCGCAAGGCTGCCGTGGGCCACGCGGTGCCCAAGAAGCCACCTGCGCCCCAGCTGGCCGAACTGCGTGAGCGGGTCGATGGCATCGACCGCAGCATTCAGGAGCTGATTGCCGAGCGCGCGCGCTTTGCCAGTCAGATCGGCAAGGCCAAAGGCCCGTTGGCCGCAGCGATCGACTACTACCGGCCCGAGCGCGAAGCGCAGGTACTGCGCCGCGTCGTCGATCGCAATGACGGCCCGCTGGAGGGCGCGGTTTTGGTGCGCGTGTTTCGCGAGATCATGTCCGCCTGCCTTGCCCAGCAGGAACCGCTCAAGATCGGTTACCTCGGGCCGGAAGGGACCCACTCCCAGCAGGCGGTGTACAAGCACTTCGGCCATTCCATCCTCGGCCTGCCGCTGGGCAGCATCGAGGAGGTGTTCGGCGAAGTGGAGTCCGGCGATGCCGACTTTGGCGTGGTGCCGGTGGAGAATTCCACCCAGGGCACCATCCAGTCGACCCTGGATACGTTCCTGGGCACCGACGTGAAGATCTGCGGCGAGGTCGAACTGCGCGTCCACCAGCACCTGCTGTCACGCAGCGGCCGATTCGAGGATATCGAGCGGGTCTACTCGCACCCGCAGTCGTTTGCCCAGTGCAAGGCGTGGTTGCGGCAGCATCTGCCCAATGCGGAAAAGGTCCCGCTGTCCAGCAACGCCGAGGCGGCGCGCCGTGCCCGCAACGCCGATGATGCGGCGGCCATTGCCGGCTTGAATGCCGCCAGCGTGTACGGCCTGAAGTCGGTGGCCGGTCCGATCGAGGACCGCCCCGACAACACCACCCGCTTCCTGGTGCTGGGGCGCGAGCTGTTCCCGGCCTCGGGCAACGATCGCACCTCGTTGCTGATCTTCATCAAGGATCAGCCGGGTGCGCTGTTCCAGGTGCTTGCCCCGTTTGCACGGCATGGTCTGAGCATGAACCGGATCGAATCGCGCCCCGGTCACGGCGGCCCTTGGCAATACGCCTTCTTTGTCGACGTCGGCGGCCATATCGAGCAGGACGCGATGCGCCTTGCACTCGCCGAGGTGGACGAGTTCGCCGAGCAGGTGCGCGTGCTCGGCTCCTACCCGGTCGCCATCACGTGAGCGCAGCGGTGCGGCAGGATTGGCGGGCGGCTGCGGGGCGCGGATTGCGCGGCAGCGTGCGATTGCCCGGCGACAAGTCGGTCTCCCACCGCGCGGTAATGCTGGGCGCTTTGGCCGAAGGTACCACCGAGATCCACGGTTTTCTGGAAGGCGAGGACACCCGCGCCACGGCACGTATTTTCCGCCAACTGGGCGTACGCATCGAGACGCCGGCACCGACGGTGTGCGTCGTCCATGGCGTCGGCCTGCACGGACTGCGGGGTTCTGCGGAGACGCTGGACTGCGGCAACGCCGGTACCGGCATGCGCCTGCTGGCCGGCGTATTGGCCGGTCAGGCGTTCGACAGTGTGCTGGTTGGCGACGCGTCGCTGACCCGGCGGCCGATGCGTCGCGTTACCGATCCGCTGACGGCAATGGGTGCGCGCATCGACACCGGTCCGGCCGGCACGCCGCCACTGCGACTGCACGCCAGCAGCGGGCTGCAGGGGATCGACTATCGGTTGCCCGTCGCCAGCGCGCAGGTCAAATCCGCGGTGCTGTTGGCGGGCCTGTATGCCGAGGGCGAAACCGTGGTGCGCGAGCCGCATCCGACCCGTGACTACACCGAGCGGATGCTGGCCACGTTTGGTTGGCCGATCGAGTACCGCCCCGGGTTTGCCCGCCTGCGCGGCGGAAACCGGTTGGTGGCCACCCGGGTGGACGTGCCGGCGGACTTTTCCTCGGCCGCGTTTTTCATCGTCGCCGCCACCGTGATCCCCGGGTCGGAGCTGCGCCTGCAAGCGGTCGGCATGAATCCGCGTCGCACCGGGCTGTTGCAGGCCTTGCGCCTGATGGGCGCAGATATCCGCGAGGAGAACACGCGCGATGACGGCGGCGAGCCGGTGGCCGATCTGGTGGTGCGGCATGCCGCTCTGCGCGGCATCGACGTGCCCCCGGCACTGGTGCCCGACATGATCGACGAGTTTCCGGCGCTGTTCATTGCGGCGGCCTGCGCGACGGGCCGCACCGTGGTCAGCGACGCGGCCGAGTTGCGGGTCAAGGAGTCCGATCGCATCGCGACCATGGCCGTGGGACTGCGCACGCTTGGTATCTCCGTCGAGGAAACGCCGGACGGCGCGGTGATCGAGGGCGGTCGCTTTGGCAGCGGCACGGTGGACAGCCACGATGACCATCGCATTGCGATGAGCTTCGCGGTCGCAGCGCAGGTGGCCGAAGGCGAGGTGCGGATCCAGGATATTGCCAACGTCGCCACGTCGTTCCCCGGTTTCGTCGAGTTGGCGACGCAGGCAGGGATGACGGTGACTGCGGTTGCCGGTCCCGTCGCGAGCTGACGCCAGGGATGCTTTGGCGTCCCCACTGCCGAGCTTGAGCCGCGCGACCGGGAACGCTGCTGCGGGCCCACCGCATCGCGGTATGCTCGCCCGATGCTGAGCTTCGCTCCTGTCGCCCTCGCAAGCCTGGCCTGGCTCGGACTGATGTTTGGCGCGGCGCTGTATGCGGAGCGCCGTCCCGCGCTGTTTGCGCGCCATTGGCGACACGTCTATGCGCTGTCGTTGGCAGTCCACTGCACCTCGTGGACGTTCTACGGCACGGTGACCCAGGCTGCTCGCTATGGCTGGCCGTTGCCCCCGACCTTCCTGGGCGCGATTCTCCTGTATGCGTTGGCGGTCAGCTTCATGGTCAAGCTGGTGCGGCTGGCGCGCGAGACCAACGCCACTTCCATCGCCGACCTGATCGCGACGCGCTTGGGGAAGGACGCCTGGTTGGCCGCAACGGTCACCCTGGTCGCTGCGCTGGGCCTGATTCCGTACATCGCGCTGCAGCTCAAGGCGGTAGCCATGAGTTTCGCGATGTTGACCGCGCGCGACGCCGGCTTGGCCACACCGGCGTGGCAGGACAGTGCGCTGTATGTCGCGATGGCGATGGCGGTGTTTGCGATGTTGTTCGGCACCCGGCGTGCGAGCGC
>JBDSPO010000199.1:0-9888 GCA_039930265.1 Lysobacter sp. | reverse complement strand
CGGTCAACAACTCGCTGTTCTGCAACGGCATTCTGAAGTTCGGTACCGAAGCGCAGAAGCAGCTCTACGTGCGGGCCATTGCCGAGGGCCGCGAGATCGGCGCCTTCGCGCTCACCGAGCCGCAGTCGGGCTCCGACGCCACCGCGATGCGCTGCAAGGCCACCCGCAAGGACGACGGCAGCTACGTGATCAACGGCAAGAAGAGCTGGATCACCTCCGGGCCGGTGGCCAAATACATCGTGCTGTTTGCGATGACTGACGTCGACAAGGGCGCGCGCGGCATCACCGCCTTCATGATCGACACCGGTCGTGAGGGTTTCCATCGCGGCAAGACCGAGCCGAAAATGGGCATCCGCGCCTCGGCGACCTGCGAGATCGAGTTCACCGATTACGTGGTCAACGCCGACGAAGTGCTGGGCGCGGAAGGCGAGGGTTTCAAGATCGCCATGAGCGTGCTCGACGCCGGCCGCATCGGCATCGCCAGCCAAGCTATCGGCATCGCCCGCGCGGCGTACGAGGCGACTTTGGAATATGCCTGTGAGCGCAAGGCCTTCGGCCAGCCGATCGGCGCCTTCCAGATGACCCAGGCCAAGATCGCCGACATGAAGTGCAAGCTCGACGCCTCGATGCTGCTGACCCTGCGCGCGGCATGGCAGAAGGGCGAGACCGAGAAGCACGGTGGCCGTTTCAGCAACGAGGCGGCGATCGCCAAGCTGACCGCCTCGGAGGCGGCCATGTGGATCACCCATCAGGCGCTGCAGGTCCACGGCGGCATGGGTTACTCGAAGGAACTCCCGATCGAGCGCTATTTCCGCGACGCCAAGATTACCGAGATCTATGAAGGTACCAGCGAGATCCAGCGGCTGGTGATTGCCCGCAACGAGACCGGCCTGCGCTGACCATGCGCACCGCGTCACTCCCCAGCCGCCCCCTCGCGGCTGTCAACTCCTGAGCCTTGGCCCGCGTGAAAACGCGGGCCTCACTGCATTGGAAGCTACATTCGCATGACCACTGAACGCAAAACCCTCGCCCGCACGACCGCCAAGAAAGCCACCAAGAAGACCGTCAAGGCTGCCACCGGCGTGACCCCGGCCAAGGCCGGATCCGCCGCGGTCGCACGCGACGGCGACGTCTCCCTGGCGCCGATCCTGGCCGCCGCGCGCAAGCGCCTGCCCAAGGCGCAGCACGGGCAGGGCGAGGCCTTTGCCAGCGCGTTCTACGAGCGCATGGGTGAAGACGAATGGGCGCAGCACTCGGCCGAAGGCTGGGCGGCGCTGGCGGTCGACATGCTGGAGTTCACCCTGCAGCGCAAGGCGGGCAAGGCGCAGATCCGCCTGTTCAACCCGACCCTGGAGAGCCATGGCTGGGAGTCGCCGCACACCGTGCTGCAGATCGTCAATGACGACATGCCGTTCCTGGTCGACTCGGTCTCCATGGCGTTGGCCGAAGCGGACATCAGCGTTCACGTGCTCGGTCATCCGGTGGTCCCGGTGAAACGTGACAAGGCCGGCAAGCTGGTCGCCATCGGCGAGGGCCAACCGGAATCGCTGATGCACCTGGAGATCGACCGCCAGTCCACGCAGTCCATGGCCAGCATCAGCAAGAAGCTCACCACCGTGCTGGAGGACGTCCGTGCGATCGTCGCCGACTGGAGCGAGATGCGCGGCCGGATGCTCGAGGTCGCCGACGATCTGGCCACCCGCACCCTGCCCATCGACGACCAGAGCCGCAAGGAAGGCCAGGAGTTCCTGCGCTGGGTCGCCGACGAGCATTTCACCTTCCTCGGCTACCGCGAGTACGACGTGGTCGCCCAGGGTGGCGAGGATGTGTTGCGCGCGGTCAAGGACAGCGGGATGGGCCTGCTGCGCGGCAAGGACACCCACGGTCCGCGCGCGTTGTCCTCGCTGGCCGCCACCAGCATGCCCAATTCGGGCTCGGTGGATGCGCTGATCCTGACCAAGACCAATGCCCGTGCCACCGTGCACCGTCGTGGCTACATGGACTACATCGGCGTGTTGAGCTTCGACGCCAAGGGCAAGCCGGTGCGCGAGGAGCGCTTCCTCGGCCTGTACACCTCAAGCGCGTACACACGTCGCCCGTGGGACATCCCGCTGGTGCGCGAGCGCCACGAATACGTCATGCGCCAGTCCGGCCTGTCCGATGACAGCCACAGCGGCAAGGCGCTGCGCCACATTCTGGAGACGCTGCCGCGCGACGAGCTGTTCCAGTCCAGCGGTGAGGAACTGCTGAAGACGGCCACCGGCATCCTCGGCCTGCAAGAGCGCGTTCGCAGCAAGCTGTTTCTGCGCCGCGACCACTTCGGCCGCTTCTTCTCCGGTCTGGTGTACATCCCCCGCGAGCGTTTCAACACCGACGTGCGCCTGCGCATCGAGGCGATGCTCAAGCGCGCCTTGAGCGGCGAGCACATCGATACCACCGTCCTGCTGAGCGATTCGCCGCTGGCGCAGTTGCACGTGCTGGTGCGGCCCAAGCCCGGCGAGTTCGGCGTGGACGGCATGCCGCAGGTCGACAACGCCGCCATCGAGGCCGAGCTGTCGGAAATCGTGCGCGACTGGCGTGAAGACCTCGCCCGCATGCTGGCGGACCGCCACGGCGAAGAGCGCGGCCTGGACATGGCCGCCACCTTTGGCGGGGCACTGCCGGCGGGTTACATCGAGAACGCATCGGTGGCGGTCGCGGCGGCGGACGTGGAGCAGCTCGCGGCGCTGGAAGGCCCCGACGACCTGCGTCTCAGCTTCTACCGCAGCCGCCCCGGAGCGGGCGGGTTGCGCTTCAAGTTCTACCGCCAGTTCGACGACATCTCGTTGTCGGACGCGTTGCCGATGATGGAAAACATGGGGCTGCGGGTGATCGCCGAGCACCCCTACCGGCTGCAGGCCGGTGGCGAGGTCGTCTACATCCAGGATTTCGAGGTCGAAACCGGCAGTCCGGATGCCGACATCGAAACCATCCGCGAGAACTTCGAGGACGCGTTCGCGCGCATCTGGCGCGGTGACAGCGAGAACGACGGCTTCAACCGCCTCATCCTCGCCGCCGGGTTGACCTGGCGTCAGGTCTCGATGCTGCGGGCGTATGCGAAGTTCCTGCTCCAGGTCGGCGTGCCGTTCTCCCAGAGCTACGTCGAGGAGACCTTTGCGCGCTACCCGGTGCTGGCACGCCTGTTGGTGGAGCTGTTCGAGGCCCGCTTCGATCCGCGCACCGGCAAGGAGAGCAAGGCCGACATCCAGACCGGCATGCAGCAGCTGCAGCAGCAGGTCGAGCGCCTGGCCGGCGATGATGAGACGGTGCTGGCAGCGCTGGCACCGGTCGTCAGCGCGCGCGGCAGCAACCGCCAGACCCAGATCGAGGCGGCCACCACGGCGCTGAAGACGCTGCTGGACCGCGTGTCCAGCCTGGACGAAGACCGCATCCTGCGCAGCTTCATGAGCGTGATCGAAGCCACCCTGCGCACCAGCTACTACCAGGACGGCGTCGGCGGCGCCGAGTGTGGCTATGTCGCCTACAAGTTCGACTCCGCACTGGTCCCCGATCTGCCCAAACCGCGTCCGTACCGCGAGATCTTCGTGTTCGGACCGCGGGTGGAAGGTATCCACCTGCGCTTCGGTCCCGTCGCCCGCGGCGGCTTGCGCTGGTCGGACCGTCGGGAGGACTTCCGCACCGAGGTGCTCGGGCTGGTCAAGGCGCAGATGGTCAAGAACACCATCATCGTGCCGGTCGGGGCCAAGGGCGGCTTCATCGTCAAGCGTCCGCCGGCGGATCGCGCGGCGCTGCAGGCCGAAGGCGTCGCCTGCTATCAGATGTTCATCAACGGCCTGCTCGACATCACCGACAATCTGGTGGACGGCAAGGTCGTGCACCCGGAAAACGTCGTGCGCCACGACGGTGACGATGCCTACATGGTGGTCGCGGCCGACAAGGGCACTGCGCGTTTCTCCGATACCGCCAATGCGATCTCCGCCGACCACAACTTCTGGATGGGCGATGCGTTCGCCTCCGGTGGATCGGTCGGCTATGACCACAAGGGCATGGGCATCACCGCGCGCGGCGCGTGGGAGTCGGTCAAGCGCCACTTCCGCGCCCTTGGCGTGAACACCCAGAAGGAGGACTTCACCGCCGCCGGCATCGGCGACATGTCGGGTGACGTGTTCGGCAACGGCATGCTGCTGTCCAAGCACATCCGTCTGGTCGCCGCGTTTGACCACCGCCACATCTTCCTGGACCCGGCGCCGGTGGCGGCGACCTCGTTCAAGGAACGCCAGCGCTTGTTCAAGCTCGCCGGTTCCAGCTGGGACGACTACAGGCGTGAGCTGATCAGCGAAGGCGGCGGGGTGTTCCCGCGCAGCGCCAAGTCCATCGCGCTGACGCCGCAGGTCAAGGAAGCGCTCGGCATCGACGGGTCGGTTGAAGCGTTGAGCCCGAACGAGTTGATGAGCGCCATCCTGAAGGCGCCGGTCGACCTGCTGTGGAACGGCGGCATCGGCACCTACATCAAGGCCAGCACCGAGAGTCACGCCGACGTGGGTGACCGTGGCAACAACGGTCTGCGCATCGACGGTCGCGACGTGCGCTGCAAGGTGATCGGCGAGGGCGGCAATCTGGGTATGACCCAGCTGGGCCGCATCGAGGCCGCACAGGCAGGCGCGATCCTCAACGCCGACTTCATCGACAACTCGGCCGGTGTGGGTACCTCGGACCGCGAGGTCAACATCAAGATCCTGCTCAACGAGCAGGTCAAGCTGAAGAAGCTCACCCTGCCGGCGCGCAACAAGCTGCTGGCGGAGATGACCGACGAGCTGGCCGGGCTGGTGCTGGTGGACAACTACCGCCAGAACCAGGCCATCAGCCTGATGGAGCGGATGAGCGCGCCGCGTCTGGGCTCCAAGCAGCACTTCATCCAGACACTGGAGTCGCAGGGCCTGCTGGATCGCCAGATCGAGTACCTGCCCTCGGATGCGGAGTTTGCCGAGCGCAAGGCGCGCGGTCTGGGTCTGACCCGGCCGGAGCTGGCGGTGCTGCTGTCGTACAGCAAGCTGGTGCTGTTCCAGCAGCTGGTGGACTCCGACGTGCCCGAGGACCCTTACCTGTCCAAGGAGCTGGTGCGCTACTTCCCGCAGCCGCTGCAGGCCAAGTATGCCAAGGCAATGGAAGGCCACCGCCTGAAGCGCGAGATCATCGCCACCGCGATCACCAACTCGATGGTGAACCGCATGGGCGCGACCTTCCCGATGCGGATGCAGGAGGACACCGGTCGCAGCCCCGGCGAGATCGCCGAGGCCTACACCATTGCCCGCGAGGCCTTGGAGGCGCGTGAGCTGTGGGCGCAGATCGACGCGCTCGACGGCAAGGTGCTGGAGTCGGTGCAGATCGACGCCCTGCAGACCATCTGGGCCCTGCTGCGCTCGGTCACCCGCTGGCTGCTGTCGCGGCCGGGCCCGATGCCGGAGATCACCGAGGGCATGGCGCGCTTCGGCACCGGCTTCAAGGCGGTCCACGCGGCATTGCCGGAGACCATGTCGCAGGTGCGCCGCGACATGTTCAACGCCGACCTCGCCGAGTGGAAGGCCAAGGGTGTCCCGTCCGCGCTGGCCAGCCACCTGGCGGCGCTCCCGGTGCTGGAGTTCGCGTGCGACATCATCGAAGTGGCCAACGCGCGCAAGGTCTCGGCGCTGGAAGCCGCGCGTGCGTACTTCGACCTTGGCGCGGCCTTCAAGCTGCCGTGGCTGCATCAGCAGATCGACGCGCTTCCGGTCGATGGTCGCTGGCAGGCACTGGCCCGTGGCGCCCTGCGCGACGAGTTGGCGGCCCAGCACCGTGCGCTGATCGGCCAGATCCTTGCCGGCGGTGGCAAGAAGCCGGCGGCCGCGAAGGTCGAGGCGTGGCTGGCGCGGGATGATCAGGGCTTGCGCTTCACCCTGAGCATGCTCAATGAGCTGGTGGCCCAGAAGACGCTGGATTACCCGACCGTATCGGTCGCGGTGCGTCGTCTGGCGCAGATGGCAGCCGCCGCGGCCTGATCGACACGGCAGCAGAACGCCGGCGGTGGCCTTCGGGCTGCCGCCGGTTTTTTTTGTCTTTCGTTCGGCTTCAAGCGGGACGCGACCTGCATGCCTTCGGGGCGAATGTCCGCCGGCCTCCGCCTGCGGCAGACGCCTCCTCCTTTACTTCGCCCCGAAGGCATGCAGGTCACGTCTATGCGGTCACGGGAGCTTCACCAGTCCCATCATGCCGGAAGGACGGGGGTGGATGCCTTTGGATGTGAAGTAAAGGAGGAGGAACCGGCTTCATCGGTGCTGGAGGACATTCACATCCAAGAGCATCCACCCCCGGCACACCCCGCGCCGCTGCCCCCGGACCCGGGGCCCCCGGCCCCCCGACGGCACGGCAGGCTATCCTGCGCTGGACGATTCCGGAGTTGCCGATGAGCCCACCCCTGCGTTTTGCCTTCCTTGCCAGTACTGCCGACGACGCCCAGGCGGCATATAGCGAGCTGGTCGCATTGCACGGCCAGCAGGCACCCAGTGAAGCGGATGTGCTGGTGCCTTTGGGTGGCGACGGCTTCATGCTGCAGACCCTGCACCGGTACGGCGAACTGCGTCGTCCCGTGTACGGCATGCGCCTGGGCACGGTCGGCTTCCTGATGAACCACTACCGCCCGGACCAACTGGTGGAACGGGTGCAGGCGGCGAAACCCTCGGTCCTGCGACCGCTTGAAATGCTGGCGGAAACCGAATCGGGCGCCCGCGTCGCGTCTCTCGCCTACAACGAGGTATCGCTGTTGCGGCAGACCCGGCAGGCCGCGCACCTGTCCATTGAACTCAACGACCAGCGGCGCCTGGACGAACTCATCTGCGACGGCTTGCTGCTGGCCACGCCCGCGGGCAGCACTGCGTACAACTTCTCCGCCGGCGGTCCGATCCTGCCGCTGGGCACCAATGTGATCGCCTTGACCCCGATTGCCGCCTTCCGTCCGCGGCGTTGGCGCGGCGCGGTGCTCAAGTCCGATACCGAGGTGCGTCTGCGCGTGCTGGACCCGTACAAGCGGCCGGTCAGCGCGACGGCCGACTCGCACGAGGTGCGTGACGTGGTCGAGGTGACGATCCGCGAATCGCGCGAACACACCGTGACCCTGCTGTTCGATCCCGAGCACAATCTAGAAGAGCGCACGCTGGCGGAGCAGTTCGTCAGTGATTGAACGCGCCGCTCTCAGTGCCTGCGACGGCGATCGCGCACAATGGCGGCATGCCTGACAAGAATGCCGATCCGCTGATTGTCGCGATCTCCTCGCGAACCCTGTTCGATCTGGAAGACAGCCATGCGCTGTTCGAAAGCGAGGGGCTGGATGCCTATGCCGCCTTCCAGCGCAGCCGCGAGGACGACTTGCTTGAGCCCGGCGTTGCGTTCCCGCTGGTGCGCAAGCTGCTCGGCCTCAACGAGGACGCGCCGCCGGAGGCGCCGCGGGTCGAGGTGATCCTGATCTCGCGCAATTCGGCGGACACCGGCCTGCGGATCTTCAACTCGATCGCCCACCACGGGCTCTCGATCCGGCGCGCGGCCTTCAGCAACGGCGCGCCGCCGTTTCCCTACATCCGCCCGTTCGGTGCCGACCTGTTCCTGTCGACCCACGCGCAGGATGTGCGCAATGCACTGGCAGCCGGGGTGGCCGCAGCGACACTGCTGCCGGCCAAGGCACTGCCGGAGCGTCAGCATCAGCTGCGGATCGCCTTCGATGGCGACGCGGTGATCTTCGGGGACGAAGGCGAGCGTGTCTCCCGCGAAGGCGGACTCGCCGCGTTCGCCGAGCATGAGCGCAGCCGCGCCGGTGAGCCGCTGTCGGGGGGGCCGTTCCGCGGTTTCCTGGATGCCTTGCATCGCCTGCAGGACGCGTTCCCGATGGGCGAGGACGCCCCCATCCGCACCGCGCTGGTGACCGCACGCTCGGTGCCGGCGCACGAGCGGGTGATCCGCACGCTGCGCGAGTGGGGGATTCGCCTGGACGAGGCCCTGTTCCTGGGCGGTCGTCCCAAGGGGCCGTTCCTGGAGGCGTTCGGGGCGGATATTTTCTTTGACGACTCGGCCCACAACATCGAGTCGGCGCGCGGGCTGGTCACCGCCGGACACGTGCCGCACGGGGTTGCCAACCCTGACTGACGTCGCTACGCGGATAGCTTGCATGGGTGCGCTGGAAGCGTTCGGAATGGAACGATTGTTGCGTCTGTGTTAAGATAAGCGCTGGATTTTTATAGCGTTATTCGACCGCGACCAGCTCGCGGTCCCGGCGGTTTTCAATCGTCGTGACGTGGCGGCGCGTGCCACATGCCGCCTTTTTATCGCCTGCGGGCGAGCCCCGGTGCGACGGCAAGCAGCCGGTCGGACTCCTTCGGGGCCGCCTGCCTTGGCCATCTTCGGACAAGCGTTCCGGCGGCTGCCTGCGGGCCGGACATTGACCATCGCGGGCTGCTGATCCGTCGACCGACGCGTCCAGTCCACCGTGTGCGCTGCCCTCCCGGGATACGTGCGCGCGCCACGGCGGTTGCCTCACGGCCGCCCGACAACAGGAGTTTCATGCATGACACAACGTATCGCCATTCTTGGCGCCGGCCCGAGCGGCCTGGCCCAGTTGCGCGCCTTCGAAGCGGCCGCCAAAGCCGGCGCCGGGATCCCCGAGATCGTCTGCTACGAGAAACAGAGCGATCTGGGCGGCATGTGGAACTACACCTGGCGCACCGGTCTGTGCGCGCATGGCGAACCGGTCCACGGCAGCATGTATCGCTACCTGTGGTCCAACGGCCCCAAGGAGTGCCTGGAATTCGCCGACTACAGCTTCGAGGAGCATTTCGGCAAGCCGATCGCGTCCTACCCGCCGCGTGCCGTATTGCGCGACTACATCATGGGTCGGGTCGAGAAGAGCGACCTGCGCCGCTGCATCCGCTTCAACACCGCCGTGCAGTGGGTCGAATACTCGGAGGAGACCGGCAAGTTCTCCGTTACCGTGCGTGACCTGAAGGCCGATGAGCTGTCCACCGAGGACTTCGACTACGTGATCGTGGCGACCGGCCACTTCTCAACACCCAATGCGCCGTACTTCGAAGGGCTGGAGCAGTTCCCCGGCCGCGTCCTGCACGCCCACGACTTCCGCGACGCCTGCGAGTTCACGGACAAGGACCTGTTGCTGGTTGGCAGCAGCTATTCGGCCGAGGACATCGGCACCCAGTGCCACAAGTACGGCGCCAAATCGGTGGCCTTCAGCTACCGCAGCGCCCCGATGGGCTACGACTGGCCGCCGGAATTCCGCGAGTACCCGTTGCTGACCCGTCTGGAAGGCACCACCGCGCACTTTGTGGACGGCACGCATCGCGACGTCGACGCGATCATCCTGTGCACCGGCTACCAGCACTATTTCTCGTTCCTGGCCGACGACCTGACCCTGCGCACCAACAACCGGCTGTACCCCGAAAACCTCTACAAGGGCATTTTCTGGCTGGACAACCCGAAGCTGATGTATCTGGGCATGCAGGACCAGTACTACACCTTCAACATGTTCGACGCCCAAGCCTGGTACGCCCGCGACGTGATCATGGGCAAGCTCGCGCTGCCCGCAAGGGAAGCCATGGCGGCCGACTCGGTGAAATGGGTCGAGCAGGAGGAAGCCGCGCTGGATCCCTACGCGCACATCGACTTCCAGGCGGCCTACATCCGCGACCTGGTCGGCCCGACCGATTACCCCGCGTTCGACATCGAGGGCATGGGCGAGCTGTTCAAGGAGTGGAAGCGCGACAAGGAAAAGGACATCCTGGGCTACCGCAACAAGAGCTACCGCTCGACGATGACCGGCACCGTCGCCCCGCCGCACCACACGCCGTGGATGGA
>JBDSPO010000198.1:0-12016 GCA_039930265.1 Lysobacter sp. | reverse complement strand
CCGGGATCTCGCACCAGCTCAAGGTGTTCACACTCATGGTCATCGCTTTCTCCGTTTGAACAGCATCAGCGCCACCGGGGACGCGAATCGTGGGCTTCACTCACGTGCTTTTTCTTCAGTCAGCAGCGCGACGTGGGCTTCGTAGCGCTCCAGCACGTCATCGATCAGTTGCGCCCTGGTGAGGCCCATGAGGTCATAGCCCTCCGAGCCGGCCGGCGTGACCACCTCGAGGCGGTAGTAGACGTCGGTATCCCGCGCCATCTTGCCGCTGAAGGTCGGTACCGGCGCTTCGACGATGACCACCTGGTAATTGAACGCGTGCGTCGCCCCCATGACCACCCGCAGCACCGGACCCTCGATGCCGTGTGCGCTGGCCCTGTCGCTTCGCTCCACCTGGTAGCCCTGACTGCGGAACTCCTCGGCGACCTCGTCCAGCGCCGGGCAAACGGTGCGCTCGAGATAGCGGGTGACCTCCTTGCGCGACGGAAACGCCAGCATCTGTCCCAGCCGCTGTTTCCACGAGCGCTCCGGTACAAGCCCTCCACCTGCCGCGATGGTCGGTTTGCGCAACACCTTGCCCTCGCGCTCCGCGCGCTCCATCCGCAGCGCCTTGTAGAAGGACGCCATGACCAGATAGGCGATGATCGTCACCGGCAGCGCAAAGATGAGTGTTGCGTACTCCATCGTCACCACCCCGCCGGCCAGCAACATCGCGATGGTCAGCACAGCCGTGAGCACGGCCCAGAAGATCCGCAGCCACTTGGGGCCGTCCTGCGACGGGTCCGGAATCGAGGCGGAGAAATTCGACATCACCATCGCGCCCGAGTTCGCGCTGGTCAGGTAGAACAACAGTCCGGAAAACGTCGCCAGACACACCAGAAAAATGGCGCCGGGGAACATTTCCAGCAGCGCATACCAACCGCGCTCCGGGCTTTCGACGGCGAGGTGGGCGAACGCTGTGTTGCCCTGCAGCACTTCGTACAGCGCCGAGTTGCCGAAGAAGGAGACGATGATGAAGTCGCACAGCACCGGGACGGTGATGGCCGCAATCACGAATTCGCGCAGCGTCCGACCCCGCGAGATACGGGCCAGGAAGACACCCACGAAGGGCCCCCACGCCAGCCAGAAGGCCCAGAAAAACAGCGTCCACGAACCCATCCAGTCACTGCCGCCGGCCCGGTAGGCGAAGGTTTGCAGCATGCGTGCCGGCAGCGTGACCAGAAAGCGGCCGATGTTTTCCACCAACGCGTTCAGCAGAAACGCGGTTTGCCCGGCGATGAGGATGAACACCATCATCGCCACGGCGCTCCAGAGGTTCAGCTCGGAGATCCAGCGGATGCCGCGGTCCACTCCCGAGGTGGTGGCGGCGATGGTCAGGATCACCGCACCGACGACCAGCGCGATCTGCAGCGTGAGCCCCTGCTCCAGGCCGAAGATTCTGGCAAATCCGACGTTCAGCAGCACCACGCCGATGCCCATCGAGGTAGCGACACCGAACACGGTTCCCACCAGCGCAATGATGCTGATGCCATGCCCCAGCGGGCCCATCACCCGCTTGCCCAGCAACGGGTAGAGCGCGGCGCGAATCGACAGCGGCATCTGCCAGCGATAGGCGAAGTACCCCATCGCCATGCCGAGCAGCGCGTACACCGCCCACCCCGCGATGCCGTAGTGGAACATCGTCCAGACCACCGCGTCCTGCAACGCCGCGGCCGTCGCACCATCGCCGGTGGGAGGTGTCAGGTACTGCACCACCGGGCCGGTGACCGAAAAAAACAGCAGATCGATCCCGACGCCGGCGGCAAACAGCATCGCGACCCAGGTGGCGAGGCCGTACTGCGGACGCGAGTCGTCCGGCCCGAGCCGCACGTCCCCTTCCTTGGACAGCGCCACCCAAAGCACGAAACCGATCACCAGGGCCATGGTGAGCACGTAATACCAACCCAGATTGGTCGCGATCCAGTCGACGGCCAGCTTCATCGTGGTGCGAGCGGTATCGGGCAGGAGGATCGCCCACACCGAAAAGCTGATGATCACCGCCGAGGCGATCAGCAGCACGCTCCAGTTGATGTGCGCGCGACCGTCTCCGATCAGCTCATCACGACCCTTGCCGAGGTCGCTGCGGGAGACCGGCGGCGATGTTTCAGTGCGCTTTGCCGGACGTTCGGCGGCGCCGAGGCGGCTGCGCGCCAGCGGCGCCGGCGGCATGGCGGCGCTCTGGAGACCTGCCCGGGCGCCGGGCGGCGTCGATTGCGCGTGCGGGCCTTCGGATGGCTCGATCCCCATGGGTCTGGTCCTTGCCGGCGGTGGTCAGGCGCGAGTCGGATTACCGTCGTGATGGTGCCACGGGAATGCCCCTGAATGAGGTGCATCGCGCCGATGTCTTATCGGGGCAGCAGGGCGATCAGCTTGAGACCGAGCCAGACCGCGGTGATGCCAAAGACCACACTGCCGCCCGCATACAGCGCTGCGATGCCGAGCTCGCCGCGTCGGATCAGCGACATGGCCTCCAGACCGAATGCCGAAAAGGTGGTGAATCCACCCAGCAGGCCGGTGAAAAGAAACAACCTCGCCTCCGTCCCGAAGACCTCGTAGCGCTCGGCGACGCCAGCCAGGATGCCGACCGCGAGGCACCCGATGATATTCACGGCAAAGACGCCGAGTGGGAAGCGACCCTGGGCGGTCATGTGCAGGATCATCTCGCCCAGTTTGTAGCGCGCGACGCTGCCGATGAAACCGCCGAGGCCGACCAGCAAGAGGTGCTGCATGGCTAGGTGCGGGAGCGACGCTGCACGATCATCGCCACGCCGATGATGATCAGGATCACCGGCCACCACTCCGACAGGAGCGGACGCAGGTTCGGCAGCCAGCCCTGCTTCTGGATCAGGAAATAGGCGCCTACCGCAATCAATACGTAGGCGCCGGTGAGTGAGTTGGACCGCATTACTGTTCCCCGCTGAAAATCCGATGCCCGAGCCCGCATCCGCGTTGATTCGCCCCGCGTGCCGGTGACCTTGCCCGCGAGCAGATCACTGCAGTCCGAGCAGCCCGAATGCATTGTGATAGGGCGCCACCATCAGTGATTTGTTGCTGGGGGTGAGCACCAACTTTCCGCCAATGATGGTGCCGACCCACCGGCCACGGGAGTCAAGCGCGTCGGAGGTGAAAACCTCGCGCGCTACCGCGAACGGCAGGACATAAGCATCGTCGCGCTCGTGTGAGCCATTGACGATCAAGCAGAAGTCGTCGCCGTAGCGCTTCTGGTACTTCTTGACTTTGGCGTTCGCAAACTCGAACCAGCGGTTCGGTGCCGTCGCATGGCGCAGGTAATGCCGCGCCTGCAGCGCTGAGAGATTTTGATAGACGGTTGCCATGGGTCCTGCGGGTTGCCTCGAAAGTGGGGTTCGACCAGTTGCACCTTCGCCGAGGAGGGTGCGACAAGGTCACACTTTAGCGGGAAACCACCACGGGTCATCGACGCCGGAGTTCACCAGCAACGCCTGGGAGCGCACGAAACGCCGGATCGAGACGCCGCCCATGCGCGATCCGCCCAGGCCGGACTGCTTGAAACTCTGCTTCTCGGCGGTGTGGATCATCCCCGTCAGACAGGCGTCGTTGATGCTGACGCCACCGGCGTGCAAGCGTGCAGCGACCCGCAGGGCCCGCTCGGTGTCACCGCTGAACACCGCGGCCGACAGGCCAAAGATGGAGTCGTTGGCCCGCGCGATGGCTTCCTCCTCGTCCGCCACCACCATCACCGGCAGGATCGTGGCGAAGCTCTCCTCACTGGCGATCGGCATGCTTTCGTCGACGTCCACCATGACGGTCGGCGGGCACCAGGTGCCGCCGTGTTCGACCAGTTCGCCGCCGGCCAGTGCCCGCGCGCCGCGTGCTTTGGCGTCAGCCAACTGGGCACGGACAACGCCGATCTGGGCGTCGGAAATGATCGGGCCGATCTGGCCGGACCGGGGGTCCGGGTGGGTCAATTTGAGACTATTTGCCTGCGCCACCAGCGCGGCGATGAAGGGCTCGGCGATGGCGGCGTCCACGTAGACGCGCTCGATGGACATGCAGCTCTGGCCGCCATTGACGAAACCGCCCCAGGCGATCGCACGGGCCGAACGGACCGGGTCCGCGTCGGCCAGCACCAGTGCGGGGTCCTTGCCGCCCAGTTCCAGCGAGCACGGGATGAAGCGCGCCGCACAGGCCTCGCCCACGCGGCGCCCGGTGCGCACGCTGCCGGTGAAACAGATGGTGTCGACGGCGCCGATCACCGCCTCACCGGTGCTGCCACCGCCGGTGACCACCGCAAACACCGGCTGCAGCGCCGGCACTTCGGCCACCGCGGCGTCCAGCACGGTAACGAACCGCGAGGTGACTTCGCTGGGCTTGCAGAGCACGGCGCAACCCGCGGCCAGTGCGGGAATCGCGTCGATCATGCTCAGCAGCAGCGGGAAGTTCCACGGACTGATCACCCCGACCAGCTGGTAAGGCACCAGATTCTGGCGGCTGTGCAGGAACCCCAGGCTGCCGGCGACCGGCTCGGGCGCCTGCAACAACGCGGGGGCGTCGGCCGCCCAGCGGCGCAGGGCGCCGACGGTGCTGTCCACTTCGATCACCGACTCCTGCCAGCGCCCGGTGTCGCGCAGCAGCGCCTCGACCATCGGCTCGCGGTGCCGCTCCAGCGCATCGGCCAGAGCGAGCAAGGCCTGGCAGCGCGCGCCCACCTCCAGCGCCGCCCAGCCGGTTTGCGCCGCACGCAGCCGCTGGGCGGTCTGCTCGACTTCGGATTTGGATACGACGGCGAGCTGGCCATCGCATTTACCGGTGCTCGGGTCGCGCATCGGCAGGGTCTGCGCGCCGTCGGCGGCGGCATCTTTGGAGGCAGGCGATTGCGCGGAATCAGTCATTGCCGAGTATTCCTGCAGTCTTCAGTGCCTCAATGGTGACGCGCTGACGCTGGGCGAACTCGGCGCGCTCGGGGATGCGCAACTCGCCATTGGGCAGCAGCGCATTGGGTTGCAGTGCGGCGGGCGCCAGGCCCTTGGCCATCGCGTCTCGCGGCAGGCGCGACAGGATGTTGCCCATGCCGGGGCGCTCGCGGCGACCGCGCAGTGCGCGGATGTCGATATCCGCAAAAGCGACCATCGACTCGCCATCGCCGCACTCCACCATCACGCGGCCCTGGTCATCGACGATCTTGGACATGCCGTCGGTGCTCTGGTTGGGGATATCCACGTCGAGGATGCCGGCGGTATTGGCCGAGATCACGTAGGCCATGTTCTCGAACGCGCGCGCGCGTTTGGCGATGTCCTTCGGGGTCAGCGCCGGGCTGCCGACTTCGCTGGTGGAGTGCAGGAACACTTCCGCACCGCGCAGGGCCAGCGAGCGGGCGATCTCCGGATACAGGATCTCCTCGGAGGCCACGCAGGCCAGCCGACCCAACGGGGTGTGCGCGACGGGAAACACGCCATCGATCCCGTACACGTCCAGGTACTTGTCCCACACGTCATACGGGGTCGGCGCGAACAGCGACACCATACGCCGGTAGCGCAGCACGGTATTGCCGGCGTCGTCGAACACCACGCTGGCCTGGAAGTACAGGCCCGGGAAGTTGGGGTCGGTCTCGTACGCGTTGCTGGTCAGGTAGACCTTGTTGTCCTGGGCGGATTTGGCCAGCGCGTCATATTCGGGGCCATCCATCGCGAAGGCGGCCTTCTTGGCCCAGCCCGGAATGGTGTCGCCCAGCGGATAACCGGTGGCGAAGTACTCCGGCAGCACGACCATGCGCAGGTCCTGACCAATGAACTGCTTGCTGGCGCGGATCTGGCGGTCGACGCGGGCGATATTGGCGGCAATCTTGCTGCGCGCGGCGGCGACGTCCTTGGACGCGTTGACGGCGTGGCACGCCGTCTGCAGCGCCAGTGCGCGGTAAACCTGGGTCATGTTTTCGGTCCTGTGTTGGATGGCGGGCGCGTCCGGGGCGGTGCCGGTGCCTGTGACGGCGGCGGTGGCGCGGCCACCGGCGGCCAGCGCGACCGAGCCAAGCGCACCCATGGTCGCCAGTCCCGCCGAGCCCTTCAGGAAATTGCGTCGTGTGTTGGTCATGTCTGATCTGTGCCGGGTTCGGACGGCGCGGTGGCATCCACCAGACGCACGCGGAAATCGCCGGTTCCTGCCCTCAGCGGCTTGAGAATTGCGTACTCCGGCGAGTTCCAGAACGCCAGCGCAGCGGCGCGGTCGGGCCACCTCGACACCACCGTGCGGGCGGCGTCACCGGGGCCTTCCAGCCACTCCTGCTCTCCGCGCATCACGACATAGCGGCCGCCAAACCGGTCGACCAGGGCAGCGGCGGCGGTCGCGTATTGGGCGAATCTTTTCGGATCACTGATCCGGGCTTCGATGATGAGATAGGCGGGGGTCAAAGGAAACGCCTCACTGGAAGTCGGGTGTGCGCTTGGCCAGGAAGGCCGCCGCACCCTCGGCGAAATCGTCGCTGGCGAACGCGTCGTTGAACGCGGCGGTGGCCGCGGCATGGTTGGCCTGCGGGTCACCGCCCAGATAGGCCAGCACTTGCTTGATGCCGGCACGCGCGCTGGATGATCCGGCGGCGAGTTCGGCCAACAGTGCCTCCAGTGCCACATCGACCCCGTCATCGCCGGCGATACGGTGCAGCAGACCCCACTCCAGTGCGGTCGCCGCGAACAGCAGGCGCCCGGTCAACAACATCTCCCGGGCGCGCGCCAAGCCGACCGTATTCACCAGCCGGCGGCTGTCCTCGGGGCTGTAGACCAGTCCGAGTTTGGCCGGCGACAGACCGAAGCGGCTGCGCGAGGTGCCGAGGCGGAAATCGCAGGCCAGGGCCAGACCCAGTCCCCCGCCCACGCAGACGCCGTCAATCACCGCGATGGTGGTCAGCGGTGAGCGCTGCAGTGCCAACTGGGTGCGCTGCACCTGGGCATTGCTGGCGGCAAAGCCCGCGGGATGGGCGAGGAGTTCGGCCAACTCGTCGATGTCGGCGCCGGCACTGAACGCCCCCGGGACACCTTCCAGTACGATCAGCCGGGCATCGGTTGCGTGGATCTCGCCCAGACAGCGCTCGATCGCCGCCCAATGCACGCCGGCCAAGGCGTTGCGCTTGGCAGGGCGGTCTATCTGCAAGCGCGCCACCTTGCCGTCGAGCTCCCAGCGGACCGCCTCATCGTTCGCGTTCATGACCGTCCTTCAATGCGCCTTTTATGATCTATAGTTATAGCATTAAGGCAAAATAAGGAAGTGCCGTTGGCGGTGTCCACAGATCATTCGCTGCAGTCCTCCGATCTCCGGCAGCTTCTCCGACCGGACCTGCCGCTGCCGTTGTACCACCAGATATTCAACATTCTGCGCGAGCGGGTGATGGCGGGGGATCCACCGTACGGCGCTCAACTGCCGACGGAGTTCGGACTGGCCGAGGCCTTCGGCGTCTCGCGCATCACCGCCAAGCGCGCGCTGGACGAGCTGGCAAGTGCCGGGCTGGTCGAGCGTCGGCGTGGGAGAGGCACCCATGTCATCCACCGGGGCAGCCCGAAGCCGGTGCGTGGTCCGCTGGTCGGCCTGCTGGAGAATCTGCACATCCTGGCCGAGGCCACTGACGTCAAGGTGATCGAGTTCGGACGCGCGATTCCGCCGCGTCCGGTCCGCGAGCTGTTCTCGCTGTCGCCCGGCGATTCGCTGGCGCGCGCGGTGCGGGTGCGCAGCCGCTCCGGTGTGCCGTTTGGCCACTACACCAGCTGGACCCGGACCGATCATCGCGACTTCAACGAGGCGATGCTGGTAAGCCATTCGCGGCTGAAGCTGTTTGACCGCATCGGCATCCAGCTCAGGCAGGTCCGCCAGACCCTGTCGGCGGTGAATGCCGACGCCGTGGTGGCAATGCACCTGCAGCTTGAGCCGGGCAGCGCCCTGCTGGCCCTGGAGCGCCGGTCCTACGACCAGGGCGGTTGCCTGGTCGACCTGCTCAACATCCTCTATCGCCCCGACCAGTTCAGCTACCAGATGACACTGGACCTGGACGACGCGGCAACTGCCGCGTGACCGGCCCGCGGGTGCGCCCATTTTTCTGCCTCGGAGGATCGCCAAATGCTGTCTGAAGTGAAGTTGGTCACCCTGGGGGTCAGCGACCTGGACCAGGCCCGCGCGTTCTATGCGTCCGCGCTTCAATACCAGGTCAAGGAATCCGGTCCGGTCTCACCCGAACTGGCCGCGCTGTGGCGTTTCGACCCGGCGATGACCGGTCGGTACGCGATCATCGCCGCGGACGATTCAGGCATCGGCCGCATCCGTCTGGTGTCCTTTGATGCGCCCGGCGAGCGGCTGTGGCACGCCGGCAACCTGTACAACGGCGCGGGCTTCTACGCCCTGAACTTCCGCTGCCGCGACGCCCTGGACACCATGAACGCGATCACCGCGGCCGGCGGCAGCGCCGGCCACGAGCCCAGCTACTGGGAGGTCAGCGACACGGTCGCCGTGCGCGACTCGATCAACGACGACCCTGATGGCATCCGTCTGGACACGTTCTCCTACGAGCGCGGCGGCGAGTTGCGTGGGCCGCTGGATACCGAGGTCAGCGTGTTGCAGACCATTGCGATCGCGACCCGCGACGTCCCGCGCTCGGCGGCGTTCTATCTCGCGCTGGGCTACGAAGTGCTGTTTGACCGCACGCTGGATTTCCCGGGGTTGCAGGCGCTGCTGGGAACCGACCAGCCGGTGCGGATCCACAACGTCAACCTGATGAAGAACGGCAACATTATTCCGGGCCGGGTCGAGATGTTCGCCTACCTGGATATGGAGCACCTGCCGGATGCGCCGCTGCGCGACAAGGCCGTGCCGCCGAACATCGGCATCCTCTCGGCCAGCTTCGCCAGCACCGATCTGGACACCGATCTTGCCCTGCTGGAGTCGCTGGGCGGTGAACTGGTCGCCCGGAGTCGAGTCACGTTGCCGGGCTGCGGCGCCTGCGATGTTGCAACCCTGTTCGGACCGGATGGCGAGTTGCTGGAGATCTATCAGCGCGCCTGAAGTGGCGGAATTGATCCAGGTCAAGCTGACTCGCGGATGAAGTTGCTATATAGATAGCTCAATAGGTCTTTTGGTTGGGTTATCGATGGAACGACGCCGCTTTCTCCAGATGCTGGCCGCCGTCAGCGCCGCTCCCCTTCTGCTGCAAGGGTGCGGTATTGGCGGCCCGGGGTCGGGGCCGACCAGTGCCGACACCGCGAGCGTCGACCCAATCGACGCGGACATCCTCATCATCGGCGCCGGCATCGCCGGCCTGCACGCCGCGATGGTGCTGGAAGAGCAACACCCCAGCCGCCGGGTGGTGGTGCTGGAGGCCGGACAACGTGTCGGCGGCCGCATGCAGACCATCGAGGCGGGCGGGCAGCGCTTCGATGTCGGCGCCACCGACATCGGCGGCAATTACTGGATGACCCGCGGCCTCGCGCCCCGGGTAGGCGTCAACCTTCTGGATGCGACGCCGGACGCTGCCAAGGCGCGCTTCGGCGGCGCCTCGGCGGTCGGCGTCAACGGCAAACTGGTCAATGCATCCGACTGGGCAGGCAGCCCGCTCAATCCATTCAGCGGTCGCGAGCGCGCGATTCCGCCGCCCGCCCTGCTGGCGGCCGCGGTGGGGGGCCCGGCCAATCCGATCAGCAACGTCCACGATTGGCTGTCGCCGGCGCTGGCGGCCAACGATATCCCGATGAGCGACTGGCTGGTCGCTCGTGGCTGGTCCAAGCAGGCGATCGACTACATGGATGTCGGCGCCACCTACAACGGCCTGGACCGGGTGAGTGCGCTCGACATCTTCCGTCGCAACGCGATGCAGGGCCGCGGCCCGGGCGGGGCACCGGGCACCATCGTCGGGGGCGCCCAGGCACTGCCGGAAGCGGTCGCCGCGAAGCTCCGGCAGCCGGTGGTGTTCGGTGCGCAGGTCAGCGAGGTGGTGCAAGAGGCGGACAGCGTCGTGGTCGTCAGCGCGGACGGCCGCCGCTGGCGCGCGCCTCGCGTCGTCATGGCACTGCCACCGGGTCCGCTGGGTAGCGTGAAGTTCTCACCCGAGCCGCCCGCCGAGCAGCGCAAGGCCTGGGCCGGGCGCGCGCTCACCGCGGTCACCGCGATCCACCTCAAGCCCCTCAAGGCGTTCTGGGAAGCCGACGGCCTGCCGCTGAACATGTGGCTGGACGGGTCCATTGAGCGCCTGTTCGGTGTGCCCGGTGATGACGGCCGGATTGAGCGGGTCCTGATCTGGGTCAACGGCCGCGGCGCGGAAGCAATCGACCGTATGGACGACACCGAAACCGGCCGCTGGGCGCAGCGCGAGCTCGCCCGCTGGCGGCCCGCCGCCGCCGACGCCACCGAGGTGCTGGCGGTGCGCAGCTGGGGCCGCGACCCGTACGCGATGGGCGCGTTTGCCGAGACTGCGCCGGGCCGTTGCGCCGACACTGCGCAATGGACCGCCAAGCCGCTGGGACGGGTCCATTTTGCCGGCGAACATACCAACTTCGACCAGCCGGGCATCGAGGCGGCCCTGGCCTCGGGGCTGCGCGCGGCCGTGGAAATCGCCGCCGCCGAGCTCAATCCCGCGGCCCAAGCGGTGCCCGCTTAGCTATCCCATGCGACGCCGGCGGCATCTGCCGTCGCCGTCATCGCACCCGCTACCGCACGACCTGCATTCCCCCCTCACGGAGTCCCCATGTCCCGGCCACACACCGAGTTCCTGCAGAACCAGTCCCTTCCCTGGGAACCCGAAGAGCTGTTGCCCGGCGCGTGGACGCGCACCCTGAGCAAAGACGACGAAACCGGCGCCTGCACGCTGCTGTCAAAAATGGATCCGGGACTGCACTTCGAACAGGGCAGCCGCATCGCCGCCGACGAGGAGTTCTACGTCCTGTCGGGCTGCTACTACCTCAACGGCTACGAGTACGCCGAAGGCTGCTACGGCTTCTACCCGGCCGGTCACCCACGCGCCGGTGCGTATTCCTCCGAAGGCGCGGTGATCCTGCGGTTCTTCGACAGTCGTCCGCGCCTGATGGCCAGCGACGAACCCGCACCGGAGGATCGCAGCCCGGCGATCGCGTTCGTGGACACCTATCGCATGGTGTGGGACCGCAGCGTCCTGGACTATCGGCTCAATCACCTCGCATGCGGTCGCAAGATCCTGCGGATCGATCCGGTCACCCAGCAGAAGACGTTCCTGTTCATGACCGCGCCGCAGACCCACCCGACCAACTGGCGCGGGCCCAAGGAGCATCACCCGACGCCCGAGGAAGCCTTCCTGATCGCTGGTGACCTGACCGGCGAGTACGGAACGATGCGGCCAGGTTCCTATTTCTGGCGCCCGCCCGGTATCCCGCACGGACCGTACGGCTCACGCGGCGGCTCGCTGACCCTGATCCGGTTTGTGGGTGGCGCCCACATCAACCACTGGAGCAGCGACCAGCACCACTTCGACTACAAGCAGGCCTACCAGCCGCAGCTGCCTCCGGAACTGGCGGAGATCGCATTGCCGCCGGCCGCGCTGGAAACGCCCTACTGAGCGCTACGCCACTTCAAAGAGCGTTACTCCGCCACTGATCCACAACACGCCTGCCACTGCACCTCCGCCGTACCACGATCGTCCTACCGACTCCCGGGGAGACCGCCGCATGTTCCACACCATCATCCTGCTCAAATGGTTCCATATCCTCGCCATGGTGTATTGGCTGGGTGGCGAATGGGGCGTGTTCCAGTCCAGTTACCAGGTCATCAACCGGACGTTGCCACTGGCGGAGCGCCGCCGCCACATGGAGACCGCGTACCGCATCGACATCCTTGCCCGCACCGGCATCATCCTGTTGCTGCCGCTGGGTCTGCACATGGGCACCTTGTGGAACGTCAACCCGCTCAATGGCGGCTGGCTGGTGCTGTTCTGGATCCTCGGCCTGTCCTGGCTGGCCTTGTGCTGGGCGGCGTTCGTCAAACGCGATACCGACGTCGG
>JBDSPO010000197.1:0-3251 GCA_039930265.1 Lysobacter sp. | reverse complement strand
TCGACGCGAAGATGCCCATGGCCGAGCGCGTTGATACCGTGCTGGGGTGGCTGGCGGAGCCCGAAGCCACCCGACCGCGGTTCAGCACGCTGTATTTTGAAGCGGTCGACAGCGCCGCGCATGAGCATGGCCCCGAGTCCGCGCAGGCCCACGCGGCCATCGCTGAGGTCGACGCGGCTATCGGCCGGCTGCTGGAGGGTATCGATACGCTCGGATTGGCGGAAGCGCTGAATCTGGTGGTGGTGTCCGACCATGGGATGGCAACCGTCACTCCCGACCAGTTCGTGGTGATCGAGGACATGGTCAACCCGGCGGATGCGGACTTCGTGACGGCTGGCCAATCCGTTGGATTCGTGCCCCGTGCGGGCCGTACTGCGGCGGCCGAGTCGCAACTGCTGGGCGCCCACGCGCATTACGATTGCTGGCGAAAGGGTGAATTGCCCCCGCGCTGGCAGTACGGCAGTCACCCGCGGGTGCCGCAGATCGTGTGCCAGATGCACGAGGGTTACGATGCGCTGCGACGGGACTGGCTGAAGACGCGCAGCAAAACGGAGGTCCGCGGGTCGCATGGCTTCGATCCTGCGCTGCCGTCGATGCGTGCGATTTTCATCGCCCGCGGCCCCGCTTTCCGCGAAAATGCCACAGTGCCCGCCTTCGACAATATCGACGTCTACCCGCTGCTGATGTCGCTGATCGAGGTGGCCCCTGCCGCCAATGACGGCGGTGACGGTGCGATGGACTCACTCAAGCCCACGGCAAGGACGGCGGCGGGCGCATCCCGATAAGGTCATCCCATGATCCTGTTCACCTCCATCGACAGCCCGGTCGGCCCTCTGCTTCTGGCGGCCACCACCGAAGGCCTGCAACTGGTCGAGTTCGACAGTCCCCGCCATCCGGTTCAACTTACCGACGAGTGGAAACGGGGCCGTCACCCGGTACTGGATGCGGCGTGTAGGCAACTGGGCGAATATTTCGCAGGCGAGCGGAAGGTTTTTGACGTGCCACTCGCGCCGCAGGGCACCCCGTTCCAGCGGGAAGTCTGGTCGGCGCTGGCGGAAATTCCGTACGGAAAGACCCGTACCTACGCCGAACTCGCGGCGCGGGCTGGACGCCCCACGGCCTCCCGCGCGGTAGGTGCCGCGATTGGACGAAATCCGCTGCCCATCCTCGTGCCCTGCCACCGGGTGGTCGGCGCCGATGGCAGCTTGACCGGCTTCTCGGGCGGCTTGGCCGCCAAGCAGCATCTGCTGGAATTGGAATGTGCAATGGCAGCGGCCAACCGCCGCTAGCACACCAGATCGCGGCATAAAAAAACCCAGACCCGGGGCCACCGAGTCTGGGTCAAAAGGGATGTTGCCCCGATACCGCCTGAAGCATTGTTGCGGTGAATCAAATCTACACGCGGAAACCGTAAGCCCCTGTTAAGAAACCCGTTAATAATTCGCTATCGAGTGCCGGGCGGGCCAATCACGTCGCCTATATCGCGCGATCGTCTCGCGGCTCCGGATTCGGGATTCGGGACGCGGCGGCGCTGCAACACTACCGCCGCGCGCCAGATGCCCCTGCGGAGCCGGCCCATGGAAGCCAGCATTCACGCGGGCTTGTCGGATTATTTCGACGTCAATCCCTTCGCCACCAAACGCTTTGCCATGCGCGCTTTGTAGCGTCGGGTGGCGTACTGGATGATTTCGGCCGCCACGTCGACGCCGCTGGCATTCTCGATACCCTCCAGTCCCGGCGATGCGTTCACCTCCAGCACCAGAGGGCCCCGCCGGGACCGGATCAGGTCAACGCCGGCCACTCCCAGACCCAGCACACGCGCCGCCCGGATCGCGGCATCCTGCTCGGCCAAGGTGGCCTTGGCCGCCTTGGCGGTGCCACCACGGTGCAGGTTGGAGCGGAAGTCGCCGATAGGCGCCTGCCGCTTCATCGACGCGACGACCTTGGTGCCGACAACAAAGCAGCGCAGGTCGGCACCTTTCGCTTCCGGAATGAACTCCTGGACCAGGAACTGGGCATACAGCCCGCGCAACGCCTCGATAACCCCGCGCGATGCCGACAGTTTCTCAGTCAACATCACCCCGGCGCCCTGGGTGCCCTCGTTGAGCTTGATGACATGCGGCGGTGGGCCCAGCATCTGCAGCAGGTCCGCGGTGTCGTCGGGGTTGTCGCCAAACACGGTCACCGGCATGCCGATGCCATGCGCCGCCAACATCTGATGGCTGCGCAGTTTGTCGCGCGCGCGCAGGATCGCATCCGAGGAGTTGGCGGTGAGCGTCCCCATCAGTTCGAACTGGCGCAACACTGCGGTGCCGTAACGGGTAACCGACGCGCCGATGCGCGGGATCACCACCTGGTAGCCGGAAATCGGCCGACTCTTGTAGCGCATGGCAAAGCCGTCGCTGGATATATGCATGTAGCAACGCAGCGGGTCCAGAGTGCGCACGCTGTGCCCCTGGGCACGCGCGGCCTCCACCAGACGCCTCGTGGAGTACAGCTTGGAGTTGCGCGAGAGGATCGCAAATTTCATGCGTGGCGGGCCGGTAGTGGATCGCTGACAGTGGCGGCGGCGCAGATGCGCCGGCCGTGGAGGAAGGAGCGTGCCGGATCGACCGTGAAGGCGCGCGCCATCGCCGTGCGGCCCAGCAGCATGGGAAACCGCATCCCGCGTCGATCGGTCAGGTTGATGTCGATCTCCCGCTCAACCCCGCCCAAAAGCATCGCGGTGCGGATGAAAGCCCGCCGCGTTCGATGGCCACCCGAATCGGTAACGTCCCGCTCATCGGCAAGTACCGCAGCGCCTTCCAGGGTGATCCCGCCGGTGGCACCCGGCGTCAAGCGGAACCCGACCCAGGGCTGCCCGCCCTCGACGAAGCGCCACTGCGCGTCAACGTGCAGCGCCGATGTGCGCGCCCCGCTGTCCACCTTTGCCCGGATCGCATCCAGGCCAAGGCCCGGAAGATCCACCCATTCGCGCCAGCCAAGCACCACCGGGTGTGTCATCGACCGTCTCCGTACCACGAGGCCAAAGCAAAAACATCCGCAAAAGACAGCGGCCCCGTCCAAAGAGGATCGGGGCCGCCGCGTATCTGGAGCGGGTGAAGGGAATCGAACCCTCGTCAGTTGCTTGGGAAGCAACAGCTCTACCATTGAGCTACACCCGCGTGGCGCAAAGTTTAATGCCTTTGTCGCCGCGCGGGGACGCCGATCGTCAGAAGTTTCCGCCGACCGTCGCAAACACGGTGGTGTTG
>JBDSPO010000196.1:0-6004 GCA_039930265.1 Lysobacter sp. | reverse complement strand
TGCCGGCCGCCGTCGCAGTGGCACTTGTGCCGGCTATTGCCGGCGCTCAGGACGCCACTCCGGCTGCCAAGGCCACCACCCTGGACCGTATCGAAGTCACCGGTTCGCGTATCCGCCAGGTGGACGTTGAGACCGCACAGCCGGTCCTGATGATTTCCCGCGCGGACATCGAGAACCAGGGTTTCAACTCGGTTGCCGACATCCTGCAGAACATCTCCGCCGCAGGTTCGCCGTCGTTCAGCCGCTCCTCGCCGCTGACCTCCAACGTCGAAGCAGGTGGTTCCTACATCGACCTGCGCAACCTGGGCGCCCAGCGCACCCTAGTGCTGGTCAACGGCAAGCGTCTGGGCATTAGCGCCGCCGGTTTCCAGGACGTGTCCACCATCCCGTCCGCAGTGGTTGAACGCATCGAAGTCCTGAAGGACGGTGCGTCGTCGATCTACGGTTCCGACGCGATGGCCGGCGTGATCAACATCATCACCCGCAGCAACTTCGACGGTGCGGAAGCCAACGCCTATTACGGTCAGTACAGCCAGGGCGACGGCACCGTTCAGAACTACGACTTCGTCGCCGGCTTCTCTGGCGATCGCGGTTCGGTCACCATCGGTGCCGAGCAGCACAAGGAAGACGAGGTCTGGGCCAAGGACCGCTGGTTCTCCAAGGACAGCTACCCCGGCTACCCGCAGTACAGCAACACCGTAGTTGGCAAGTGGGGCAACTGGCGTCCTGTCGGCAGCACCGGCGCGTGGCAGGCCCCGAACCGTGGCGGCACCGCCATCGGCGCGAACCAGTTCCACCCGCAGCAGAACCCGGCCGACACCAGCCGCGCATCCGACCAGATGCACCTGCGCACCCCGCAGGAGCGTCGCTCGCTGTTCGCCAGCGCCAACTGGGAAATCACCGACAACGTCCGCTTCAAGAGCGACCTTGCGTACAACCAGCGTGATTCACGGCGCCAGATTGCCGGCTACCCGACGCAGTCCACCGCGATCAATGCCCCGATGGCTGGCAACAGCGCGTTCAACCCGATCCCCGGCACCGCCGTCAACTGGCGTCGCCGTGGCTGGGAGCAGCCGCGTACCACCCAGAGCGACTCCACCACGTGGCGCTTCACCGCCGCTCTGGAAGGTTCCTTCCAGATGGCTGAGCGTTACTTCGACTGGGATGTCGGCACGCTGTACAACGAGACGAACGTCAATATCGTCAACAACGGCAACTTCTTCATCCCGAACGTGCGCAAGGCTGTGGGCCCGTCGTTCACCAACGCGCAGGGCAAGGTTGTCTGCGGCGTGCCG
This sequence comes from Lysobacter sp., assembly GCA_039930265.1. GTDB lineage: Bacteria > Pseudomonadota > Gammaproteobacteria > Xanthomonadales > Xanthomonadaceae > Novilysobacter. Next base: position 4,709 of record JBDSPO010000196.1, on the reverse strand, counting down.
GGTGCGGTGATTGCCGGCTGCGTGCCGTGGAACCCGTTTGCGGGCTTCGGCACCGGCGCGGTCGAGAACTCGCTGGCCGATCCGAACGTCGTCAAGTACCTGTTCAAGGAAGAGCACGGCACCGGCACCACCGAGACCACCAGCTACTTCGCCAACCTGGCGGGTTCGCTGTTCACCCTGCCGGCCGGTGATCTGGGCTTCGCGGTCGGTTATGAGACCCGCAAGGAATCGGGTGGTTATGCTCCGGACGCCATCGCGCAGTCGGGCGACTCGACCAACCTGGCCTCGGGCAACACCGCCGGTCAGTACTCGCTGGACGAGTTCTACGCCGAGCTGAACATCCCGATCCTGGCCGACATGGCGTTCGCGAAGGAGCTCACGCTCGTCGCTGCCAGCCGTTACTCGGACTACGACACCTTCGGTGACACCACCAACAACAAGTTCGGTTTCAAGTGGCGTCCGATCGACGACCTGCTCGTCCGCGGCACCTGGTCCGAGGGCTTCCGCGCTCCGACCATTGCCGATCTGTACGGCGGCGGTTCCGAGACCTTCACCACCGGTTTCCGTGACCCGTGCGACACCGTGTACGGCAACGCCGCCGGCAGCGCCCGCTGCTTGCGTGACGTGGCCGCCGGCTACCGTCAGTTGCAGCAGGGCTTCATCCCGACCACTGCAGCTGGCCAGCAGACGCCGGTGCCGTTCATGAGCGGTTCGAACATCAACCTGCAGCCGGAGACCTCCGAGTCCAAGACGCTTGGTTTCGTGTACAGCCCCAGCTACGTCCAGGGTCTGACCGTGGGCCTGGATTGGTGGAACATCCGCATCGACAACACGATGGTGTCGGACAGCCCGAACGCGATCCTGAGCGACTGCTACGTCGCGCTGATCGAGTCGCGCTGCGCCGGCTTCACGCGTGATCCTGTGCTGGGCATCGTGAACACCCTGACCTACGGCCTGCGCAACGCCGGTTACGCCGAGACCGAGGGCTTCGATCTCGATGTCGGTTACAAGATGGACACCGACTACGGCCTGTTTGCTCTTGGCTGGCAGACCACGTACGTCAGCAAGTACGTGACCAAGTCGACCGACGATGCGGATACGCCGGAAGCGGTGGGCAACGGGTTCAGCGGTCAGTTCCGGATTCGCTCCAACGCGAACCTGAACTGGAGCAAGGGTGACTTTGCGGCAAACTGGGGCGTGCGTTACTCCTCGGGTGTGAAGGAGCAGTGCTCCTTCGACGAGCGTTGCACCTATCCGAACTACTCGGCTCCGGACACCCGTGGCACGATCGTTCCGATGAACCAGATTGGCGCCAACACCTTCCACGACGTCCAGTTGTCCTGGAAGGCGCCGTGGAATGCCAAGGTGGCGATCGGTGCGAACAACGTGTTCGCTCACTACGCTGCGCCTGAGTTCGACCAGCCGAGCGCGAACTACTCGTACTACGGTGGCCACGACATCGGTCGCTTCGTCTACATGAAGTACCAGCAGAACTTCTGATCGATCTTCTGATCAGTTGAGCAACAAGGAAGACGGCCCCGGAAACGGGGCCGTTTTTCGTTGTGTGCGGTGCGCGGACTCAGTGCTGGACGGCCGCGTCCTCCGTACATGGTCGCGCGCACTTTGCAGCCAACCGCACACCCATTGAAAAAGCCGCCCGGAGGCGGCTTCTTGTAACGAGGACGGGGAGGACAGCGCTCAGGGCGTGGGCTTGCCCGCAACGTCGGCCTGATGGCGCTCCATCGCGTCCACCAGCACGGCCTTCGCCTCGGAGGCATTGCCCCAGCCGTCCAGCTTGACCCACTTGTCCTTCTCCAGATCCTTGTAGTGCTCGAAGAAGTGACCGATGCGCTCGCACCAGTGCGGACTGACCTGGTCGATGTCGTGGATGTGGGCGTAGCCGGCAAACACGGATGCCACGGGGACGGCGAGGATTTTCTCGTCGCTGCCGGCCTCGTCGCTCATCCTCAGCACCCCCACCGGACGGCAGCGGATCACCGAACCCGGGATCAGCGGCAGCGGCAGGATCACCATCACGTCGGCAGGGTCACCGTCGCCGCAAAGGGTGTTGGGCACGTAGCCGTAGTTGCACGGGTAGCGCATCGGGGTGGACAGGATGCGATCCACGAAGATCGCGCCCGACTCCTTGTCGACCTCGTACTTCACCGGCTCGGCGTCCTTGGGGATCTCGATGATGACGTTGATTTCTTCCGGCGGGTTCTTGCCGGTGGTGACGTGGTCCAGACCCATGACAGCTCCAAGTGAGGGCACCGCACGCGGCGCCGGGATAGCCGGTGATTTTACCCCGCCCGCTGGTGCGTTGCAGCATCAGTCGGGCGGACGGCCGCGTGGCCGTAATTGAACCCGTCTTGCCTTTCACCTCAGGGAGCCTCGGGTCAGCCCCAGCTTGGCGTACCCCATACTCTGGCGTATCCATATGGCACACCCGCTGATCCGGTACCTGTCATGTCCATCTCGCTTAATGCCTCGGCCCCGCAATCTCCTGTCGATCCCCGCCTGCAGGCGGGCGACTACTGGAACAATCCCGCTGCACGCGAAGCGCCGCCGCCAACGTGCTTATCCAACGCCGATCCGGTCACCGACGGACGCGGCAAGCCGGCCGACGCGGTCGAGATCCAGGGATCGTCGCGCGGCAAGCCGCTGCCGCCCGACAGTACGCCCGATGGCAAGACCGTCGAGCGCGCCCGGATCCACCAGGGCGATCAGGTGGACATCACCCGCGAGCAGACCATGGCCGACGCCGGCTATGGGCGAACCTACGTCAGCAGCGACCAGCTGGTGCTCACCACGGGTGCCGGGAATGATCGGGTCGATGTGGGTCAGCGCGATGACGGCACGCTCGACGTGCGGGTCAATGGCGAACAGTACGAAATGCGCCTGGGAGCGGGTCAGGAGCTGACCATCCGCGCCGGCGCCGGGGACGACGTCATCCGCGTCGCCTCCAACGTGAAAGTCAACATCGTGGTCGATGGCGGCGACGGCAATGACTTCATCCGCACCGGAGCCGGTGATGACCGCATCGACGGCGGCGCCGGCAATGACACCATCAGTGCCGGCGCAGGCCGCAACGATGTTTTCGGCAACAGTGGCAATGACCGCATCTACGGTGGCAGCGGTACCGACGTGCTCCACGGCGGCGACGGGGATGACCAGATCCGAGGAGGCGCGGGCAACGATTTCATCGATGGAGGCGCCGGCAATGATTCCTTGCATGGCGGCAGCGGCGACAACATCCTTGCGGGCGGGCGCGGTGACGATGTGATCCGCAGCGGCAGTGGCAACGACGTCATCTATACCGGTGCGGGAAGCAACCGCGTGTCCACCGCCGGCGGCGAGAACGTCATCCATGCCCAGAGCGTCGGGGATCTGATCAGTTCCTCAGCCGCCTCCCGCGATACCGTGGTGAACGTCCAGATCGACGCGGCGCTTGGCCAAAGCATCAAGGTCGAGGGCTCGCCCGCTTTCACCCAGCGCATCCAGGCGGAGCTGGACTTCCTGCGCGGCTCCCCGGTGGGCCAGCGCATGCTGGCGGAGTTCGATGCAGCGGCCAGCGGCAAAGGCAACACCGTGACCATCCGCGAGCTGGCCAGCGAGCACAACGGCTACGCGCAGACCTTCAGTCGCGACGCGGACATCGTCAACGGTCGTGCCGGCGCGGGCGGGGATGTCACCATCAGCTACAACCCGAGCTTCCATATGGACGCCTTCCCGACGCCCATCGGCGTGCTGTACCACGAGATGTCGCACGCCTACAACGGCGTCACGGGCACCTTCCAGCCCGGCACTTACCAAGGCCAAGGGCCGGACTCGGGTAGCGTCCCCAACGCCGAGCGCCAAGCCGTGGGCTTGGAAACGAGTGCCCGGCAATTCGACTTTGACGGCGATCCCAGCACCCCGCCCACCACCGGCAATCCGGACCACCTCACCGAGAACGGCTTTCGTGCCGAACTGGGGCTGCCGGATCGGCCCAACTACACCCTGTAAGCTCACCGCAACCTGGGAGTAGGCATTGACCATCGCATTCCACGGCGCGGGCACGTCCCGCAAAGTTGCTCCGGTCCTGCTGATCGGGCTTTTCCTGGCCACCAGTGTCGCGTGCGCCGGGTTGCCCGGTGGCGCGCCGGCCGCCGACCCTTTGCCAACGCCCGTCCACTCTCCGGAGCCGCCCGCCATGTCCGCCTCAGATACAGCGACGACAACGCTGAGCGGAGCGCTCGCGGAGGTGAAGATCGACTTCAGGTATGTGCCTGCCGGGCGTTCGCTGCAGGTGCGCTATCGGGTCGACAATCGCAGCGATGCCGCGCTCGCGGTGTTTGACCGCGGTGATCGGCATGCGGTCCAGACCCGCCGGCTGGAGGCGGGGGATGTGCCGTCACCGCTTTTCCTGGTTGAGCAGGACGGTGGCCTCACCCTCAGCCACGAGGCGCTGCCGCTGCCGGACCCCGCGCCGACCTCGCCGCCCACGCCTCTGGCGGCACGGCTCGCGCCCGGGGCCAGCCTTGAAGCGGGATTCGCATTCACGCTTCCCGAGTCGAGTGACGCAAAGCGGCTGCGCTGGTGCCTCGGGGTCGCGCCGTTCACTCCCGGCGATTACAGCGCGGCGGAGGCAGTGGGCGGGGTCGATCTGTGGCGTGCGTCTTTTGCTGTGGTGAAAGACCAGCAGCGGTTATGCACACCATGGTTCGATC
>JBDSPO010000195.1:0-6284 GCA_039930265.1 Lysobacter sp. | reverse complement strand
GTGGCGAGAATCAAACAGGCCGTCGACACGGATTGATCGACGCGCCGGTCCCGTGGCATGCGGCGGATGTCGGTGTCCGCGCCGGCAGGCTCCACGCTCTTCAGGGTGCCTGCACCTCGTAGCCCCGTGCCTGCAGGCGCGCGGCATACCCTTCCGGACCCACGATGTCTTCCAACGGCAGCACCGCGAAGGTGGTGGTGTTGGTCGCCAGCGAGGCTTCGGCCACCTTCAGCCATTCGTTCCTGATGCTGGGGCGAATGTCGGGGATGCCCCACTTTTGCGAGAACTCGGCATTGGAAAACACGTCCGTGCAGATGGTGTTGCGACGGCTGAGCTGATGCAGCCTCACTCGTTCCAGATCTCCCGTCGCCCACGCGTTGCCATTGGTGATCATGCGCGGCAGAAGTTGCTCGATCGAATCGAGCGTGGCTTCCAGACACGCCGAGTCGTTCAGGGACATACGGCGGATGTCTTTGACCGCGCCGGAAGGGTCGGCGATCTTCACGGTGATCTTTGGCGTTGTCGTCTTGATGCCCTCGGCCTTGGTCACCGCCAGGATGGGCGCGCTGATGATTTTTGACCGGACCAGGCCGGCGTCGCGGATCGCGGCGGCGAACAGTTCCTCGGCGGCCAGCATCGGACGCTTGCGTTCTATCCCGCGGTCGCGCGGCAGGTAGCGCTGCTTGGCGGCAGCAAAGCGCGCATAGAGTGCCGGCGAGAGCACGTCCACCAGCTTCTCCCCGTCAGGGTTCTTCGCCGCGCTGAGCATGCCCACGCCAAGGGACACTTTGCGGAAGAAGCCGACATCGGAGTCGACCACGAAGGCCGGCCGCCACAGCACTTCCTGCGACTGCCTCACAAGGCCCACCGCCGTAGCGGAGTTCCAGGTGATGCCTGCAGGGAGCGGGGACAGCGAGCCAAGGATCCACAGGTCGTGGTCGCCTTTGGAGACGCGCCACATGCCAGGGCCGGGCTGCGCTCCGCTGACCGTGACCGAATCCAGGTCGATAATCCCGGCAGCCGGCGCGACGGCATCGACAGCGCCTGGAATGGCAGCCGGCACGGCGCTGGCTTGCGGCGCGGCGAAGCACGGAACGGTAAAAAGGGCAGCCAAAGCGCCCGCTGCAAATAACTTCCTGATCATCACGTCGTCTCGATCCATCGATGGGGAAGGCGCATCGTAGGTCCGGGACGCGGGCGATATGTTCGTTTTTCGTAGAGGCAAGGCAAACCACTGCAGTGCAGGCTCTTCACGGATGCGTGATGCCGAATTAATCCTTTCCGGCGCATGGTCGTTGCTCCATCCGCGGATCGTCCGCGGCCACTTTCGGAGAGCGCAGATGTCCTATATCGACGGGTTCGTACTTGCGGTGCCGACGGCACACAAGGAACAGTTCATCCACCACGCTGATCAGGCCGACGCCGCCATTCTGGAATATGGGGCAACCCGCGTGCTCGAGTGCTGGGGCGACGATGTCCCGGCAGGCAAGCAGACCGATTTCCAGCGCGCGGTGCAGGCCAAGGAAGGTGAGACGGTGGTGTTTTCGTGGATCGAGTGGCCCGACAAGACCACCCGCGACGCCGGCATGGAAAAAATAATGAAGGATCCGCGCATGAGCCCGGAGAACAATCCGATGCCATTTGACGGCAAGCGGATGATCTACGGCGGCTTCGAACCGGTCGTGTCACTGGTGGCGGGCGAGGCCTCCACTTCGCAGCGTTAATCTCGCAAAGCGGCTGCAATGAACGGTGAGACGGGGTCACTGGCAGGGAAGGTTTCCTCCAGTGCCTCGTCCTGGTTGTCGCTTTCATGCTGCCTGCGTTCGGGCTCGCGGATCGGCGGGTCCTGACCGGGCTCGCTGATCGGCGCATCAGGGCCGGTACCGGGCAGCGGCGGGTCCTTGCGATCCTGATCGGGTGGGCGTTGCATGGCGGCGCTCCGGTACGGGGGAGCGTTCAACGTCACCGATCCGCCGTTACCGCGTTGTGGACGCGCGCGGTTACAGCGCTACCGCAGGTCCATGCGCGCCCACGTAGCCGTTGCCGCACGTGCCCGTGCAGGTGGTGGTCAGCATGTTGCGGATGATGATGCCGGTGTTGGCCAAGGAGCGGAAATGACCCACGCCCGTCGACACCCGAGCATGCGCCTGCAGGGCGCACGCGGACACTGCGCGCGGACACTGAATGAAATACCGGCGCGGCTGACGAGTTACCGGCCGATTTGCTGAACACTTCGCGCCGTTTTTACATCTTCCCCACGCGGCGTCGACATCCGGGCTGGCAACTTCGCTTCCACGAGCCGCGCTGATGCGGTTCCCCCTAAATCGAGGACACATCCATGACGAATGAACCGCGTGACATGAACCGCGACCCGATCAGCAACACCCCGGGCGCCCATCCGGTGGGCGTCGGTGTTGGTGGGCTCGGCGGCGCGGCCGCTGGCGCCGGGATCGGTGCCCTCTTCGGCCCGATCGGCATGCTGGTCGGTGGCGTGGTCGGAACGTTGGCCGGCGCCAGCGCGGGCAAGGGCGTGGCGGAAAGCCTGGACCCGACCGGTGAGGCCGATTACTGGCGCAGCGAATACAGCAATCGCCCTTATGCGAGCAAGGACTACAGCTACGACAACGACTATGCGCCGGCCTACCAGTACGGCAACCAGGTGCGCTCGCAGTACGCCGGTCGCCAGTGGGATGACTCGCTGGAAGCCGATATCCGCAGCGGCTGGGAAAGCGCGAAGGCGAAGTCGCGCCTGACCTGGGAACAGGCCAAGGCCGCCGCGCGGGACGCGTTTGACCGCAGCGACCGCACCTACCGTGCGTACGACGCGACCGACAAGTTCTACCGCAACGAGTACAAGAGCGCGCAGTACTACAAGCCCGAGTACGACTTCGACAACGACTACCGTCCGGCGTACCGCTATGGCACCCAGGCGCGCAGCTTGAACCCGAACCGCCAATGGGACGACCAGCTGGAGTCGGAGCTGGAGACCCGCTGGGACAGCGCGCGCACCACGTCCAAGCTGAACTGGAACGAGGCCAAGCATGCCGCCCGTGATGCGTGGCACAACGTGGAGCGCGCGATTCCGGGTGATGCGGACGGCGACGGCCGCTAAATCCGGCGCAAAGTCGGCCCAGTCCGGCTGACCTGCTTACCACCGACCCCCGCTTTCGAGCGGGGGTTTTGGTTTTGAGGGCCAGCTAGTCGGTGAGCAGGCGCTGGTAGCCGTCCATGCCGAGCCGCTCCAGCGTCGCGATGTTGCGCTCCACGATCGCATCGGGATCGGGAAACGCGGCCACCGCGCGATCGATGCTTTCCTCGCGCAGCAGGTGCAGCATCGGGAAGGGCGAGCGGTTGGTGCAGTTGGCGACATCGTCAAAAGCGCTGCCGGCAAACCGGTAGTCCGGATGGAAGCTGGCAATCTGGATCTCGCCTTCCAGCCCGAGCGCATCGATCGCGGCATCCGCCTGGTCGAGGAAGTCGTTGTAGTCGTGGAAATCGTTCAACGCGCGGGGGTGGATCAACAGCGTGGTGTCGACGATGTCCGGGTCAGCGTCGTGCAGCCACAGCAGCTCGCTGGCCAAGTCCGCCAGCAGCGCATCCACGCCGGTCGCGTCACTGAGTACGTAGCGGATCTGGTCTTTCACCTGCACCGCCTTGGCAAACGGGCACAGGTTCAGCCCGATCACGGCGCGCTGCAGCCAGCGCCGGGTCGCGGCGACCGGGTCGTCGGCGGTCACAGGCTCAGTCGCGGAAGTTGTCGAACTGCAGCGGCCGCTCGAAGTCGCCGCCCTTCAGCAGCGCCATCGCGGCCTGCAGGTCGTCACGCTTCTTGCCGTTGATCCGCAGCTTGTCGCCATTGATCTGGCTGTCGACCTTGATCTTGGACTCCTTCAGCATGCCCTGGATTTTTTTGGCCAATTCGCGCTCGATACCCTGTTTGACGCTGACCTTCTGCCGCGCGCCGGCCAGATTCGTTTCGATGTCCTCGAACTCCAGGCAGCGCGCGTCGATGCTGCGGGCAATCAGGCGTCCGCGCAGGATGTCGGTCATCTGCTGCAGCTGGAACTCGCTGGGCGCGGTCATCGCGATCGCCTCGTCGTCCAGGGTGAAACTGGCGTCCACGCCCTTGAAGTCGAAGCGGGTGGTGAGTTCACGGCTGGCCTGATCGACCGCGTTGGTGAGCTCGTGGTTGTCGACTTCGGAGATGACGTCGAAGGAAGGCATTGCGGTTACTCCGTACAGGTGTGGAAAAGGGCAGGCGGATGGCGCCGGTGCTCGGGAAGGGTAGCGCAGCAACCGGTGCGAGGGCCCGCACAGGCGCTTTGCGCCGCACGCCGTGACGGTGTACGCAGCGCTCAGGTCTACACTGGTAGACCCCCGCCGCTTTCTGGAACCTCCCATGCTGAAGACTCCTGCGTATGCCGCTCCCGACGGCCAGTCGCCGCTGGCGCCGTTCACGGTCGAGCGCCGCGAGCCGCGGGCCGGCGAGGTCCTGATCGACATCCTGTATTGCGGTGTCTGCCACTCCGATCTGCACCAGGTGCGTGCGCAGTGGGGCGGCAATGGCATCTTCCCGATGGTGCCCGGCCACGAGATCGTCGGCCGCGTAGCGCAGGTGGGCGAGGGCGTGGAGCGCTTCAAGCTCGGCGACGCGGTCGGGGTCGGTTGCTTCGTCGACTCCTGCCGTCACTGCGCGCAGTGCGAGGCCGGTGAGGAGCAGTACTGCGCGGAGGGAATGACCGGCACCTACAACTCGCGCGAGCGCGCCGATGGCGCGCCGACCTACGGTGGCTACTCCACCCGTATCACTGTCAGCCAGGACTTCGTGCTGAGCATTCCCGAATCCCTGCCGCTGGACCGCGCCGCGCCCCTGCTTTGCGCCGGTATCACCACGTATTCGCCGCTGCGCCAGTACGGCGTCAAGCCCGGTGACGAGGTCGCAGTGGTCGGTCTCGGCGGACTGGGCCACATGGCGGTCAAGCTGGCGGTGGCAATGGGCGCCAACGTGACCGTGCTCAGCACCTCGGAGTCCAAGCGCGAGGCGGCGATGGAACTGGGCGCGCACGCGTTTGCGGCGACCCGCGATCCGGCCACGTTCAAACAGCTCGCGCGCCGCTTCGACCTGATCATCGACACCGTCTCTGCCCCGCACGACTACAACGCCTATCTGGGTCTGCTGAAGTTCGACGGCTCGATGGTGCTGCTCGGCATTCCCGACGAGCCGGTGCCGGTGGCGGCGGGCGCGCTGATCATGCAGCGGCGCAAGCTGGCCGGCTCGCTGATCGGCGGTATCCGCGAGACCCAGGAGATGCTTGATTTCTGCGCCCAGCACGATATCGCCGCGGACATCGAGCTGATCGCCATGGATCAGATCGAGACCGCCTACGAACGCATGCTCAAGGGCGATGTGCGCTACCGCTTCGTGATCGACCTCGCCAGCCTGCGTGACCAACCCGCCGCGGCCTGACGGGCGGCCGGCCTCGCGGATCCCGCTGCGATGAGCAGTTCCGTGCCGCGGGTGCCCGCCCCGCTGATGATGCTGTTGGCGGTGGCGACGTTCGCGTTCATGGACGCCGGGCTGAAGGAACTCGCCGGCATTTATCCGGCGATGCAGGTGGCGGCCCTGCGCGGAGCGTCCTCGCTGCCGTTCATACTGGTGTGGGTGGTGGCCACCAGCGGCCTGCGTCCGCTGATGCGTGTGCGCTGGCCGTTGCACCTGCTGCGCGGGGTGATCGGTATCAGCATGATGGCGTCCTTCGCCTTCGCGCTGCGAACGCTGCCGCTGACCACGGCGTACTCGATCTTCTTCGTCGCGCCGCTGCTGATCACCGCCTTGTCCGTGCCGGTGCTGGGGGAGCAGGTAGGGCCGCGGCGCTGGACGGCCATCGCGATCGGCATGGTCGGCATGCTGGTGCTGCTGCGGCCGACCGGCGAAGGCATGCTCAGCTGGGCGTCGCTGGCGGTGCTGCTGGCGGCGGCGGGCTACGCGGTCAGCGCCATCACGGTGCGGGTGCTGGCGCGGACGGACTCCAACGCCTCGATGATCGTGTGGCTGCTGGTGATGCTGGCGCTCGGCGCCGGTGCGCTGGCGTGGCCGAACTGGGTCCCGCTGCGGCGCGAGGACCTGTGGGTGATCGTGGGTACCGGGCTCGCGGGTGCCATCGGCCAGTACGCGATCACCGCGGCGTTCCGCTCAGGCTCCGCATCGCTGCTGGCGCCGCTGGAATACACCGCCCTGGTGTGGGGCGTGTTGCTGGACGTCAGCATCTGGGGCGTGTTGCCCG
>JBDSPO010000194.1:0-5153 GCA_039930265.1 Lysobacter sp. | reverse complement strand
CCGACGGCCACTGGCATTCCGGCCGAGAGACGTGCCGAACGCCTTGCATCGCCTTTGCCGGACGACAACCGGGTCACCCATGGCTGCATCAACGTCGCGCCCGAGTTTTACGAGGGGATCATCCTTCCGACTTTCGAGCGTGGCGGGGTGTTCTACATCTTGCCGGACACAGCGCCGCTGGCGGAAACGTTCCCTGAGTTCGCCCATAGTCGCCAGACCCACTAAACGGTTCAAGAGCTGACGTCCTTGATCAGGCGCGACAGCTTGTTACCGCTGACGCGGCATCGCGGAGCAGGCTGATTCTGGCGACTGCACCGTCAGGGGCACACCGCCGCGCTATGCCCCGGGCTCCGCGTCTTCCACACCTGAATATGCGCCGGGATCCACTCCGTCGCCGCATCTAAATGGCTGAGCGCGCCGACCAGCTTGCGTTGGCCAGCGCCCGCGTCGCGCTGCTTCGAATCTACCGCGACGCCCGCTTCTCGCACGGCAAGTCGCCCTGCAAGAACTGGCAGGGCGGCTACGTGGCAGCTCTGGCAACGACCGCTTACGACCCAAGAGGGCTTCACCGAACGGGTAGCCGCGTCGACCGGTTGCCCGAGATAGCCGCCGAGGACCAGCGTGACCGGGCCCGTCCCGCCTTCGGCGAAGCGGCGGCGAGCGAAGTCAAGGCGCAGATCATGGAAGAAGCCTCCGGCCGCGATTTTCCGCCGCAATAGCCGGCTGCCCGCATCCAAGTGCGCGCAGGGCCGGTGCCCTGGAGGGGGGGCCCGGCTCAGCCCACGCGCGAGTTGCCGGTAGCGCCGCCGGGGTAGTCCAGTGCGGCACGATCCCAGTGACCGGTTTCGGCCGCGGCCTCGTAGGTGGTCTGCAAAAAAGCCATCAGCGCGTCGTCCGGTGAGTCGGCGTTGCGCACCGCCTCATACGGCAATACGAACTCACCCAGGTCCTTGTGGAAGTACGCCGCAGCGGGCTGAACCGGATACCCGGAAAAACCATCCGGCGCCGGGTAGGAATACGCATAGAAAGCCGCCTCGCCGAGGCCCGCTCCTGCCCAGAATCCGGCGCTGTGGAGCTCGTGCGAATAGGCCTCCTCCATCACCCAGTCGGCGCAGTTGGGAGCACCCCCGGGATGGGTTGGCGCGGTGCGGCCGGTAAACCGCGTCACCGCGAGATCGAACGAGCCCCAGAACAGGTGCACCGGGCTGACCTTGCCACTGAAACGCGCGCGGAAGGCATTGAACACACGGTCCGTCTGCACCAGCGCCTGCCAGAAGCGGTGAATCGCGTCGGCATCGTAGCTGGCGTCCCTGGTATTGCTTTCGAACGGTATCGCCACTTCGACCTCGACCGGACGCGTGAAAATATCCACGCGGATTCCCAGTTCGCCCAGGGCGTCCATCAGCTCACGATAGAAAGTCGCGACGGTCATCGGGCGCAGCGCAAACCGGCGTTGGTCCCCATCCGATGCGCTGACCGACAGCAGGTGATCCACAAAATCGAAGTCGATCGCGAAGCTCCGACCCTCATAGGGAATGGGCGACGTCGTCAGCCCCCGGGTGGTCACATACAGTGCACTGCCCCAGGAGTGATTGATCCACGGACCCAGCTCCAGGCGGATCTTGCCCACGATCTGCGACCACATATGCACCGTATCGGCGGTCTTCCGCCAATCAGCCAAAGCGGGCAGCTTCGGCCAAGGATTGGCGATCGCAATGTCGGTCATGGCAGTTCTCCTGTTTGCGTGTCGGTCGTGTGCGGCGGCCCCCCACCTGCCTGCTGGAAGGATTCGACCAGAAAGTCGCTGAAGGAGCGCACCAGCAACGACGATTGCCGATGCTGCGGATATACCGCGTATACGGTGAGGCTTTCGGGACGGAAATCTTCCAGCACCTCCACCAGACGACCGTCGGCCAGCGGCGCAGAGAGGATGAAGTCGGGCAGGATCGTGAGCCCCAGTCCGGCAATGGCGGCGTCGCGCAGCATCTCGCCATTGTTGGCGCGCAGCGGACCGCTGACGAAGACCTTGCGCCTGCGCTCGCCAACCCGATACGTCCATTCGCCCTGGCGGGTATGCCCGTAGATCAGGCAGGCGTGGGCAGCCAGTTGCTCCGGCGTGGACGGCACGCCGTGTTCACGCAGGTAGTCGGGGCTGGCGCAGGTGATCAATTGGACGGTACTGATGCGACGCGCGATCAGACTGGAGTCGGCCAGCGTGCCGATGCGCACCGCCATGTCGTAACCCTCCCCGATCAGATCGACAGTGCGGTCATTGAGCGCAAGCTCCACCGACACCTCCGGGTGGCGTTGCATGAAGGCCGGTACCAGCGCGCCCATGTGCATGGTCGCAAACGTCATCGGTGCACTCAGTCGCAACGTGCCACGGGGTGTCGCCGTCTGGTTGGTGACCATCTGCTCGGCGGCATCGACCTCCTGCAGGATGCGGTGGGTGCGCTCGTAATACGCCAGCCCGAGATCCGTCACGCGCAGCTGCCGGGTGGAGCGCACCAGCAGCCGTGCGCCCAGTCGCGTCTCCAGCGCTGCGATGCGCTTGCTAACGAACTGCTTGGACAGCCCAAGCCGGTCGGCCGCGGCGGTAAAGCTTTCCGCGTCGACGGTCTCGGCAAAGATCCGCATGTCTTGGAGTTGGCCCATCGTCTCTCTCAGGATGACAGCGTAGGTCGCGGGAAGCTTGCGGTGATGACCCGTGGTGACTAGGTGATACGGCGTTCGATGCGGCGATCCGGGATCAGCCACATCAACGCGACGAGTGTGTACAGCAGTAGGGACGCCCAGGGCAGGACAAACGCGAGGGCAATCGCGACCAGGTACAGCGCGATGGAGATGTTGCCCTTGTGGTCCTTGCCGATGGCCTGGGCGATCAACGAGTCCTTGCCCTCGCCTGCGATCAGCACGCGCACGAAAATCGCGTAGGCGATAGCCGCCAGCAGCAGCACGCAGCCGTAGGCGGCGATGGGCAACGCGGCGTAGTGGTTGCCCCCCATCCAGCCCGTGGCGAACGGGAACAGCGACAACCAGAACAACAGATGCAGGTTGGCCCACAGGGCCGCCCCGCTCACATGTCGCGCCGCCTGCAGCAGATGGTGGTGGTTGTTCCAGTAGATGCCGACATAGATGAAGCTGAGCACATAGCTCAGAAACACCGGGATCAAGGGCTTCAGGTCCGCCAGTTCCGCGCCGTCCGGCGAGCGCAGTTCCAGCACCATGATCGTGATGATGATCGCGAGTACACCGTCGCTGAAAGCTTCCAGCCGGCCTTTTCCCATCATGAACGCGCTCCCGTTTATCCATGGCTTTATGACACCCGTGCGAGCTTACGGGGTACCGCAACCCAGCGGGAACACGACGCGATGGATGCGAATGCAGCACCCATTGCCTACGCGGTGGCGCGCGTACGCTCGAACGGGTCTCCCGGACCAGATGACGTGAAAGTGGGGGTGTCGACGCGCGAACTGTCGCCATGCGGTTGACAGTCTTAAGCCGCTCGACCTCTTTATCTGACCATTCGGCGACCCTAAGATGAGCCTGTAGATGCAGCGGTGACCGCATCCCCTCTCACTTCGGAGCGCTCCCATGACAAATCCCCAGACCGCTTTCCTTCCCGCCATCGGCCGCGTCCTGATGGCAATCCTGTTTCTGGTCAGTGGCTTTGGCAAGGTGATGGCGCCCGCCGCGACCAAGGGCTACATCGCCTCGGCCGGCCTGCCGTTGCCAGAGGTTGCGTACCTGGTCGCGGTTGCAGTCGAGGTCGGCCTGGGCTTGGCCCTGCTGCTGGGCTACCGGACCCGATTGGTGGCGGCACTCATGGCAGCCTTCACCGTCGTCGCCGCGATCGGCTTCCACGCGGACTTCGCCGACGGCAACCAGATGAACCACTTCCTGAAAAATATCGCGATCAGCGGTGGCCTGCTCTATGTCGCGGCATACGGCGCAACCGCGTTCTCACTGGATGCCCTGCGCTCGCGCCGCGGCAAGACCGCCTGATGCATGCGACTTTCCGGGGGCATCGCTCCCCCACCTCCCATCGAACAGGAGACACACCATGATGCAAGTACGTAAAGCTGCTGACCGCGGCGTCGCCGAGCACGGCTGGTTGAGCTCGCGCCACACATTCTCGTTCGCCGAGTACCGCAATCCCGATGAAGTGGGCTTTTCCGACCTGCGCGTGATCAACGAAGACCGCGTCGCTGCAGGCAAGGGTTTTGGTACCCACGGGCACCGCGATATGGAGATTTTTTCCTATGTGCTGGATGGTGCTCTGGCACACAGCGACAGCATGGGTACCGGTGCCAAGATTCTGCCGGGTGACGTGCAGCTGATGAGTGCGGGTAGCGGCGTTACCCATAGCGAGTTCAATGGCTCCGAGGATGCGCCGGTGCACTTCCTGCAGATCTGGATCATGCCGGACCACTCCGGTGGCAAACCGGTCTACCAGCAGGAGCACTTCAGCGAGGCGGACAAGCGCGGACGCCTGCGCCTGATCATTTCGCCCGATGGCCGCGACGGCTCGCTGCGCATCCAGCAGGACACCAAGGTGTACGCCGGGCTCTTTGACGGCGATGAAAGCGCCACGCTGACATTGGACAAGAACCGCCATGCCTACGTGCACGTTGCGCGAGGTGGCATCGAACTTGATGGCGTGAAGCTTGAGGCAGGCGATGGCGTGCGCCTGCGCAATCCGCAAACGCTGGAGCTGGCCGGTGGCAAAGATGCCGAGGTGCTGGTGTTTGACCTGCGTGCGAACGAATTGCCGCAAACGCCATAGTTTTTCGCAACTGGTCGGCTTAGTTGGCGGCCAAGCTTGCTTCGACGAGATTGACGCAGATGCGTGAGCTTGCGCGATACGTCATATCCCCGTAAGGCGGCCTAAGCGTAAATCACGATCATTCGCAAACCCTCGGAGGAATAAATAATGAAGACCTACAAAGTTGGATACCTGATTGGCAGCATCGCGAAGGAATCGATCAACCGGAAGCTCGCCAATGCTCTGTTCAAGCTGGCACCGGCCCAGCTCACGTTTCAGGAAATTTCCTATCGCGATTTGCCGATCTACAGTTACGACTATGACGCCGACTATCCAGAGGCCGGCCGCAAGTTCAAAGCGGCGGTCGAGGACTCCGACGCGATCCTGA
>JBDSPO010000193.1:0-2879 GCA_039930265.1 Lysobacter sp. | reverse complement strand
GTGGAATTTTCTCGTACGCTTTCCCGAGGAAGTTCCAATGAAGAAGTCACGCTTCACAGACAGCCAGGTCATCGCCCTGCTCAAGCAGGCCCAAGCCGGCACACCGGTTCCGGAGCTGTGCCGCGAGTACGTCATCAGCTCGGCGACGTTCTATAAGTGGCGCAGCAAGTTCGGTGACATGGATGCGTCGATGATGTCCCAGCTCAAGGAGCTGCAGGATGAGAACCGACGGGGTATGCCGACGCGCAGCGCAGCGCTGACCTGTTGAAGGAAGCGCTGGCAAAAAAATGGTGAGGTCATCTCAACGCCGGGAGATGGCCCGATCAGCGGTCGCGGGCGGGCGGGCGGGCGGGCGGGCGAATATCCGGCACGCCTGCCAGACCTTCGAAGTCAGTCAGCCATGTTACCGGTACCAGACCAAGGCGAGCGAGGACAACGCGCGGATGGCGGACTGGCTGGTGCGGCTGACCACGACGTATCGCGACTCGCACGATCATCATTGGCAGCGAGTATGTCGATGCGAATCTTGACGAACTGGCGAGGGTCAACGCGAGACTGGAGCTTTCTGCTGTTCAGCCCGATGCGCTGTCGGGTCAGGGCCATGGCGCCGTCAGGATGCAGACCAAGATGGCCATTGTCAGCGCGGACCGTGCGACCAGGACCGACAGTTTTCTGGGAATCGGGCCAGCCTAAGGAGCCATGCAGAGGGGGGCCCGCGATGCGGGCCCCCAAGGGTTGCCGGTTACAGCGAGATCAGCGGCTCAATAGCTCGCTGTCGCGTTGGCCGAGCAATCCGACGTTCCCGCACTGCAGACCTTGTACGTCACCGTGCCGCTGCCATTGAGCTTCACCAGGTCGACATAGCTGCCGGTGTTGCTGGTCGCTGACTTGACCTTGCTGCCGTTGCGGTAGATATCGACGGTGACCGCGCCAGCGGTCCAGGCCAGGTTGAACTGCTTCTTGCCCTTGCTGGTGCCGAAGTAGTACGCGCTGAGGCCGGTAGGGGCCGCAACCGGACCCGGGCCACCTCCGCCCAACAGGGCCTCGGTGGCGTCGAACACCTGTACCAGCCCGTTGCCGTAGTAGTTGTCGCGGCCGGCTGCACCCAGGTCGAGGGCGGTGGCGTTCATGGCGTCGCGGACCTGCTGGTTGGTCGCCGACGGATGGGCACTCCAGATCACCGCAGCGGCGCCCGATACGTGCGGGGTCGCCATCGAGGTGCCATCCAGATAGGCGTAACCGCTGGTATTGGACTCCGCTACCGTGCTTACGCTGGCGCTCTGGCCAAGCGATCCGCCCACCAGCGCCTGGCCATCTTCCTGGCTCATGCTGATGGCCGGAATGGTGGAGGTGACTCCATCCCCGAGGGTCCCGGAAAAACCACCTGGCGCGTTGTTGTAGACCACGGCAGCAGCGCCACCGCCGGCGGTCACGTTGTTGACCTTGTCGACGAATGCGATGTCACCGCGTTCGCACAGCACCACCTTGCCCGCCCAACTGCCGGCACTGGTGCAACGTCCACCATTGACCATCGCGGCGCTGGCGGTCGACTGCTTGCTGCCGCTGAGGGCGGACACGATGAAGCTGGTCGCGCCGACCGACATGGCCGCATCGCGGAAGGGGTAGGTGCTGAGCACGCCGACGCCGGGGGCGGCGATCTCGACCTGGTTGGTGTACTGCGAGAAGCTCGCCACGACGTTGTTGCTGTCGGTCGCGGCGACCGACATCACGCTGCTGTACGACGCCGGATAGCTGTGACGGTTGTTGCCATCGTTGCCGGCGGCCGCAATGCTGAGGATGCCCCGGCTGTTGAGGCCCGCGAACGCGGTTTCCTCGGTCCGACTGCTGGTGCCGCCACCCAGACTCATGCTGACAACCTTGGCGCCAGCCGCCTCGCAACGATTGGCCCCGTCGGTGAGGGCGGAGGCGTAACTCCAGCCGCAACTCGCGCCATCGAACACCTTGATGACATGCAAGGACACCTTGCCGGGGCTCACGCCCACGACGCCGTCGCTGTTGTTGGCCGCCGCGATGGTGCCGGCAACGTGGGTGCCATGGCCGCAGCTGTCGTTGTTCCAACCCGATGGATAGCCGGACATGGCGACGCCGGCGAAGTCTTCGTGCGCGGCATTGATGCCCGAATCGATTACGCACACCTTGACGCCGGTGCCGTTCGCGCCGACAGCCCACGTCTGCGGCGCCTGGACGGTGTTGATGCCATAGGGGGTGACCTGGCCCATCGGGTAACGCGGGGCGTCGAGCTCGATGTACTCGACGTCGGGACGATTGCGCAGTCCCTGTAGCGCCTTCGGCGGCAGCGTGACCACAATCACCTTCTGCTTCGCCAGGCGGGCATGGACCTTGCCGCCGGCACCGCGCAAGGCGGTTTCAACCTGCGCCGACGCGCCGTCCTTGTACTTCACCATGACCCGGTTTGGATCCGGCTGCGCGGCGAATGCCGCACTCGAAAGCGAGAGCGCCAAGGCGACGCCAAGTGCCAGTGCGAGTTTCTGCTGCTTCATCTGGTGTCTCCCCGAAGATTGTTATGGCCGGCCCGGAAGGGTCGGGTAGTCGAAGGCCGGAACGCGATAACCCGGCCCGCAGGCTCCCTCCCGCGGTCGATTTTCGACTTTAGCAGCTACTTCGGGCAGCACTGCTGTGCGCTGCAACATCTCCACTCGGAAATTGCAACTGCCATCCGGCCTGAACAGGCCGGCGCAGTTACAACGGGTTAAGTCTTACAGGATGTACCGGCTCAAATCCGGATCCTTGACCAGCTCGCCCAGGTGCGCATCGACGTACTCGCGGTCGATGGTGACCTCTTGTCCGTCGCGGTCCGGCGCCTCATAGCTCAGCGTATCCAGCAGCCGCTCCAGCAC
>JBDSPO010000192.1:0-11222 GCA_039930265.1 Lysobacter sp. | reverse complement strand
CAAGCTGGAATTCGGACGCATCGATGTCGATGAAGGAATGGGTCTTCAACTTGCGCCAAGCGCTGATGCTCTTGAACCGCCACTGCGAGTTCATGTCCCAGTCGACCGCCAGGCTTGCGCCCTGATGGGTCAGCTGCTGATTGTTGCCGGCGCCGAACGAGGTACTGGTGCGGAAGTCGTACTCACCGGTCGGTGCCGGCTTCAGGATCACGGTGCCGAACGCCAGGTCGGTCTGTAGCAGCGGTGCCGTCGGCCGTCCGAGGGTCAGCGGCGCGTCCTGCTTGTTGTGGTCGATCGACAGGGTCGCGTTGACGGAGTCGCTGACCTTGAATGCGACTTTGGCGCGCAGGGCCTGGGTTTCTTCGCCGTTGTACTTCCGGCCGGTGGCCGGGTCGGTCACGTAACCGTCGGAGTCGATCAGCGCACCGGCCAGACTCATCGCCACTGAATCGTTGAGCTCGCCACTGACGTAGAACTTGCCCTCGCGACGGCCGAAGTTGCCCACCGTGGCCTCGACGGATCCACCGGTGTCATCGAACGGGTTCTTGGTGGTGACCTTGATCGCACCGCCGGTGGAGTTCTTGCCGTACAGCGTGCCCTGCGGCCCGCGCAGCACTTCCACCTGCTGGACGTCGAACAGCGAAAACATTGAGCCGTTGATCCGCGAGTAGTACACGTCATCAACATACATGCCGACGCCGGGGTCGAAGGTCTGCAGCGCGTCGGGCTGGCCGATACCGCGGATGAACACGTTGACCGAGTTGGCCGAGCCCCGACCCTGGACAATGTTCATGTTCGGCACCACGCCCTGGAGGCCCTCGACCGTGCTCGCCTGCAGGTCCTTCAATGCTTCTTCGCCGAACGCACTGATCGCCACCGGCACGTCCTGGATGGACTCCGAGCGTCGACGCGCTGTCACGGTGATCGCGTCGAGCGTCTTGGCCTGGCTTTCCGCGGTGGCTGCGCCGGGTGCGCCGGTGGTTTCGGCATCCTGCGCCCAGACACCTGGCGCGAGCAATGCGCAGACGATGGCGACGCTCAACTGCTTACGGTACATACGTTTTCTCCCCTGTGATTCGATTGGCTTGCCGGTGGTGCAGTCGCGGGCAACGAAAGTGCAGCGCGGCCGGACGCATCCCACCATGGCCGCCAGACTAGGGGG
Organism: Lysobacter sp.; assembly: GCA_039930265.1. Taxonomy (GTDB): domain Bacteria; phylum Pseudomonadota; class Gammaproteobacteria; order Xanthomonadales; family Xanthomonadaceae; genus Novilysobacter. The sequence goes on along the minus strand of JBDSPO010000192.1, from coordinate 10,060 downwards.
CGTGTCCGGCCGATGGAGGTGTACCTTCGGACACTGTCGGGCGAGGCGCCGCGCTGCTCCGCGCCTGCCCGCGTCCACCAAAAAAAACAACGGCAGGCCCATGGCCTGCCGCTGTCTTGAGGAACTGCGTGCCCCCGGCAGTACCGGACGTCGTCCGGCGCCGGGGGTCTATCGCCCCGGGTCAGAACTCGTAGCGCGCCGTCAGTGCGTACTGCCGCGGGTTGCCGTAGAAGCCCGTGAGCACGCCGTAGGACGGGATGTTGTAGCCGGTCGTGCGGTACTCCTCGTCCGCCAGGTTGCTGCCCTGCAGGGACAGCGACCACGCATCGTCAAGGCGCCAGATCACACCCGCGCTGACCAGTCCGTAGCCTTCCTGCCGGATCACCGGGCTCAGGTCGGTGGTCGGCCAGACTTCGGACTGGTAGCTGTAGCCCACGCGAGCGGACAGGTTGCCGCCGTTGGCCAGATCCGTGCGGTACTCGACGTTGAGTGCGCCGGAGAATTCAGGTGCGTTGGTGAAACGCTGGCTGTCGGCAACGTTGACGCCGGCGGTGATGAACTCGTCGTACTTCGCATCCAACCAGGCCAGGTTGCCGCTGATCAGCCAGTTCTCGGTGGGCAGGAACTGGTACTCGGCCTCGATGCCTTGCACGGTGCCCTTGCCGGCGTTGGTGAAGTCGCCGAAAAACGTCTGGCTGCCGTTGGGAAGGGTGTACGTGGTGAAGACCGAGAGCTGGATGTCCTCGTATTTGTTGTGGAAGTACGCCAGGTTGAGGAACATGCGCGAATCCAGCAGCGACATCTTGCTGCCGATCTCGTAGCTGTCGACCTGCTCGTCACCGAACGGTTCACCCGAGCGCGGCACGGCGGTGGTGTTGGCGCGGATGTTGTAGCCACCGGACTTGAAGCCGCGCGAGGCCGAGCCGTACACCATGATGTCGGGCGTGAGGTTGTAGTCCAGCGATACCCGCGGCGAGGTGTTCTTGAAGTTGACGGTCTTGTCAAAATTCGCCGCCGTGCCCCACACCGTCTTGTAGGTCGGCTCCAGGTAGAACCGGTTCAGGGCGACTGCATGCTTGTCCTCGTCGGTGTAACGGGCGCCCAGATCCAGTTTCATGCGCTCGCTGATGTCGAACGTCCAGTTGGCATACAGCGCGGTGCTCGTCGTGAATACCGTGCCCTGCGTGTCGCCGTAAAGCGGGTTGGTGAGGCCCGGAGGCGCGAGGGGATTGGAGAAGTGGTTCAGGACCTGACCACCGGCTTCACCGTCGAAGTAGTACAGACCTACCACCCCGCGCGAACGGCCGCCGTTGTCGAAGTTGGCCTGAAGCTCATGGCTGATCTGCTGGTCGCTGTAGAACGCACGCACGTCGACCAGCTTCAGCGGAGTGACATCGAAGTCGATGTTGGTCTCGGTATCGGACTCGCGCTTGGCGGCGACGTACTTGAATGCCCAGTCTTCGTTGGGACGCCAGTTGACGGTGGCGGACGCGCCCTTCATCTCGGTGTCGTTGACGTTGCGCATGGCGCTGCGGATGTCGTAACGGCTGTCCATCGGAGGGTAAGCGGGGGCAAGCCGGTTGGGCGCCAGCATCTTCGCGCCACGCACGCCGGACTGGTCGTTCATGTAGTCGAGCGCGAACTGGACGTCGAATTCTTCGCTGGCAAACGCGCCCAACTGCAGGCGCGCGGCGTTGATTTCCTTGTCGCTGACCTCCTGCCCGGTGGTCAGGTTACGGCCGAAGCCGTCGCGGTTCATGCTCGCTACCGACATGCGCGCACGCAGCGCCTCGGTTCCGCCGATCGGGCCACCGATCGCGGCCTTCACATCAAGCTGGTTGTAGTTGCCGATCGTGACCTGCGCGTTTCCGGACACTTCCTTGGGCAGCTCGCGGCCGATGTACTTGATCGCACCGCCGATGGTGTTCTTGCCGTACAGCGTACCCTGCGGGCCCCGCAGTACCTCGATCCGGCTGACGTCAAAGACGTCGAGCAGGGCGCCCTGTGGCCGTGCGATATAGACATCGTCCAGATAGATGCCCACGCCCGGATCCACGCCCCACAGCGGATCGGCCTGGCCGATGCCACGGATGTAGGCGGTCGCCGTGCTGGTCGAGCCGCGCGCGGCGTAGATCGTCAGGTTCGGCACCTGCGCACTGAGGTCACCGAGGTCCTGGATGTTGAGCTTGTCGATGGTCTCCGCGGTGAACGCGGTGACCGCCACCGGCACTTCCTGCAGCGTCTCCTCACGCTTGCGCGCGGTGACAGTGACCGACTCCAGTGTGGTGGTGGAACGCTGGGTGGTCTTGTCGGCGTCAGCTGCGGCCGGCTCCTGCGCAAATGCGAGCGGCGAGGACAGCCCGAGCGCGATCGCAAGGCTCAGCGTGGTGTGGTGGATGGTCGATCGCTTCATCGGGCTCCCCTTGAGCGTGATGGTGTGTGCGACGGCATGTCGCCGATGCAGGGTACGGAGCGCGGACAGCGCGGCGTATCGTACTTACGGACAATGCCCGGCCATCGTCAATGCCCGGACACTCCACCGTCATCGAGCATCAAGGGGAGTGGCGCATGGTGGGACTTACATGGATTTCCTGATCGTCCTGGGCGCGCTGGCGTTCCTGATGTTTGTGGCCTATCGCGGCTACAGCGTCATCCTGTTCGCGCCGGTGGCCGCGCTCGGTGCGGTGCTGCTGAGCGACCCCAGTCTGGTCGCGCCGATGTTCACCGGCCTGTTCATGGACAAGATGGTCGGCTTTCTGAAGCTCTATTTCCCGGTGTTCCTGCTGGGCGCGATCTTCGGCAAGGTGATCGAGCTGTCCGGGTTCTCCAAGTCGATCGTTGCGGCGACCATCAAGCTTTTCGGTGCCAGCCGGGCCATGCTGTCGATCGTGGTGGTGTGCGCGCTGCTCACCTACGGCGGGGTGTCGCTGTTTGTGGTGGTGTTCGCCGTGTACCCGTTTGCCGCCGAGCTGTTCCGCCAAAGCGACATCCCAAAGCGCCTGATCCCCGGCACGATCGCGCTGGGCGCGTTCACCTTCACGATGGACGCTCTACCCGGCACGCCGCAGATCCAGAACATCATCCCGACCACGTTCTTTGGCACCAACACCTGGGCCGCACCGTGGCTGGGCACGATCGGTGGCGTGTTCATCCTGGTCGTCGGCATCAGCTATCTGGAATGGCGCCGGCGGGTCGCGTTGAAAGCAGGCGAAGGCTATGGCGATGCGGCGAAACTGCTCAACGAGCCGGCCGAATTCACCGGCGGCACGCTGGCCAATCCGATGCTGGCGATCCTGCCGCTGGTGCTGGTCGGCGTGTCCAACAAATTGTTCACCCAATGGATCCCGCGCTACTACGGCGAGAGCCACTCCTTTGATCCCGCCATCATCGGCACGACCGCGCCCGTGGTCCAGAAGATCTCCTCGGTGGCGGCAATCTGGGCGGTCGAGGGCGCACTGCTGGTCGGCATCCTCTCGGTGATCATGTTCGCGTGGAAGCCGGTGATGACCAGTTTTGCGGTCGGCACCAAGGATGCAATTGCCGGGTCGCTGCTGGCGGCGATGAACACCGCCTCCGAGTACGGTTTCGGTGCGGTGATCGCCGCCTTGCCGGGCTTCCTGATCGTGGCCAACGCGCTGGGCGCCATTCCGGACCCGCTGATCAACGAAGCCATTACTGTAACCGCGCTGGCCGGCATCACCGGCTCGGCGTCAGGCGGCATGAGCATCGCGCTGGCGGCGATGTCGGAGACTTTCATCGCCAACGCCAATGCGGCCGGCATTCCGATGGAAGTGCTGCACCGGGTCGCCTCGATGGCCTCCGGCGGCATGGACACCCTGCCCCACAACGGCGCGGTGATCACCCTGCTGGCGGTCACCGGACTCACGCATCGCCAGGCCTACAAGGACATCTTCGCGATCACGATAATCAAGACCCTGGCGGTCATGGTCATCATCGGGGTGTTCTACAGCACTGGCATCGTCTGACGCCCCGCTTGCCAACGCAGCGCGGCGATGATCCGTCGCGCTGCGCGTGGTTTCCTTGCGCTGTACTGCAAATCTCAGAACACCATCTGGCCCCAGATGCCGGCCTCGTTCGCGGTGGCATTGACCTTGGAGGAGGCGACCTCGGTGCGCTTGCCGACCAGTGCCAGTTTTACGTGCTTGGACTGTTTCCACTCCAGCCCAAACTGGCTGAAACGCTCCTCGCGGGACGGATCGAGGCGCAGGCTCATATCGGTGCGGTCATGGCGGGCAAACGCGGCAAACGCCGGCGTCAGCTGGTAGCTGCCCCAACCTGACCAGCCGCGTGCGGCATCAGGCGAGACCTGGGTCACACGGGTCCAGTTGTCGGCATAGAAGAACTCCGCGCCAACACGAAACTCCTTGTCGATCCACGTAGCCATCGCGTTCCAGCGCTCGGCGGTATGCAGATGCGGCTTGTCGACATCCATCGCCCGCGTACCGTGGTAGCCACCGATGGCCGCTTCAAACTGCTTGACGGGCTTCCAGCTCACGCGCGCCTCTATGTCGGCGCGCTCGCCGACGCGTGGCTTCTGGAATCCCGCGCCAGTCACGGCCGCCACCTGGTAGTTGAAGTGGCCCACATCGCCGCCCACCTGCACGCCCCAGTCGGCAGGCACGCCCAGCTTCATGCGCGGTATCACGCCGGGATCGACGTACCGGAAGCCGTTGAGCTTGGCCACGTGCAGGATCCACGGTGTGGGCGCGTTGCCCAGTTGCAGATGCTGGGATTTGCCCAGCCGGCGCTCCAGGTACGCGTGGCGGAACAGGAGGTCCGTCGGATCGCTGTTGCGCAACCACTGCACGTCGGTGGTCAGGTGGCCGGACCAGTTTTCATTGAACGTGTGATCGACGTTGATGTAGAAGCGCTTGAGCTCCAACGCCAGACCTTCATCGTCACGGGTCACGCCACTGCGCTGCAGGTCGCTGGCGTTGATGAAGATCTGCGTGGACACCTTGGTGCGGGGTGCGGGACTTGCTGGCGTGGGCTTGTCCGGCTGGGCCGCCAGCGTGACTGGTGTGGCGACGTCGGACGTCGCCGATGTGCCGGCGATCGCGGCCGGAGCCAGTAACCCGGCGAGCGCTGCTGCCAGGTACGCGTTGCTCGTTTGATTCATTGATCGTGCCCCGGGGTGGATAAAGTACGACAGCAGTCCAGGCGCGCGAGCCCTTCTCAAACTCGACAGGGGGCGTGGCACGCGGGAGGTTTTGCTTTGAATGCATGGATGGAGCCGCGCAAGCAGCCCCTGAATCCATGCTTGGTCGCCCGACTAACGGGCGGGATTGGCACCCAGCAGACGTCCTTCAACCTCGCGGCCATACAGCGAGTGGGGATCGTCGTGGAACTTGGCCCGGGTCTCGGCGACATCGCCGGTAAATCTCGGATCCTGCGGCCGCTCGTGGGAGTTCATGTACATCGCCACATCCCAGGATTGCTGAAGATCCAACGTGCCACCGCGTCCCAGCGGCATGTTGGCGCGGATGAAGGCGGCTGCATTGTCCAGGCTGTGCATGCCCGCGCCCCAGTTGTAGGACTGCGGACCCCACAGCGGCGGAAATACATTGCGGCCCGCCACCTGCTGACCCTGCCCGTCGGCGCCATGGCACATCGCGCAGCTCTCATCGAAGACCAGCTTTCCGCGGGCCAGATCAGGTTCCAGCGGCGGGGACTCGCCCTTGGGGAACCCCGCGCCCTTGAGTTTGCCGCCGATCGGAGCACCGGTGGAAAGCCAGAACGCATAGCTTTCAATCGCCGTCAGGACCTCGCCTCCGCGCTCGGGTGCGCGACCGTTCATGCTGTATTCGAAGCAGCCCTGAACGCGCTCTTCAAAGTTGTTGACGTGGCCGTTTTTTGACCGGTAGGCGGGGTAGCGCCCGTAGGCTCCCCACAGTGGCGCAGCGTCGGCGACCCGGCCGGCGCCCATGTGGCAATTGGCACAACTCAGGCCATTGCCGACGTACTCGGGCGCATTAGCGGGCGTGTCGAGAAAGATGTCCCGCCCGCGGCGGATGACGTCGCCGAACGGACCTTCGGGGATATCCGTCTCACTGGGAGGCGTGAATACGCCGCCCGCTGCCAACGCGGTGACGGCAGCACCGGTTACCGCGACGGCGCCAGCGGCACCGTTGCCATCCGCACTCTCGGCCGATGGCGTCTGCGTGCCGAGGCCGGCACGCGGTGCACGGATGTCACTGTCGCAGCCGACGCTTGCCAGGCACACCAATAGCGAAAGCAACACTGTGGAACGTACGCGGTTCATCAGCGGGACTCCTTCGACGCAGGCGCAGCTTTGGGAGATTGCCCGGAAAACCATGCGGCCACGTCCCGCATCTCGGTCTCGCTGAGCTGCGCGGAAAGGTGCCGCATCAGCTCCAGCGGATCGTTTTTGCGGGAGCCGTCTTTCCACGCCTTCAATTGGGAAACGATGTAACCCGCTGGTTGACCTGCAATCGCCGGGAACTGATCACCCACGCCGGTGCCGCGTGGGCCATGGCATTGCACGCAGCCGGGAATGTTGCGGTCCCAGTCGCCGCGCAGGGCCAGCCCAGCACCCGGACTGGTGGCACCCGGAACCTCGCGCGGCGCGGCAGGCAGCGGTAGCGTAGCGTAGTAGTCGGCCATCTCACGCATGCCCTTCACGCCCAACGCGTCAACGATCGGCTTCATGACCGGGTTGTTCCGGGAGCCATCGCCAATCGCTTCCATCTGCCGGTAGAGGTAATTGGCGTTCATTCCAGCCAGGCGCGGGAACGAGGCCATGCCCTCCCCCGCGGCCCCGTGGCAACTCGCACAGGCAGCAACGCCGCCGCCGCCCGACGCGGCCACCACCGCAGGGTCGGCCGCCTTCACCGGAGCAACAGCCGTCAGCGCCAACGCCGCGAGTAGCAGCGCCGGCAGCCACCCGCCAGCAGGGCTTCGCACGCCGGCACGACGCGCCTGGCGCGACATCGACAGCGGTGGGGAAATCATGGAATCCGACATCGGGTTCTCCAACAACCGGGTGCCGTTCGGGCACGTTCACGAGCAGCCTATCGATCCAGGATTAAGCCGCGGTTAGCGCGGCCTGTTCGCGGTCTTAAGAATTCCTTAATCACCCACTGCTAGCGTCGCAAAACCATTTCGAACAAAAAAGGCACAGCGCCCATGGCGATCCATGCGACCACACCGGCCCAGTCCGTCCATTCCCGTCCTGGCGGCAAGCCCGCACTGATGGGACTGGCCGCCGGTCTCCTACTCGCCCTGGCCGGCCCCTTGGCGGCTCAGACGGTCCCGGAAGGCGCGTCGGGGACTTTTACCATCCTTCACACCAACGATATCCACGGGCGCTACATGCCCTTCCACGTCGAGCGCGGCAACGCCACAGCACAGACGGGTGACCGGGCACGCAGCTATCAGGAATACGCGCATACCGGCGAGGTAGGCGGGTTCGCCCATCTGGCCGGAGCGATCAAGCAGGTGCGCAAGGAGCGTGGCGCCGAGAACGTTTTGCTGGTGGATATCGGCGACACCTTTTCCGACGACCTTCTCGCCAATCTGACCAAAGGCGAGACCATCATCCGCCTGATGAACTCGGTCGGCTACCAGTTCATGGCGCTGGGCAATCACGACTTCGACTACGGCCTGCCGCAAACCCGTCAGTTGCAGCGATTGGCAAATTTCCCGATGCGCGGCGCCAACATCATCGATGATGAGATCGGCCAGCCGGTGCTCGGTGATCCGGTCAAATATTTTTACGTGGACGGCGTGAAGATCGCCATGCTCGCGCTGGGATACCACAACACCGCGATGACCGGCAACAAGGCCAACTTCAAGGGTCTGACGTTCCTGGATGGAGTGGAGACGGCGCGCAAGTACGTCCCCGAACTGCGGAAGAATGCCGACATCGTGGTGCTCGCATCGCATGAAGGCACCCGCATCGACCTCGATATCGCCCGCCAGGTCCCGGGCATCGACTTCATCATCGGCGGTCACTCGCACGACGCCATTGCCGAGCCGATCAAGGTCGGCGACACCTGGGTGGTCCAGGCACTTTCGGACGCCTCCGCGCTGGGCAACCTGCAAGTGACGGTCGCCGAGGGCAAAATTGCCAAGGTCGACTATCAGCTGACCACCCTGTGGAACAACGAGGTCGCCCCGGACGCCGCCACCGCTGAGCTGGTCCGCCAACTGCGCGCTCCCCACGAACCTCGGCTGGTGGAACACGTCGCCAAGGTCACCGAGCAGGTCGGGCGCAACTACCGTTCCGACAGTCCGTTCGATGTCCTGACCGGCCAGATCATGATCGAGCACACCGGTGCGGACATCGCGATGCTGCCGGGAGTGGGCTACGGCGTAACGCTGTACCCGGGGGATATGGACCGTGAGGAGTTGTACCGCCTGATGCCGCATCCGTCCAAGTTGGCCACGGTCGATATCAGCGGTGCCCAGGTGGTCGAACTGCTGGAGCAGAGCGCGACCAATAACCGCCCCACCGACCCGAAAGACATCGTCGGCGGCCTGATCCAGACCGCCGGCATCACCTACGTGCTCGACTTCGACAAACCGGTCGGCAAGCGCATACGTGATGTGAAGGTCGCCGGCAAGCCGATCAAGGCCAACGCCCGCTACAGGATTGCCACCCACAACGGCATGATGGGCGGGCTGCACAAGTACCACGTCCTGCAGCAGGGCAGGAACATCGAGGCAACCAAGGAAGGCCTGACCGATCTGGTTGAAACGACACTGCGCAAGCGCGGCAAAGTCTCCGCCCCGGCTACGCCGTCGGCCACCCTGATCGACTCGTCCCGCAAGTAACGCCGGTCGCTCGACCGTCCAGCCTGGCGGCTACTGCGGCCGCCAGGCATCGAGCATGTTCAGCGCGGACCGAGAACCGTGTTCAGGTCATTGCCCTGAGGCATGCCGGAGCGGCGCTGGACGTTGCCCTGCCCGTCCTGGAACAGGATTCCCGGCGTGCCCTGGAAGCCGAGCTCCAGCATCAGGCGTTCATTGGTGTCCAACCGGGTGCGGATGTCAGCTGGAACGGACGCCAACGGTTTGATGCCGCCGCTGGACTGGTTGCGCTCGTTCTCTGTCAGCGCCTTGCCGGGCGAGGCCGCCTTGAGGATCGCGGCCGCCTTGTTGGCACTGTCCTCCCGGATCACGCCTACCATCACGTGGCGCAGCTGCACCTTGCCCGCGTCGACCCACGGACGCGCGGCTTCCCAGAAGCTGTGGCAGTAGGGGCAGTTGGCATCGGTGAAGGTGTAGACGACCCTCGGTGCCTCGGCCTTGCCATCCAGCACCCAGGTCGATTTTTCCAGTTTGCTCCAGGTCCGCTCGGACATCGGCTTGACCACCAGATCGTGCATCGACTTGGCGCCGGCGTCCTGGCCGTCGGCATCGATCAACGTGCCTATCAGCGCATGCGAACCATCGCTGGTCACGTACACCGACACCGGATTGCTGGCAGCGATTCCGGCATAGCCGGTCAGCCCGGAAGGTGCCTTGAAGGTCCCCAGCACTTCCAGCCCCTGCGCTTCCAGTGCCTGGATGGGTGCCGGGTAATTGCCGGCAGGTTGCGCGCTGCCCGTCTGGGTGGCGGGCCTGGTCTGCGGGGATTCAGCTGCCGGCTCAACCGCGTCACTGCAGGCGCTTGCCAGCAGCAGGACGGGGGCGAGCAGCAGCCATGAACGGGGGGGATTGCGTGCCATCACGGCATCTCCAGTGAGCTGGGGGAAAGGGGTCCGGGTGAGCGGTCAATGGCCTGCAGCTTGCTGGCCAGCCCGGCGTGGGTCAGTTCGCCCATGTGGAAGTCGACCAGTCGACCGCCGGCATCAAAAAAAAGCGTCGTAGGCAGGCCGCGTGCGCCCATCTCATGCATCAGGCTCGAGAAGGGATCCAGCAACACATTGTTCAGGGCGAGCCCCTCGCCCTGCAGGTACTCGCGGATCAGGTCCGGGCCTTCGCCCTGATTCGCAAAGACGAACTCGACATCAGTCCGCGCCTGCTGGCCCTCGGCAAGCACCGGCATCTCGCGGCGGCATGGGGGGCACCAGGT
>JBDSPO010000191.1:0-10312 GCA_039930265.1 Lysobacter sp. | reverse complement strand
TGCGGGTTGTAACGCAGGATGTCGCGGTCCTTGCAGGTGCCCGGTTCGGACTCGTCCGAATTGCACAGGATGTACTTCTGCACATCGCCGCCCTTGGGCATGAAGCTCCACTTCAAGCCGGTCGGGAAGCCCGCGCCGCCGCGACCGCGCAGGCCGGACTGCTTGACCATCTCGATGATGTCGGCCGGCGCGATCTTCTCATCGAGGATCCTGCGCCAGGCACTGTAGCCGCCGGTCTTGAGATAGTTCTCATACGACCACGGCGTGTCGAAGTGCAACGTGGTGTAGACCACGTTGTGGTCCTGCGGAGCGGGACCGACCGGGCCGGTGCCCTGGGAGTAATCGTGGTGGGACATGTTATGGCTCACTCCAGACCACCGAGGATCGCGTCGACCTTCGCGGCATCGAGCTTCTCGTGGTAGTGGCCGTTGACCAGCATCACCGGGGCGCCAGTACAGGCGGCGACACACTCCTCCTCGCGCTTGAGGAAGACCCGGCCATCGGGGGAGGATTCACCCAGCTTGCAGCCAAGCGTCTGCTCCGCGTGCGCCACCAGCGCTTCGGCGCCGTTGAGCCAGCAACTGATGTTGGTGCAGAACGCAACGTTGTGGCGGCCGACCGGCTGCAACACGAACATCGAGTAGAACGTGGCCACCTCGTAGGCGAGCACCGGGTGCAGGCCCAGGTACTTGGCCACGGCGGCGATCAATTCGTCGCTGAGCCAGCCGCCGTTCTGCTCCTGGGTGGCAAACAGGCCCTGGATCACCGCGGAACGCTGGCGATCGGTGGGGAACTTGGCCACCCAGTGGTCGATGTGCGCACGCGTAGCGTCGGACAGCACGACCAAAGGGTCGACGTTCCGGCACGCCTCGAAATTTCCAGTCGCTTTCATTCTTTCAGATCCTCAGCGATCGCCTTGTCAGCGATCCACCTCGCCAAAAACGAGGTCGTAGGTACCGATCATCGCCACCGCGTCGGCCAGCATGTGCCCGCGGATCACGGCGTCCATCGAAGACAGGTGGGCGAAGCCCGGTGCACGCAGCTTGACCCGGAACGGCTTGTTGGCGCCGTCGGATACCAGATAGCAGCCGAACTCGCCTTTGGGCGCCTCGACCGCGCAATAGGTCTCGCCGGCAGGCACGCAGTAGCTTTCGGTGAAGAACTTGAAGTGATGGATCATCGCTTCCATCGACTCCTTCATTTCCTCGCGTGCCGGCGGACGGACCTTGTAATTGTCGACCATCACAGGACCGGGATTGACCCGCAGCCAGGCCACGCACTGTTTGATGATCCGGGTCGACTGGCGCATCTCGGCGATGCGGACCAGATACCGGTCATAGCAGTCGCCTTCGGTGCCCAGCGGGATATCGAAGTCCATCTCCGCGTATTTGGCGTAGGGCTGCTTCTTGCGCAGGTCCCACTCGATGCCCGAACCACGCAGCATCACGCCGGTCATGCCCCAGGCCTTGGCCAGCTCGGGGCTGACCACGCCGATGCCGACCGTGCGCTGCTTCCAGATCCTGTTGTCGGTGAGCAGGGTCTCGTATTCATCGACCCGGTGCGGGAAGTCGTCGCAAAAGGAATCCAGGTAATCCAGCATCGAGCCTTCGCGCCAGGCATTGAAGCGCTTCAGCTTGCCGCCCTTGCGCCACGGGGATTCCTTGTAACGCGGCATGTGGTCGGGCAGATCCCGATACACGCCACCGGGACGGTAATAGGTCGCGTGCATGCGCGCGCCCGACACCGCCTCGTACACGTCCATCAACTCCTCGCGCTCGCGGAATGCGTACAGCATCACCGCCATCGCACCCAGGTCGAGCGCGTTGGAGCCCAGCCACATCAAATGATTCAGCAGCCGGGTGATCTCGTCGAACATCGTGCGGATGTACTGCGCGCGCTCGGGGACCTCCAGTTCCATCAGGTTCTCGATAGCGCGCACGTAGGCGTGCTCGTTGCACATCATCGAGACGTAATCGAGCCGGTCCATGTAACCGATGGACTGGTTGAACGGCTTGGATTCGGCCAGCTTCTCGGTACCGCGGTGGAGCAGGCCCACGTGCGGATCAACCCGCTGCACGACCTCGCCGTCCATCTCCATGATCAGGCGCAGCACGCCATGCGCGGCCGGATGCTGCGGGCCGAAGTTCATGGTGTAGTTGCGGATCTCGGCCGAGCCGGTCACGCCGCCGTGCGGGTTGTCGGTGGTCTCGTTGATCAGCGGCATGGAAGTAGCAGGCGTGGTCATGACTTCAACTCGTCGCGCGCGGCGCTCTCGCCGGCTGCGGTCTGGTAGCGCGCATCGTCGCGGATGACCCGCGGCACCAGCACGCGCGGCTGAATCGACACCGGCTCGTAGATCACGCGCTTGCGCTCAGGGTCGTAGCGCACTTCGACGTTGCCGATCAGCGGGAAGTCCTTGCGGAAGGGATGCCCGATGAAACCGTAGTCGGTCAGGATCCGGCGCAGATCCGGATGGCCCTCGAAGACGATGCCGAACAGGTCGAACGCCTCGCGCTCGAACCAGTTCGCGCCCGCCCATACCGATGTCAGCGAATCGACGATCGGCATCTCGTCGTCAGCGGCAAACGTGCGCACGCGCAGGCGCTGGTTGTATTGATAGGACAACAGGTGGGCGACGGCGGCAAAGCGTCGCGCAGGCGCGTCGGCCGCGCCAGTTGGCAGCTCGCCCCAGACGAAACGTCCCGCGCCCGTGCCCTCCACGCCGCGGGAGAATCCCTCGGAGGACGGATCGGTGTCCCACTCGTCACTGCCCCAGGTCAGGTAGTCGACGCCGCTGACGTCGGTCAGCTGCTCGTAGCCGAACTCGTCGCGCAAGGCCAACGCCGTGGCCAGCCACTGCGCGGGCTCCACTTCCATCCCGACCTCGCCGCGAGGCTCGGCCACGCTGATCACAGCGCCGGGAAAGCGCAGGCGCAGGCGGTCGGCATACGCCGTGATCGACTCACTCATCACGGACACCCACCTTGTTGTCACCGAAGTTGGTGCCACGGCGGATTTTCTTCTGCAGTTGCAGGATCCCGTAGACCAGCGCCTCGGCGGTGGGGGGACAGCCGGGAACGTAGATGTCGACCGGAACGATACGATCGCACCCGCGCACCACGGAGTAGGAATAGTGGTAGTAGCCGCCGCCGTTGGCGCAGCTGCCCATCGAGATCACCCACTTGGGCTCGGGCATCTGGTCGTAGACCTTGCGCAGCGCGGGCGCCATCTTGTTGACCAGCGTCCCGGCAACGATCATCACGTCGGACTGGCGCGGGGACGGGCGGAAAATCACGCCAAAGCGATCCAGATCCAGCCGTGCCGCACCGGCATGCATCATTTCCACCGCGCAGCACGCCAAACCGAACGACACCGGCCACATCGAACCGGTGCGCGCCCAATTCCACAGCGCGTCCAGGCTGGTGGTCACATAGCCCTGTTGCAACAACGGGTTGTCATCGCCGGGAAGCAGGATGTCATCCAGCCGGCCCACCGGGACCGGGTTGTGCATCAGCCCCGAGATGGTCTCAGTCACTCCCATTCCAGAGCTCCCTTCTTCCAGACATAGATGAAGCCGAGCAACAACATGCTCACAAAAATACCCATCTCGACCAGGCCGACCACGCCCAGATCACGGAATACCGTGGCCCACGGAACGAGGAAGATGATTTCAAGATCGAAGATGATGAATTGGATAGCGACGAGGTAGTAGCGCACATCGAACTGCATGCGCGCATCTTCAAACGCCTCGAAGCCACATTCGTAGGGGGAGAGTTTTGCCACACCGGGGCGCTTTGGCCCAAGCGTGTGACCCACCACGAGCAGGGCGACGCCGATGCCGCTGGCGACGATAAGAAACAACAGGGTCGGAAAATATTCGCCCAGCACTTATCTGTTCTCTCTGCTGCACCACGCTTTTGCGTGGACTTGGCTCGGCGGCATCATCGCTGCCGATGGCAGCAGTCGATGCCGTTGACGGGTACATCTGTGGAGTGGTGCCCAAGGGGGGACTCGAACCCCCACGACCTAAGCCGCTACCACCTCAAGGTAGTGCGTCTACCAATTCCGCCACCTGGGCACATATTCCATACTGGAGCCTCCTGCTCCGGTCCATCTATTGTCGCTGGACCCGGTATCCGGTCATACAGACCCGACACCCGCACTTCCCTGGCGGATGTCGCTGACTATCTTATCGCGCCCTACGGGTTTTTAACGGGATCGGACGGTGCCGATTCCGTCGCCTCGGGCACCGCCGGGGCGGCCGGCACGCCGGGGACCACAGCGGGAGCGGCAACCGGCGCCTGGCCGGGCACCTGCGGCACGCCGGAGGCTGGCGCCACCGGCAGCTGCGACATCACGCCAAGGTTCTGACCGGCATCCACCGGACCCACTGCGGAATGGGTCGCGTGCCACGCCATGAACATCGCGATCGAGAAAAACGAGATCGCCAGCCACTTGGTGGCCTTGGACAGGAAGCTGGAGGAGCCGCGCGAGCCGAACACGGTCGCCGAGGCACCGCCGCCGAAGCCGGCACCGGCCTGTGCGCCCGCACCGCGCTGCATCAGGATCATCACGATCATGGCGGCGGCGATCAGCACATAGATGACGTTGAGGAACAACAGCATCGGAGAACTCTTTGGTCAATCGTCCAGGCAAAGCCTGGAACAGGTCAGGGGGCCAGCGCAGCGGCGATGGCGTTGAAGTCGGCGGCCACGAGGGACGCGCCACCGACCAGGCCGCCATCGACATCCGCTTGCGAGAACAGTGCGGCGGCATTGTCGGCCTTTACGCTACCGCCGTACAGGATCGGCAGCGAGTCAGCGATTCTAGCATCCAGCGCAGCGATTCGGCTACGGATGAATGCGTGCACTGCCTGCACCTGCTCCGGGGACGCCGTCTTGCCGGTGCCGATCGCCCACACGGGCTCGTAGGCAACGATGGCACCTTCAAACGCGGTGCCTCCATCCTTCAACAGCGGCAACAACTGCTCGTCAAGACGCGTTTCGGTCTCACCGGTCTCGCGCTCGGCAAGACTCTCGCCGATGCACAGGATCGGCACGAGCCCTGCGGCCTTCGCGGCCCGGAACTTGGCGGCGACCTGCTCGCTGGTCTCGGCATGGTACTGGCGGCGTTCGGAGTGCCCCACCAGGCAATAGCGCGCGCCGACGTCGACGAGCATGGGCGCCGCGACCTCACCGGTGTACGCGCCGCTGGCATGCTCGCTGACGTCCTGGGCGCCAAATTCGAGGCCCTTGGATGCGTAACGCTCGGCCAGAGTGGCCAGATACGGAGTCGGCGGAATAATAATGCGCTGCACGCCGGCAACGTCGGTGGCGACAACCGCGTCCAGCAGCTCGGCTGCGAAACGGCGATCGCCGTGCAACTTCCAGTTTCCAGCGACAATCCTGCGACGAGCCATGCCTACCCCCGGATGTGAAAGGCGGCAGTCTACCTCACCCTGCCGGCAGCGGCCTGCATGCCTGCCGCCCTCCCGCCCTGCCTCGGCCCGCCGCCGCGACGCACCGGGGGACTGCGGCGTGGACTACTTCAGCTTGATCTCGCGCAGACGCTCTTCCAGGTACCCCTGCGCCGTGATCGGCTCGGGGTAGCGGCTGGGATTGTCGGCGGTGATCGTGCCCGGCAACACATCGATCAGGAAGTCCGGGTTGGGATGCAGGAAGAACGGCGTGGAGTACCGTGGCTGACGGGCCTTGTCACCCTTCGGGTTGACCACCCGGTGGGTGGTGGAGGGATACACGTGGTTGGTCAGGCGCTGCAGCATGTCGCCGATGTTCACCACAATCGTGTCGGCGTCGGCGGTGAACGGCACCCACTCGCCGCCGCGCGAGAGCACCTCCAGACCCTCCGCGCTGGCACCCACCAGCAGGGTGATCAGGTTGATGTCCTCGTGCGCGCCGGCACGCTCGTTGGGCACCTCCAGAGCGGTGATCGGCGGATAATGCAGCGGTCGCAGGATCGAGTTGCCGCTGTCGATCCGCTGGTCGAACCAGCGCTCATCCAGACCGATATGCAGGGCCAGCGCGCTGAGGACCTTTGCGCCAAGCGCGTCCAGCGATTGGTACAGGCCATAGGCGACCTCGCGGAACTCGGGGATCTCGTCGGGCCAGACGTTGGCGGGCATCGCTTCGGCGTAGCGCGAGTCACGCGGGATCTCGCGACCCACATGCCAGAACTCCTTGAGGTCGAAGTGCAGCGCGCCCTTGGCCGTCTCGATGCCGAACGGGGTATAGCCGCGCGCACCGCCGCCGCCCGCGACGTGGTACTTGCGCTTGACCTCCTCGGGCAGGGCGAACAGGCGCTGGAACACCTCGTAGCTGCGTGCGACCTGCGCCGGGGGAATGCCGTGACCACGCACGCCGGCAAAGCCCCACTCGCGATAGGCCGCGCCCAACTCGGCCACGAACGCCTCACGCTGCGCCGGGTCGTCGAAACGGCTGATATCAAAAGTCGGAATGCGGGTCTGGCTCATACGGTCTCTCTAGGATCATCCAATGGAAAGGCTATTGCGCCGCTTCGCGTACCGCCTCGGCAAGGCGATCAAGCGTGGACTGCATCAATTCGTCATCGTCCGCCTCAACGGTCACGCGCACCACCGGCTCGGTGCCCGAAGGCCGCAAAAAGGCACGTCCGCGCCCCTTCACCGCCAACTGGGCGTGCGCGAGGGCTGCCTGCACGCCCGGGGTCTCCGCGGGCTTGAGCCCTCGGCCGCATTGCACGTTGATCGTCCGCTGCGGCACCTTTTCCAGCCCGGCCAGCGCTTCGCGCAGACTCAGGCCGCGGCGGTGGAGCACCTCGAGCACCTGCAGCGCGCTGACGATGCCATCGCCGGTACTGGTGCGGTCCACGCACAACAGGTGCCCCGACGCCTCACCGCCGAGCACACCGCCATGGGCGATCAGCTGCTGGTGAACGTGGCGGTCGCCCACCTTGGCCCGGATGAAGCCGATCCCGGCGTGCTCGAATGCCCGTTCCAGACCGTAGTTGGTCATCAACGTGCCGACCACCGGGCCCTGCAGGCGCCCGCTCTGCCGCCAGTCGAGCGCCAACACGTAGATCAGGTCATCGCCGTCGTGGATCACGCCATCGGCGTCAACGAACATGACCCGGTCGCCGTCACCGTCGAACGCGATGCCAATCTCGGCTCCGACTGCACGCACCCGGTCGGCCAGCGCCTGAGGGTGGGTCGAGCCAACGCCGTCGTTGATGTTCAGCCCGGTGGGCTCCACCCCGATCGTATCCAGCTTCGCACCCAGCTCCCGCAGCACCAGCGGCCCCAACTGGTAGGTCGCGCCATGCGCGCAGTCCAGCACGATGTGCATGCCGCCGAGATCGAAACCCTTGGGCACAGACCCCTTGCAGGCCTCGACGTAACGCCCTATCGCATCGCGGGTGCGTGTGGTGCGGCCGAGCTCCTCCGATGGCACGGTGCTGAACGGCGCATCCAGCGCGGCCTCGATCTCCAGCTCGGTGGCGTCGTCGAGCTTCTCGCCCTCGGCGGAGAAAAACTTGATGCCATTGTCAAAATGCGGGTTGTGCGAAGCCGAGATGACGATGCCGCCGTCGGCACGCATCGAACGGGTGAGGTGGGCGACCGCCGGGGTCGGCATCGGGCCCATCAACTGCACGTCGACACCGGCAGCGACCAGCCCGGCCTCCAGCGCCGCCTCGAACATGTAGTTGGAAATGCGCGTGTCCTTGCCGATGATCACCACCGGCTTGCGCCACGCGCGCTTCGCCTGCACGGCGCGCTTCAGCGCAAGGCCATAAGCATTGCCCAGACGCAGCACGAAGTCGGCCGATATGACGCCCTCACCGACCCGTCCACGGATGCCATCGGTGCCGAAATAGCGACGCCCCATCAGCCAGCCGCTCCGTTTTCGTCCGCAGGGCGCGGGTCACGCATCATCAGGGCCAGCAGGTCGGCGAGGCGGTCGCGCAACTCGCGACGGTCACAGATCTGGTCGATGGCGCCGTGCTCCAGCAGGAACTCGCTGCGCTGGAAACCCTCCGGGAGAGTCTCCCGCACCGTCTGCTCGATCACCCGCGGTCCGGCAAAGCCGATCAGCGCCTCGGGCTCGGCGATATTGATGTCCCCCAGCATCGCCAGCGACGCGGACACGCCGCCGGTGGTGGGATGGGTCAGCACCGCAATATAGGGCAACCCTGCGGCGCGCAAGCGACCCAGTGCCGCCGAAGTCTTGGCCATCTGCATCAGCGAGAACAGGCTCTCCTGCATGCGCGCCCCGCCGGTGGCGGTGAAACACACCAGCGGGCAGCGCGCTGCCAGCGCCGCCTCGGCCGCCAGGGCGAAGCGCTCCCCCACCACCGAGCCCATCGAACCGCCCATGAAGGCGAAATCGAACGCGCAGGCCACCAGCGGCCGCTCTTTCAGCAGACCCTGCATGGCGATGAGCGCATCACGCTCTCCGGTGGCTTTCTGCGCCGCTTTGATCCGGTCCGAATAACGTTTCTGATCGCGGAACTTCAACACGTCCGTCGGCCCCAGCGCGGCACCGATTTCACTGGTGCTGTCGGGGTCGAACAACGCCGTCAGGCGCGCCCGCGCGCGAATGGCGCGGTGGTGGTTGCACTTGGGGCAGACCTCGAGGTTCTCCTCCAACTCGGGTCGATACAGCACGGCCCCGCACCGGTCGCACTTCTCCCACAAACCTTCCGGCACGCTGCGGCGCTTGGTACCGGGCGCCTCGGTCCGGATCCCGGAGGGCATGAGTTTTTTGAGCCAGGACATGCGTTGGCGATTCCCTGTGTTGGTCCGGTGCGATGGTCCGGAAAAGTCGATGCCCGCACGCCGCCTGTGGGGGCGGCGCACCGTTGCCGGGAGTCCCGGCCAATCCTCAAGTTTAGCGCAGGCGCCTGTCAGCCCGCCGATAGGGCGTCGAGCGCCTCACGCAGCGGTAGCAGGAAGGCGGCGGCGTGTCGGGCGGCGTCGGCAGGATCACCTGCACCGGCAATTGCGGCCACCAACGCACTGCCGACCACCACGCCATCGGCGTCGACCGCCATGGCGGCGGCGCTCGCGGCGTCTTTGATGCCGAAACCCGCGACCACCGGTACCGTGTCGAGTGCGCGGATTGCACGCAGGCGATCGCCGGCGCGCACCGAATCCAGCTGGTCACCGCCGGTCACCCCGGCGTAGCTGACGTAATACAGATAACCGGTCGCCAATGAGCACAGGCGCTGCATGCGCTCGGGCGAGGTGGTCGGCGCAGCCAGCAGGATCAGCGCCAGACCGTGGCGATCAAACGCCTCCCGGTAGTCAGTGGCCTCCTCCGGAGGGAGGTCCACCAGCAGCGCGCCGTCGACGCCTGCCGCCACCGCCTGGATTGCATAGGCCTCGGCCCCGCGGATCTCGACCGGGTTGAGGTAGCCCATCAGCACGACCGGCGTTGTCTGGTTGTCCTCGCGGAACTGCCGCACCGTCTCGAATACGTAGTCGAGATTGGCGCCGCGGGCGAGCGCCCGCTCGGAGCTGTGCTGGATCGTGGTGCCGTCCGCCATCGGATCCGAGAAGGGAACGCCGATCTCGATCACGTCAGCACCGGCGGCAACCAGCGCGTGCATCACCGGCATGGTCGCTTCCAGCGACGGGTCACCGGCAGTGATGAAAGGCACCAGAGCCTTGCGGCCTGAGGCCTTGAGCGCGGCGAACCGGGTCGTGATCCGGCTCATACCGTCATCCCTTCGCGGGCCGCGATGGTATGCACGTCCTTGTCGCCGCGCCCGGACAGATTGCACAGCACCAGAGCATCCGCCGGCAACTCCCGCGCCAGCTTCACCGCCTGGGCAACCGCGTGACTGGACTCGAGTGCCGGCAGGATGCCCTCGGTCTGGATCAACTGGTGGAACGCCGCCAACGCCTCCTCGTCGGTGACCCCGACATACTCGGCGCGACCCGCATCTTTAAGAAATGCGTGCTCCGGACCGACGCCGGGGTAATCCAGGCCGGCGGAAATGGAGTGGGTTTCGCTGACCTGGCCGTCGTCGTCGCACAGCAGATAAGTCCGGTTGCCGTGCAGGACCCCGGGCCGGCCCGCCGACAGCGATGCGGCGTGGCGACCCGAATCCATGCCCTCGCCCGCCGCCTCCGCGCCGACAATGCGCACGCCCGGATCGTTGAGAAATGCATGGAAAATGCCGATTGCATTGCTGCCGCCGCCCACACACGCCGTCACCGCGTCGGGCAGGCGGCCGTATTCGGCCAGCATCTGCGCGCGCGCCTCGCGCCCGACCACGGCGTTGAAATCGCGCACCATCCGCGGATACGGGTCCG
>JBDSPO010000190.1:0-15223 GCA_039930265.1 Lysobacter sp. | reverse complement strand
TCGCTGGGTGATCTGACCCGCCTCCTGCTGGCCGTGCCCGGCGTGGTGGATGGGGTGGTGCTGCAGCTGGACGCGGAAGAAGGTGGCGTGCGCCGGATTGCGGCCATTGTCGTCGCCCCTGGAATGGATGAAGCCCGCGTGCTGCAATTGCTCCGCGGCCGCTGTGACCCGGTCTTTCTGCCGCGGCGGGTCCGGATGGTGGAGCAACTGCCGCGAAACGAAACCGGAAAGATTCCGCGCCAGCGTTTGCTCGCGCTGTTTTGCGGATGAGATGAACCCGCGCAAACGTCGCCGTCACGCCGACCTGTACAGACTACAAATGCCCCCACTCAGGGGAGCACTTACAAACCTCTGATGGTTCAAAGGAGATACAAACATGGGCATTATTATCTGGTTGATTGTGGGCGGCGTTATTGGCTGGATCGCAAGCATGATCATGAAGACCGACGGGCAGCAGGGGATCATCCTGAATGTCATCGTGGGTATCATCGGTGCGTTCCTTGGCGGCTGGCTGTCGGGCATGCTCGGCATTGCCGGCGGTACCATCAATGACGGCGTCAGCATTCCCAGCGTGCTCATCTCGCTGGTCGGTGCCATCGTCCTGCTGGCGATCGTGAACCTGTTCCGTCGTGGTCGTCCACGCTGAGTGAGTCATCCCGTCCGACGCATTGATGTTTGATGCATCGGCAATGAAATGGCCCGGCAATGCCGGGCCATTTCATTTGGTCGTTAAGGAAATCCCGTCGGAAATCCCGCGCCCCCGATATTCCTTCAGCGCAGTTGCACCCAAGCCGGCGCGTGGTCACTGGGCCGCTCCCAGCCGCGCGGCTCCCGGTCCACGCCGGCCGCTACGCAGCGTTCTTTCAAGGCGTCGGATACCAGCGTCAGGTCGATCCGCAAACCCAGGTCACGGCGGAATGCCGCCTGCCGGTAATCCCACCAGCTGAACACGCCGGCGTCATCGTGATGCAGGCGGAAGGCGTCGTGCAGGCCGAGATCCAGCAGGCCCTGCAGCGCGGCGCGCTCCGCCGTCGAGGTCAGGATGTGCTGGTCGTTCCAGACTGCCGGGTCGTGAACGTCGCGGTCATCGGGGGCGATATTGAAATCCCCCATGACCACCACTTCCGGGTGCGCCTGCAGTTCCGCCGCGATCCACTGGTGGACGGCTGCCAGCCAGCGCAACTTGTAGGCGTATTTGTCGGTCCCGATGTCCTGGCCGTTCACGACATACAGGTTGATGATCCGCACGCCGTCCACGGTGGCGGCGATGACCCGTTGCTGCTCATCGTCGAATCCCGGAATGCCGATCTGCACCTCGGTGGCCGGTTCGCGGGACAGGATCGCCACGCCGTTGTAGGTCTTCTGGCCGCTGAAAACGCTGCGATAGCCCAGCGCGGCCAGCGCCGTGTCCGGGAAGCGGTCGTCTTCCATCTTGGTTTCCTGCAGACCGACAACTGCAGGCGCGAACGCCGCCAGCCACTGCTCGAGGTGGGGCAGGCGGACATTGAGGGAGTTGACGTTCCAGCTGGCAATCTTCATGGCCACAGTCTAGCCGTGGACTGCCGGCGTGTTGCTGCCTCAGCGGGCGACCGGTGACGCTGGCTTCAGGGTGCCGTCGAACAACTCCAGGATCCGCCGGTACTCGTCATACCAGCTGTCGGGATGGACAAAGCCATGGCGCTCCAACGGGTAGGAGGCCAGCTCCCACTTGTCCTTGCGCAGCTCGATCAGGCGCTGGGCCAGCATCACCGAGTCTTTGTAGAACACGTTGTTGTCGATCATGCCGTGGGCGATCAGCAGACGGTCCTGCAGGCCGTCGGCGAACTCGATCGGCGAGGACGCCAGGTACGCCTCGGGATCGAGTTCCGGCGTGTTGAGGATGTTGGAGGTGTACTCGTGGTTGTACTGCGACCAGTCGGTGACCGGACGCAGGGCGGCACCGGCCTTGAACGTGCCGGGCTGCTTGAACAGCGCCATGAAGGTCATGAAACCGCCATAGCTGCCGCCGTAGATCCCGGCGCGATCGACGTCACCCTGCTTGTTGGCGCCCAGCCAGGCGAGCCCGTCCAGATAGTCCTGCAGCTCGGGGGTACCCATGCGGCGGTAGATCGCGGTGCGCCAGTCGCGGCCGTAACCCTCGGACGCGCGGTAGTCCAGATCCAGGACGATGTAGCCGCGCTGGACCAGCAGGTTGTGGAACATCTGCTCGCGGAAATACACGGGGTAGCGGTCATGCACGTTCTGCAGGTAACCCGCGCCGTGCACGAACATCACCACGGGGTACTTGCGGCCCGGCTCCATGGTGGCCGGGCCGTAGTACTTGGCCCAGATCGGGCCGGCACCATCGGACGAGGGAATCTGCACCATCTCCGGCTGGACCCACTGGCGGGACTTGAACGCCGGCGTGCGGGTATCGGTCAGGGCGCGCGCCTGACCGCCGGTGGCCGCGACCACCGCCAGCTGCGGCGGCAAGTAGCTGGACGAATAGCGCACCAGGAGCTGGTTGCCGTCGGGCGAAAGGGCGAAATTCTCCACGCCGTCCAGTGCGGTGACTTCGCGCACGTCGCCCTTGCGGCCGACCGCGCAGACCTCGTAATCGCCGGGGCGGCTGCGGTTGCACGTGAAGTAGAACGTCATCCCGTCGGCGCCCAGCACCGGTGCGGAAACCTCCCACTTGCCCGAGGTCAGCGCACGCGGCGCCGCGTTGCCTTCGGCGAGGTAGAGGTGCGAGTACCCGCTCTGCTCGGACAGAAGCCACAGGGCACCGTCGGCGGTCCAGCCGAAATCATTGAAACCCCAGTTGATCCACGCATCGTCGTGCAGGTGATGGCGCACGCTCAGCGCCGCCGACTCGACCCGCCCGCGGGTCGGAGTCACGGTGGCGATCCAGCGGTCCTTGTTGTCCACGGCGCGCAGAAGCACGGCGACACTGCTGCCGTCGTCGCGCCAGTGGATTGCCGGAAGGCGGCCACCCTCGGTCTGCACCCGGACTGGCCGGTCGCCTTCCAGGGGCTTGAGTTTCGCCTTCGCCCGCAGGCTCGCGAGCGGGTCCCTGGATATCCCGGGCAGCGCTTTCATCGACAGCTCGGCGCGGGTCCCGCCGATGACATCCACCAGCCAGAGCCGCTGGCCTAGGGGGGCCTTGTGGCCGACGCGCGTGCGGGCTTCTTCGAACTCCTCGTAGCCCGACTCGGTCACGTATTTGGGCATCTTGCCGGCTTGACCGGTCTCGCCTGCCTTTGGCTCGGTAACGGCAATCAACCAGCGGGCGTCCGGCGACAGGGCGGTGTCGACGATGCGCAGGTCGTCGCCGAGATAGGTGGCAATCGGCGCGCGGGTCGGATCGGCGGCCTGCCAGGCGAGATTCTGCTCGCGCGCGGCCTCGCGCTTGGCCCGCTCATCGGCGAGGGTCTCGCTCAGACGCAACTGGCGGTCGCGCAGATCGTCCGGGGTCGGCGCCGCCGCGGGATCCTTCTCGGCCTTCAGCACGGCGGCCTGGCTGGTGCCCTGACCGGCGCGCCATTGGTACCAGTCATTCCCTGCGCGGAAGACGAGGTTGCCGTCGCGGCTCCACTGCGGGCGCGACTCGGCCTGCTCGGTGCGGGTGACCTGGGTCAGCGCGCCCGTGCGCAGATCGCGGACGAAGATATCGCCGCTGCGGACGAACGCGGCCCGGCTGCGACGTGCGTCGTAAACCGGATCGGGCGCGTCCATCTGGGCGCGGGCGAGGTCATCCACCGGCTCCGGATCGCCACCGCTGGCCGGCATCTGCCACGTATCGCGGATGATTGCCCCGTCGCGTTTGAGGTTGTATTGCACATTGCGGCCGTCCCAGCCCCACCACGCCTGCTCGACCGGTGGCCCGATCCAGTCGGGATCGGCCATGGCCTGTTCCAGGGTGATCGGTGTGCCATTTCCCGCCAGCGGCTGGGCGGTGGCGATGGAGGACAGCGCGCCCAGAGCGAGCGCAAGGGCGAGGGAGGAAAGGCGCATGGGCGGAACCGGCAGGGAAGTTTGGAAATGCGGGACCAGCGTACGCAGAGCGACGGCGGGCTGCACGGGTCTTCGGTCATGGGGCGCTTAACCCTCCGGTGCATTGCGTGCTGCGTCGGCGGACGGGTTGTCGGTATGCTTGCGCCACCCCCGCACACGCGCCGAAGCGCGCCCCCGCCGCCCATGCACGCTTATGTATACAAGAGCCGCCGCAAGGCCGGCGCCTATGTATTCCTCGCGACCCGCGACGACTTCGAGTGCGTGCCCGAAGCGATGCGCGCCGCGTTGGAGCCGGTCGTTTACGTCCTCACGGTGGAGCTGGATGGCACGCGGCAGCTGGCGCGCGGCAACGCGGAGGAGGTGCGGGCCGACCTCGCGGGCCGCGGATTCCACGTCCAGATGCCGCCTGCGGTCGATCTGGATCCCATGACCGAGGACTGGGGCACCGATGCCTGATACCCGTATTCCACGCCGCTGGATGCTGCTCGGGGTCTTCGGCGTAACGCTGACCCTGGTGAGCGGCTTGGGGGGGTGGTGGGCCGCGCTCGGTGGCGTGCTCGCGCAGCCTTTGCTGGCCCTGGCCGCGCGCCTGCAAAAGGCCCCCGCACCCATGGACGCCGGCAAGCTGCGGATCGCACTTGGTCCGCTGCTGGCCCTGTGGACGCTGGCCGTTGGCGGTCTGGCGCTGCTGACGGTCTGGCCACTGTGGTCGCTGCTGCGCAGCGGCTCGCTGCCGTCCGCACTCGCCCTCAGCGCGGTGGCCGGTGGGGCGCTGGTCGTGCTGTGGCGGCTGTGGCCCGTCTGGCAGGGGCTGGAGCGTGACGGCGGTGCGCTGGGCGATCATCGGCGCGCGCTGGAAGGCCTGGAGCCCGGCGCGTGGCGTGGTCTGGGCGTGGCGGCGGGCGTGGCGGCGATCGGCGTGTTGATCGTGGTCCTGGCGTGGTCGGGCTGGCCCGCCCCCGCGCAACGTTGGTGGCTGGCCGGCGTGCTTGCGGTGGTCTCGCTGGGATTGCATGCAGGCTTGCAGCGCATTGTGCCGGCCAGGGCGTTGCAGTATCTGGAGGAGTTCGAGACCGGCAGTGCCCCGATCGCTGGCGCACACGCCGAAGGCATTTTGCCTGCGGCCATGACGGAGACCGCGGCCGATGATGCAGACGGACAATGGCTCGAGGGAAACGCGGCTCCAGACGTGACCGTGACCTTGGACGAGCAACCCTCTGCTGCAGGCGCGTCGGCGCCGGCTGAACCCGCTCCGGATCTGGTCCCGCAGATGTACGACGCCGCCCGGGCCGGTCGTGTGGAGCGCGTGCTCGAGTTGCTCGCAGCAGGAGCGGACCCGCACGCAATGCCGCCGGCGGAGGATCGCGATCAGCGCAGCCTCGCCGTCCTCGCGGCCGTGCTGCCCGATCTCAGACTGCTGCGGGCACTGATCGGCGCGGGGGTGTCGCTGAATCACGTGCATGCCGGTTTGACGCCATTGCTGGCGGCTACCCGCGACAGCTGGCACGGCCGCCCCGATGCCGTCACCACGCTGCTTGCCAACGGCGCCGATCCGCGAGCGCGTGACGCAGACGGCAACACACCGCTGCACTTCGCTGCCCGCAGCTCGGATCCCGGCGTGGCTGCGTTGCTGCGCGATGCGGCGGCAGAGCTGGATGCCCTCAACCAGGACGGTTTTTCACCGCTTGGCGTGGCCTGCATCGCCGGCAACTGGCGCCTGACGCGCTTCCTGCTGGAGCGGGGTGCCAACCCGGACCCCGCCGGTGGGCAGCCTGCGTTGCTGGCAGCGGCCGGTGGCGAGGATGACGACGCCGCCGGGGTTGGCCTACTGCTCAAGCTCAAAGCCAACGTGCACGCGCGCAACGAGCGTGACCGCAGCGCCCTGCACGAGGCTGCGCGTGCCGGTCATGGCGACATCGTGGCAGCGCTGCTGGCGGCGGGCGCGAATCCGGCCAGCGGTGACAGCACCGCCAGCAACGCCCTGCACGAGGCCGCCCGTGGTGGCCATCTCGCGGTGCTGGCGCAGTTGCTGGATGCCGTCGACCCCGCCGCCGCCGCGGCCGTGGACGCGCAGGGCTGCAACATTCTGATGCTCGCGTGCATGGCGCCTTCCGCCACCCCTGAGCTGGTGCGGCGCCTGTTGGCCCTGGGCGTTGATCCCGCCGCCCGGGACGCGGCCGGCAGGCGCGCAATCGACCGCGCCGCCGAAACCGGGCGATGGTCCCTGGTGGCGGTGTTTGATCCTGCCTACGCGGTCCCCTCCCAGGTCGGTGACACCGACGAGTCCGGGCCGGCTGACCGCGCTCCGATCACGCTGTTGCGCGAAGGCCTCGATGAAGGTCGTGAACACGCCTTGGACACCGTCGCCGCGCTGCTGGGCCCGCGCGAACTGGGCGCGCTCTTCCATGACGGCGACGCCGCGTTGCCGCCGCGCCAGATCGAATGGTTGCTGGACCGCGGCGCCGACCCGGAGGTCCGCGACGGTACCGGCACGACGCCGATGTTCGCCCTGCTTGCCTGCGGCCCGGAGTCGCTCGATTCGCTGCAGTTGATGCTGCAGCGTGGTGTCTCGCCGGCCGGTGCGGGCGGTCTGGCGCGATTCCTGGCGGCCTGCCTGAAGCGTGGCGGCGCCGATGCCGCGCTGGAGCGTGTGGCGCTGGAACTGCTGGAGCGTGGCGCGGATCCGTTCGGCCCCAGCCCGGATGGTGACACCGCACTGGCGCTGTGCGTACGCCTGGGATGGTCGCGGCTGTTCGACCGGATACTGCAGTCCGGCGTGGATCTGGACACCCGCGACAGCCGGGGAATGGGTCCGCTGCACCTGGCGGCCGCCTTGGGGCGCGAGGCGATGCTCAAGCGGCTGGTGTTGCACGGAGCCGCGCCTGCGTTGCTCGCCGCAGACGGGCAGACGCCGTTGGGAGTCGCCCTGTCGACCGGCCGACGTGACCTCGCCGACTGGCTGGACTGGCGGGGCTGGCAGTTGCCGCGGCGTCGCCTGCTCCCCTCCGATCTGCCTGCAGCGGCCATGGTCGGCGATGCCGATGCGGTGCGTCGCTTGCTCGATCTGGGCCTGGCGGTCGATGCGGTGGATGCTCAAGGATGCAGCGCGTTGCTGCGTGCCGCCGGCAGTGGACACCGTGTCGCGGTGGACCTGCTGCTGGCGCGCGGTGCGGACGTCAGCCTGACGGCTGATTCCGGGGCGACCCCGCTGTCCGCTGCGGCCAGCATGCGTCATCTGGATATTCTCGACCGGCTGCTGGCCGCCGGGGCGGATGTCGGGCAGCGGCTTCCGGGCGGGCTGACCGTGCTGATGATCGCCTGCGCCCTGGGTCTGCCGGAATTGGCCGCGCGTCTGCTTGCCGCTGGTGCCGATGCCCGCGCAGTGGACGAGCAGGGCCGCACGGGGCTGCATTGCGCCGCGATGTTCGGCTTCGGCGCACGCGACCGCGCCCGCCTGGTGGCGCTGCTCGACACGCTGTTGCTGGGCGTTGACGGGGACTCCCTGGACGCCAGCGGCGACAGTCCAACGCCGCTGCTGCTGTTGCTGGGCGCTGCCGCGGAGCCGGGCGCCGCTGCCGACGAGGAGGTGCTGATCGCCGGCCTGGAGCGACTGATCGATCATGGCGCCCACCTGATCGGACAGGATTCGCGCGGCTTCGGGCCGCTGCATCTGGCGGCCCTGCACGGGTTGCTCGGGGTGGTGAAGTGGTTGCTGCGCGCGGGCGCGGATCCCGATCAGCGCGACGCACTCAATCGCAGTCCCCGCGAGATTGCGGTGATGCGCGGCTACGTGGACATCGCCGCGCAGCTCACGTCCACGCACGCTGTCGCCGACGTATCGATGGCCCGGTTCCTGCGCGAAAAACAGTAGGCCGCCCGGGTCAATCGCCGTCAGGAGCCATCGGCCGGGCGCCGCGTGGCGGCAATGCCACCCAGTACGCCCTGCCCGGTGTCGGCATCAAACAACTGCTCCAGCTCCCGTCGCGCCAAGGCGGATGCCTCCAGCAACGCATCGGGATCGTCATGCACCCGGTATTGCGCTTCCAGCAGCCGCTCGTCCAGTGCCAGAAAGCGCTGCGCGTGGTCATGGGCGACGTCGGCGGGAAGTCCCAGCGCCACCAGCACGTCCTCGCCAAGTTTGAGGCTGGAATACAACATCTCGCGCACCCCGTAGGCGCCCAGATCGCGCAACTGCCACGCGTGGCGGCGATCACGGGCTCGCGCGAACACCCGCGCCCCGGGGTAGAAGCGGCGGATGACCCGTACCGTCTCCAGACTGCTGTCAGGGTCGTCGATCGCGATCACGAACACCTTGACGTGCTGCGCGCCCGCCGAGCGCAGCAACTCGGGTTTGGCCGGGTCCCCGTAGAACAGCGGGTTGCCGAACCGCCGCATGAAATCCACCTGGTCCGCACTGTGCTCGATCGCGATGAAGGGCACTTTCTGCGCCACCAGCATGCGTGCGACGATCTGGCCGAACCGGCCGAATCCTGCAATCAGCACCTCCGGATGACCGTCCGGTGGGGGCGCGTCACGGGGTGGCTCGGGCCGCACGACGGGATGGCCACGCAGCAACCTCGCCACGGCGATCATCAACAACGGTGTCAGCGCCATCGATACACCCACCGCCGCGACCAGACGGTCGCGCATTACCGGCTCCAGCAGACCCGCCTTGACCGCCTCGGAAAACACCACGAACGCGAACTCCCCGCCGACCGCCAGCACGCTTGCCAGCTGCAGGGCATCCCGCCGGGACAGTTTTCCGGACCGGGTTCCGACCAGCACCAGGATCGCGAACTTCACCGCCATCAGCGCGAGCACCATCAGTTCGATCAGCACCGGCTCGGCGACCACCAACTTGAGGTCCACGCTCATCCCGACGGCCATGAAGAACAGTCCCAGCAGCAAGCCCTTGAAGGGCTCGATCTGAGCTTCCACCTCGTGGCGGAACTCCGAGTCGGCCAGCAATACGCCGGCGAGAAAGGCGCCCAGGCCTGCCGACAATCCGGCACTTTCCATCAACAGCGCCGAGCCCAGCACCACCAGCAGCGCGGCACCGGTAAACACCTCGGGCATCAAGGACCGGGCGACGAATCGAAACAGGTGGCGCAGCAGAAACCGACCGCCCAGCAACAGGGCGGCCATGGCCAACACCGCCTTGGCGATCGCCTCCCACCCCAGCGCGCCTTCGCCGACAAGATTCGCCTTGCCCAGCAACGGGATCGCCGCCAGCAAGGGAATGGCGGTGAGATCCTGGAACAGCAGAATGGCGAATGCCATGCGGCCGTGCTCGCTGCCGAGCGCCTTGCGCTCCGACAGCAACTGCAGGCCGACCGCCGTGGAGGACAGTGCCAGTCCGAGACCGACGACCACGGCCGTCTTCCAGCCCAACCCCGCCATCGTCGCCAGCAGACCCAGCACCAGCCCGGTGACCAGCATCTGGGCGCCGCCGACGCCGAACACCGGGCGCCGCATCACCTTCAAGCGCGCGGGCGAAAGCTCGAGCCCGATCACGAACAGCATCATCACGACGCCGATCTCCGACGCCGCCAGAACGGGCTCGGCATCGCGGATAACCCGCAAACCGAACGGCCCGAGCACGACACCGGCCGCGAGATAACCCAGCACCGCCCCCAACCCGAACCGACGGAATACCGGGACCGCGATCACCGCCGCCAGCAGGAACACCACCGCAAGCTCGAGTCCGCCGTCCGTCATCACCCACCTCTTCAACCTGGGCAATGATTATGCGGCAGCAGGACCGTTCACCGCCCCGGGTGGGTCTACACCGCACTTGCCCGCCCTGCAGGGCATCCACGCTGTACTGATCGCCCGGAGCCTGAAGATGACGCATACCGCACTGGTGCTGTTCCGCCGCGACCTGCGCCTGGATGACAATCCGGCGTGGAGCGCTGCATGCAGCGAGAACGCGCGGGTCGTGCCGGTGTATGTGCATGCACCGGACGAGGATGGCGCGTGGTCCCCTGGCGCCGCCAGCCGCTGGTGGCTGCATCATTCCCTTGCACGCCTCGATTCGCGCCTGCGTGCCAGCGGCGGTTATCTGCACCTTTGCGCAGGCGACAGCCTGGCCGCATTGTGCGCGCTGATTGCGCAGACCGGCGCCACGGCGGTTCACTGGAACCGGCTGTACGAACCGGCCAGCATCGCCCGCGATACGCGACTCAAAACGGCGCTGCGTGATCGGGGCATCGAGGTATCCAGCCACAATGCCGCGCTGTGGTCGGAGCCGTGGGATGTCGCGACCCAGCAGGGCGGCCCGTACAAGGTTTTCACGCCGTATTGGCGCAATCTGCGATCACGGTTGGCCGCCACCACACCGCTGCCCTCACCGGCGGGAGTGCGGTTCGCCCCCACCTCGGGAAGCCTGCCGCTGGAGGCACTCAAGCTGCTGCCGCGGTTCGACTGGGCCGGCGGGTTGGCGGAGAACTGGCAGCCCGGAGAGTCGGGTGCCCACGAAATGCTGGAGATATTCGCCGACGATGCTGTCGGCGATTACGTACGCCTGCGGGATCTTCCCGCGCGCCACGGCACGTCACGGCTGTCGCCGCACCTGCACTTCGGTGAGATCTCGCCGCGCCAGATCCATTTCGAGCTGGACCGCCGCGCGTACCAGAGCAATGCCCGCCAGCGCCCCGACATCGAACCTTTGTTGAGGCAGCTGGGGTGGCGCGACTTCGCCCATCATTTGCTGTTCCATTTCCCGACCACGCCGACGGAAAGCTTCAATCCGCGCTTCGCCGGGTTCCGCTGGGCCGACGCGGATGCCGCCTCGCTGGATCGCTGGCAGCGTGGCCGCACCGGCATTCCGCTGGTGGACGCGGGCATGCGCGAGCTGTGGCACACCGGCTGGATGCACAACCGGGTGCGGATGATCGTGGCCAGTTTCCTGACCAAGAACCTGCGCCAGCACTGGTTTAACGGCGCGCGCTGGTTCTGGGACACGCTGGTGGACGCGGATCTGGCCAACAACACCCTGGGCTGGCAGTGGGTCGCCGGTTGCGGGGCGGATGCCGCGCCGTATTTCCGCGTGTTCAACCCGGTCACGCAGGCAAGGAAATTCGACCCTGACGGCCACTACCTGCGCCGCTGGCTGCCTGAACTGGCGCAGGCGGCGGGGGGCGTGCTGCACGAGCCGTGGAAAGACATCGGACTACTCCGACGCAGCGGGTATCCCGCGCCCATGGTCGATCTGGGTGCATCCCGCCAGCAGGCGCTGGACGCTTACGCCCGCCGCGCCTGAATCCAAAGCGCCGCGCGGACCGTATGCAGGGCATCAAGGACGGCGCGGATCGCGTGCCGGCCGACCAATCGTCGCTGGCGGGAACGTATGATGGCTCCACACAACGCAGTCGCCAAGGTGGTGCCCCTCGGGGCCAGACAGCACGTGAGCGATCTTCCGGACGATGCTCTGTTGGACCCGCGTTACTGGGCGACCCAGATGTCGGCCGTTGCGGGGCGGCAGGACCGCGCCAGTTTCATGCGCATCTACGATCATTTTGCGCCGCGTTTGCGGCGCTATCTGCGCAACCTGGGGGTCGCCGAGCAGCTTGCCGACGAGCTGGTCCAGGATGCGCTGCTGACACTCTGGCGCAAGGCCCCCCAGTTCGATCCGACGCGGGCGAGTCTGGGCACCTGGCTGTTCCGGATCGGCCGCAACCTGTTTATCGACCACGTGCGGCGCGAGCCGCACTGGACGCCGGTGCAGGAAGGGCTGGACCGGCTGGAGCTTCTGGAATCCGACCGCCGCGACTCCCAGCCGGAGTCCTTTACCGACCACGACACGCTCAATCAGGCCATCAACCGGCTGCCGCCGACGCAGGCCAAGCTGGTCCGCATGTCCTATCTGGAGTCCAAGAGCCATGGCGAGATATCAACCGAGTTGGATATGCCTTTGGGAACCGTGAAATCGTCGCTGCGTCGCGCCTTCGCAAAACTTCAGGTCAGCATGGGGGGGCAGGCATGAGGGCGTATCACCATCTCGACGAGGCGACCGTGCTGAGCTACTCGGCCGGGGCATTGCCGACCGCGATGAGCGTGGTCGCCTCGGCGCATCTGGAGCACTGCCGCCATTGTCGCGACCGCCTGCATGCGGCCGATCGGATCGGCGGCGCGCTTATGCAGCAGCAGCGCGGCGATGGTCCATCGCAGAACGAACGCAATGCCATGCTGGCGCTGTTGGACCGCGAACCCGCCGCGCTGCCGGTGACCGGGGGATTGGCCCACGCCGCCGACGTTGTGGAGCCGCCAGACCGGGACCGTTTGCCGACCGCGCTGCATCCCTGGTTTGGGCGGTCGATGCGTGCGTTGAAATGGCGTCGTGTCGCCCCCGGCGTGCAGCGCATCCGTGCCCAAGGTGTGGCCGGTGGTGACCTGATGCTGCTGCGTATCGCACCCGGCAGCCGGTTGCCGCTGCACAGTCACAGCGGTACCGAATTGACCATGATTCTTGATGGCGCGTATGACGATCTGCTCGGCCACTTCGGGCCGGGGGATGTCGCCGATCTGGACGGACAAACCCTGCATCAACCGGTGACCTCGCCCGGTGTGCCGTGTATCTGCGTGGCCGCCACCGATGCTCCGCTGCTGTTTTCCGGTTGGTTCGCGCGCACCCTGCAGCCCGTTTTCGGGTTCTGACAGTCGCCCCTGATCCCTGCTGCATCCATTCCAGCACGATCGCCGTAAGGACGATTGAACACCCACCGGCTGCATCCCATGACCACCCTCCCATCGCAGCCGCGTGCCGACCCGGCCACGGGCGGCCGCGATAGCGATATTGCTGCGTCACCGACTGCCCGCCCCGGCGTCTCGTTGCTGGGCAGCGTGCGGGGTTGGGTTGATGCCGGCGAGAGGTCCGACCCGGACGCGTGCCCCGCAGCGATGGACCGGATCGACTGGTTGCGTGCCGCACCGTTCGTCCTCATGCACCTGGCATGTGTCGGCGTGATCTGGGTGGGCGTTTCACCGGTGGCGCTGATGATCGCCGCGGCGCTGTACGCGGTGCGGATGTTCGCGATCACCGCCTTCTACCATCGCTATTTTTCCCACCGTACCTTTCATGCGCCGCGCCCCGTGCAGTTTCTGTTTGCACTGATCGGGGCCTCCTGTGTGCAGCGCGGTCCGCTGTGGTGGGCCGCGCATCACCGCACCCACCACCGCCATACCGACACCGCGCAGGATCCGCATTCGCCCGGCGTGCACGGGTTCTGGTGGAGCCATGTGGGGTGGTTCCTGACCCGGCGTAACTTCCGCACCGATCTGGCCCGTGTGCCGGACCTGGCCAAGTACCCCGAGCTGCGCTGGCTGGACCGGTTTGACGTGGTGGTGCCGGTCGCGCTCGCAGTCGGGATGTACGCGCTGGGCGCCGGGCTGCAGGCCGTGGCACCGGAATCGGGAACCAGCGGCGTGCAGTTGCTCGTGTGGGGGTTCTTTGTCTCCACGGTGGTGCTGTTCCACGCCACGGTCACGATCAATTCGCTGGCGCATCGGTTTGGCAGCCGTCGTTTCGATACCCGCGACGACAGCCGCAACAACCTCTGGCTGGCGCTGCTGACCTTCGGCGAGGGCTGGCACAACAACCACCACTTCTTTCCGGGCTCCAGCCGCCAGGGGTTTCGCTGGTGGGAACTCGATCTGACCTGGTACGGCCTGAAGGCGATGGCGCTGCTTGGTCTGGTCAGCGACCTCAAGCCGGTGCCCGCGTGGGTGCTGGAAAAGGCGAGGCACTGAGCCATGCGCATCGCCGTGGTCGGTTCGGGAATCGCGGGGCTGGCGTCGGCGTGGATGCTGTCGCGCCACCATCAGGTGGTGCTGTTCGAGGCCGATGACCGACTGGGCGGGCATACCCACACCCATGCCGTGCGCCAGGCAGGGAAGCGTTATCGGGTCGATACCGGTTTCATAGTGCACAACCCGTTGCACTACCCGCTGCTGACCCGCCTGTTCGACCAGTTGGGTGTCGCGTCGCAGCCGACCACGATGAGTTTCGCGGTGCACAACGAAGCCACCGGTCTGGAGTACAACGCCGCCACGCTGGACACACTGTTCTGCCAGCGCCGCAATATGCTGTCGCCACGATTCCTGCGCATGGTCAGGGATCTCGCCCGGTTCTATCGCCAAGCGCCTGCTCTGCTGGAAAGCTCTGATCCGGGCCCGACGCTGGGGGACTATCTTGCCGCCGGCGGGTACGGCGCGGCGTTTCGCGACGAGCATCTGGTGCCGATGGCGTCGGCGCTGTGGTCGTCGCCAGCGGCCCAGATTCTCCGCTTTCCGGCCCGGTATCTGGTCCAGTTCATGGCCAACCACCAGATGTTGCAGGTCAGTGGACGACCGCAGTGGCGCGTGGTGAGCGGTGGCTCGGCCACCTATGTGGACGCCATGCGCCGGCAATGGGACGTGCATGAGCGGATCAATTGTCCGGTGCTTTCGTTGCGGCGCCATCGGCATGGGGTGACCGTGACCAGCCTGATCGGCCGTGAGGAATTCGACCGGGTGGTGCTGGCCTGCCACAGCGATCAGGCACTGGCCATGCTGGCCGATGCGGACGAGCGCGAGCGCGACATTCTCGGTGCGATGCCCTACCAGGCCAACGAGACGGTATTGCACACCGATGCAAGCCTGCTGCCCCGCCGTCGCAAGGCGTGGGCCGCGTGGAATGCCTGGCTGCCGCGTGACCCGTCGCGTGCGTGCACGGTCAGCTATTGCATGAACCTGCTGCAGGGGATTGATTCGCCGGAACCGTTCGTGGTCACCCTCAACCGCAGTGACGCGATCGACCCGGCCAAGGTCCTGGCGCGCATGCGCTACCACCACCCGGTCTACAGCCAGACCTCGGTGGCGGCGCAATTGCGCAAGGGCGAGATCCAGGGTCGCCGTAATACCTGGTTTGCCGGCGCCTATTGGGGTTGGGGCTTCCACGAGGATGGCATGCGCAGTGCGTTGGAGGTCGCCACCGGTCTGGGCGTGCGCTGGCCGATGAGCCCGCTGGACGTCCCTCAGCCGCCCGCCACGCCCGCGGGAGCGCTGACATGAGTGCAATTGCTGGCAATGCGTCGCGTGCAGGCCCCGGCCACAGCGGCCTCGCGGTCGGGCCCACGGCATCGCTGGCGAGTGCGGTTTACGAAGGGGTTGTGCACCATCGCCGCCATGCGCCGCATCCCCATGCCTTCCGCTATCGGATGGCCCAGCTGTACCTCGATCTGGACGAGATCGA
>JBDSPO010000189.1:0-2743 GCA_039930265.1 Lysobacter sp. | reverse complement strand
GCCGGGTGCGCGAGTACGCCGGTGGCCAGCGCGGGGCCCGGACAATTGCCCGCGCAGGGGTCGGTCCAGGTCGCCTGGCACGACCCCGGCAGTTTCCGCGAGGTGACCTACGGCCGCGACCTGATCGATACCCGGCGCGGTACCTGGATTGAGCAACTGGCCAGCTACCTGCGAACCCAGGCGGAACGTCGGCTGGCACCGGGCGAGCGGCTGGACGTTACCCTGCTGGATGTTGACCGCGCTGGTGAGTACGAGCCCTGGCTGGGCCCGCGCTATGACGACGTGCGCATGATGCGCGACATCTATCCGCCGCGGATCACGCTGGATTTCCGGCGTCTCGACCGGTCCGGCGGGGTCATTGACGAAGGCCGCCGCCAGTTGAGTGATGTCGCTTATCTCTCGCGCGCCGGCATCGCCCGCGACAACGACCCGCTGCGTTACGAGAAGCGCCTGCTCGACGA
This sequence comes from Lysobacter sp., assembly GCA_039930265.1. Taxonomy (GTDB): domain Bacteria; phylum Pseudomonadota; class Gammaproteobacteria; order Xanthomonadales; family Xanthomonadaceae; genus Novilysobacter. Next base: position 2,282 of record JBDSPO010000189.1, on the reverse strand, counting down.
TTGGTTGCGGCGGGAGTTCAAGGCACCCTGAACGTGCGGCCGAGTGCTGAGGAGGGTGCGCGCGCTGACGGTTCGCACACCCGTTCGCCACCGGCCACCGGCCGGCGTGTCCTGCTGCTGCACGGACTGTGGATGCCACGGGCGTCGATGGTCTGGCATGCCCGGCAATTGCGCCGCGCCGGCTTTGACCCTGTCCTTTTCGGGTACGCCACCGTCGGCGGTGGTCCCGCGCGCGCAGTGCCGGCGCTGGTGGAAGCGCTGCGCGAGCCCGCGGATATCGTCGCCCACAGTCTGGGCGGACTGGTTGCGGTGCGGGCGCTGGAGCGGGAGCCGGGACTGCCCGTGGGTCGACTGGTCTGCCTGGGAACGCCGTTGGCCGGCAGTGCGGCGGCCAGCGGGATCGCGCAGTTGCCTGGCCTGCGGCGCTTGCTCGGCCGCAGCCGGGGCCTGCTGCGGCGCGGCTGCCAGCCCTGGGAGGGCAACGCGGCGCTGGGCATGGTGGCCGGCGACTCGGGCCGGGGGCTGGGGCGGTTTGTCGCCCGCCTGCCCGGCATCAGCGATGGCACTGTAGCGGTGGTCGAGACCCAACTGCCCGGGGTTGCGGATCACGTCGTCCTGTCGACCAGCCACGCCGGGATGCTGCTCTCACCGCTGGTCTCGCGGCAGGTGGTGGCGTTTCTGCGCACCGGTCGCTTCATCCATACCGACTGAGCGGACGCCCGCTCCCGGACCGCCGTGCGCGGCTGGGTCCGCCGGTCACCGGTTGGGAGTAAAGTAGTCGGCTGTCACAGCTCATCTATCGGACACAGCTCATGGGTAGGGGACCGTCGATCGAGGGTCGCAAGAACGCCTCGGACGCCAAGCGCGGCAAGATTTTCACCAAGCTGATCCGCGAGATTTCGGTCTCCGCACGTGCCGGCGGCAGCGACGCGGCGAGCAACCCGCGCCTGCGCGCAGCGATCGAGAAGGCGTATGCCGCCAACATGTCCAAGGACGTGGTCGAGCGCGCGGTCAAGAAGGCGACCGGCGAGCTGGAAGGCGTCAACTACGAGGAGATCCGCTACGAGGGCTATGCCCCCGGTGGCGTGGCGGTGATCGTCGATTGCCTGACCGACAACAAGGTCCGCACCGTCGCCGACGTGCGCCATGCGTTCGGCAAGTTCGGCGGCAACCTGGGCACCGACGGATCGGTGGCCTTCATGTTCAACAAGCGCGGCGTGCTGACCTATGGGGCGAATGCCGATGAGGATGCGATCACCAACGCCGCCATCGAGGCCGGTGCCGACGACGTGGTGGTCTATCCCGAAGATGGTGCGATCGAGGTGTTCACGTCGCAGGAATCCTTCGACGAGGTCAGTCAGGCTATCACCGCCGCCGGCCATCCGCCCGGCCATGCCGAGGTGACGTGGCGCGCCGACAACGACATCGCGGTGACTGGCGAGGTGGCCGAGCAGGTTGTGAAGCTGCTGGATTGGCTGGAGGACCTGGACGATGTCCAGAACGTGTACTCCAATGCCGACCTGGGCGCGGGCGCCTACGCCTGAGGGCGTGAGTAGCTGATGTGATTCGTATCCTCGGTATTGATCCGGGTTCCCAGCGGACCGGCATCGGCGTCATCGACGTCGGGGCGGACGGGCGCTGCCGTTTCGTCCACTGCGAGGCGCTCAAGCTGCTGGATGCTCCGGATTTTCCCTCCCGCCTGGGCCTGTTGTGCGAAGGGCTGGAGCGGGTGCTGGACCAGTGGCAGCCGCAGCAGGTCGCCATCGAGACGGTGTTCATGGACAAGTCGGCGATGTCGGCACTGAAGCTCGGCCACGCACGCGGCGCGGCGCTGGCCACCGTGGTCCGGCGCAAGCTGGTGATCAGCGAATACGCGCCGCGGGTGATCAAGCAGTCACTGGTCGGCAAGGGTGCCGCCGACAAGTTGCAGGTCCAGCACATGGTCCGGCTGCTGTTGAACCTGGCTGACATGAAGCTGCAGGCCGACGCCGCCGATGCACTGGCAGTCGCCCTCACCCACGCACACATGAGTGCCACTGCGATCCGCACCGGATTGGCAGTGACTGATTTACGGAGACGCGGCACATGATCGGCAGGCTCAGGGGAAATGTGATCCACAAGCAGCCACCGTGGCTGGTGGTGGACGTCAACGGCGTGGGTTACGAGTTGGAGGCGCCGATGAGCACCTTCTACGACTTGCCGGAACTCGGTCGCGAGGTCGCCCTGTTCACCCACTACGCGCAGAAGGAGGACAGCGTGTCGCTGTACGGGTTTCTGCGCGA
>JBDSPO010000188.1:0-3328 GCA_039930265.1 Lysobacter sp. | reverse complement strand
TGCATGCAGCTCGGCCTGTCGCCGGACCGCAGCCGCTCACACCTGGATTACGACGCGTGGCATGCCGCCGAGGCCGACGGCGCCCTGTTTCTGCGCCAGGACATCCGCCTGTTGCCGCATCTGTTCGATGTCGGTATCCACGAGTACGCGCGGCTTGCCCATGCCGGCTGGTTCGATGCGAGCCGGATTGACCATTTCCTGTGCCACTACTCGTCCGAGCGCTTTGCGCCGATGATCGACGAGTTGATGCAGAAAGCCGGACTGGCGATCCCGCGTGAACGCTGGTACAGCAACCTCATGACGCGTGGCAATACCGGCGCGGCGTCGATCTTCATCATGCTCGATGAGTTCCTGCGCACCCGGACGCTGACCCCGGGCGAACAGATCCTGTGTTTCATTCCCGAATCCGGGCGTTTCACCGTCGCTTTCGTGCTGATCGAGGTCGAGGCGATGGATGCGCCGGCGCCGACTTCAGCAAGCGCACCCGTCAGCATGTCGCCCATCGCGTCCGCGCTCAGGTCCGCCGCGCCCGTGCCGATTGACGAAGGCTTTGTGGCCCCCCCGCACGATCCACGGGATGCGCCGGCTGCCCTGCGGCACGTGCTTGGTGAGCTGGCGACGTTGTGGCATGACTACCGGTCGAAGGTCTGGCGTACTCCGCTGATCCGCAAGTTGCGCGGCCCGGGTTTCGACACCGCCGACTACGTGAACTGGATGGCGCACTGGATACCACAGGTCCGCGAAGGCAGCTTGTGGATGCGCGAAGGGGCGGCCTCCCTGCGCCCGCCGTATGAGGCACTCGCCGCGCTGATCGAAACCCACGCCGGTGACGAGCAGGACGATTTCATGATCCTGTTCGGGGATTATCAAAGGTCGGGCGGCCAGGCCGCGGATATCGATTCCCTGAGCCGCAATCCCGGCGGCGAAGCGCTCAACAGCTACCTGCATGCACTGGCGTCCAAACCCAACCCGATCGGCCTGCTCGGCGCGATCTACATCATCGAAGGCACCGGTCAACGCATCATCCCCGCGCTGCTGCCGCTGATGAAAGCCAGTCTGGACCTGCCGGCTGACGCATTCCGGTTCCTCGAGTACCACGGTGCCAATGACGAACACCATCTCCTGCGGTGGCTACGCGCGGTGGAGATCGCGCTGGAACACGAGGTCGATGGCAGCAGCGTGGAGGCGATTGTCGCCACCGCGCGCCGCGTCGCCGATCTTTACCTGATGCAGTTCGAACACGTCACCGCGTGAGGCGATTCCGATGATGAAACACGCTCCCGACTTCCTCGACCAGACCCACGATCCGCGCGACCCCAATCCGTGGCTGGCGATGTACCTCGACCAGAGCACGCCCATTGACGACGAGGTCAAACGTGCCTGGCTGGCCGACTCCAGCTCGCGCTCGCGGCAGTATGTGCTGCCGTTTGTGCGGCCTTTTGCGCGCACGATGATCGTGTTCATCCAGGTCATCAAGGTATTCATGCCGAGCAAGGTCGCTTTTTCGGGCACCCTGCATCGGCTTCTGGCATGGGGCATGGAGAATTTCATCCGCCCGGAAGCCAACTGGCTGATCCTGCGCCACTTTCACCTGGGCTCGCAGGTGCTGGAGTTCATCGCGAAGAACGCGCCGGTGGAGGTGACCACCAATCCGCTGCGACCCCAACGCATCACCGACGTCCGCGACGAACTGTTTCTGGTCCACGACCTGAACCTGTTCAACTTCGTGATCCGCCTCAACCAGAACCTGAAAGCGGCGGGCCGATCACTGGAGCATGTGCCGTCACCGGACCTGTCCATGATCCATGCACCGGGATTGCGGCTGGAGGACATGCCGCGCCGGCGGCGCAACTTCCTCGACCTGCAGAGCTCGATCGAGCTGTTCACGCCGATCTACCAGTTGCTGTTGACCGACAGCGATTTCTGGCGCGCGACCAACTCGTTGCAGCTGGACGAGACGATCGGCCTGTACGCCGCGACGATCCTGGACGCGCACGCCCACCTGATCCTTCTCAACAACCGCCACCCGCTGGTGCCGATGTCCACGTTGCGCGCCGGGTTCCGGCTGACGCTGCACGGCCTGTCCACCGAGATGCTGCATGCGATGCTGATGTCGCTGGGTCCACAACCGGCAACTGGAGCGAAGCCGGAAGCTGCTCAATCGCAATCAGTCGATGCCTGACCACGCCTGACCATGCCTGACCGCGCCTGACCTCGCCTGATCTATCGCCCCTCCCCAACGGCAAACGCCCGGCATGGCCGGGCGTCGCGGATTACTCTGAATTGGTCGGGACGGCCGGATTTGAACCGACGACCACTTGTCCCCCAGACAAGTGCGCTACCAGGCTGCGCTACGCCCCGAAGATGTTGCCTTCCGCCCTGTTGCCGGCGGCCGCCAAGTATAGCGGAAATACTGCGGATCGCGAGCCCTCGACGGTCCAGATCGACACCGCGCACCTCATCGCCGCAACAGCTGCAGCACTTCCTCCAGCTCCATGCGAACCTGACGGATGATCTGGGTGCTCAGCGCGGATTCGTCCTTGGCATCGTCACCCTCCAGCCGCAGACGCGCCCCGCCGATGGTATAGCCCTGCTCGTACAGCAGGCCGCGGATCTGGCGGATCATCAACACCTCGTGGCGCTGGTAGTAGCGCCGGTTGCCGCGTCGCTTCAACGGCTTGAGCGACGGGAACTCGGTTTCCCAATAGCGCAACACGTGCGGTTTCACGTCGCACAATTCACTGACCTCACCGATGGTGAAGTACCGCTTGGCCGGAATAGGCGGAAGCTCGCGATTGCTGCCGGGGTCAAGCATGGTCGTTCCCGGCGTACGCCTCGACGCGCTCCTTGAGCTTCTGGCCGGGGCGGAATGTGACCACGGTGCGCGCGGAAATGGGAATCGCCTCGCCGGTCTTGGGATTGCGCCCGGGACGTTCCTTCTTGCGGCGCAGATCGAAGTTGCCGAAACCCGACAGTTTCACCTGGCGTCCGCCCTGCAACGCCTGGCGCAGCGAGTCAAAAAACGCGTCAACGAATTCCTTGGCCTCGCGCTTGTTGAGGCCGACTTCGTCAAACAACCGTTCGGCCATTTCGGCCTTCGTCAACGCCATTACCCGCTCCCATCCCCGACTGCCCGATGCGCCCGGATCCGCTCCGGACGCGGGAAATCCGGTCAGGCGCGAATCGAGGCTGCGTGATCCGCGTGCAATGCCGCCGTGACCGCAGCCACGACGCGATCCACGTCAGAGTCGATGAGCGTGCGGGATTCTTCCTGCAAAATCAAGCCCATAGCGAGACTCTTGCATCCCGATTCCACCCCTTTTCCCTG
>JBDSPO010000187.1:0-3452 GCA_039930265.1 Lysobacter sp. | reverse complement strand
CGCGGTGCAGCCCGAGCTGCACTTTTTCAGCGCGCTGGCAGTGATCTGGACCCTCGCCATCCCGGTTGCGCTGGTCTGCGGTCCCGCACCGGCCTACCTGGTCGAACTGTTCCCGACCCGTATCCGCTACAGCGCGATCGGCCTGCCGTACCACCTCGGCAACGGCTGGTTCGGCGGCTTCATGCCGTTCGCCACGATGGCCCTGAGCGTGCATTTCGGCAGCCAGTTTGCGGGACTGTATTACCCGATCACCATGGCGATCATCTGCGGCCTGTGCGCGCTGTTCCTGATGCCGGAGACCAAGGATCGGGATATATCGCTGTAGCCGCCAGCACTTCGCAGGCGCGCAGGCGAAGTCGCCGCATTGCGTCCATGGGATCAGCCGAACGTTCTCCCTCAGGCCGGCAGCGGCAGGTCGTCAGCTTCCGTACTGCTGGCCCATCGCCAGCAACTCCGGCGTGCCGATCAGGTCGTTGAGCTGATCGAAGTCCAGCATGGCGTCCTTGAACGGCGCCGTGCTGTGGTGCTGGTGCAGGCTGGCGTAATAGCCGCGCAGCGTGTGGGCGACCGCGCGCGCGGTGCCGCCGGGGAAAATGACCAGCCGGTAGCCGATCTCGCCCAGCACATCCGAGCTCTGCACCGGCGTCTTGCCGCCTTCGACCATGTTGGCCAGCAGCGGGATGCGAGCGGCGAAGCGGGCGCAGACGATGTCCATCTGCTCGCGACTGCGGACCGCCTCGATAAACAGCGCGTCGACGCCGCATTCCAGATACGCCTCGGCGCGATCCAGCGCCGCCTCGAAACCTTCGACTGCAACCGCGTCAGTGCGGGCCAGGATCAATGTCTGGTCGCTGCTGCGGGCATCCAGCGCGGCGCGCAGCTTGCCGCACATCTCGGCGACGGGGACGACACCCTTGCCATCCAAATGGCCGCAGCGCTTGGGAAAGGTCTGGTCCTCCAGCTGGACCATCGCCGCGCCCGCGCGCTCAAAGGCCCGCACGGTGCGCTGGGTGTTGAGCGCGTTGCCAAAGCCGGTGTCGGCATCGACGATCACCGGCGTGGTCACCCGCTCGGTGATGCGAGCCAGGGTGTCGGCCACTTCGCCGGCGGTGGTCAGGCCGATGTCGGAGCGGCCCAGACGCGTGTACGCGATGGACGCGCCCGACAGGTACAGCGCCTCGAAGCCGGTCTGCTCGGCGACCAGGGCGGTCAGGGCATCGTAGATGCCTGGCGCCAGGACGGCGCGGGGCTGCTGCAGGCGTTGTTTGAAGGTGGTGGGCATGGTCACGGACTACTGAAAATGAGGGGTGGAGTGTTGCCGGCTGCGGGTGCAGATCGGGCTGGCGGTGCGGCGGAAGGAACGTCTCAGCCGGGTAGCACCAGCTGCACGTGCTCGCCGGCCGGGCCGATCAGGCCGAGGTGACGTTGGTCGCCGCTGCGGACGTTGGCGATCTGGTGCCAGCCTGCCGGGGCTAGGCTCGCGGGCAGTGCCGGCAGGTGCAGCGCGAGGCTGTGCTGGCCGGCATGGCGTGTGCGGACTTGCGCCAGTACGTCAGCTTGGTGGCTGTCTGCGAGCCCTTCCTGCACCTTGGCCTGCGGCAGTGCCACCTGGTCGATCTCCACCATGCACTGGCCCGGCAGTTCGACCACGGCGACCGGGTAGCGGTCGGTCAGCTCGCGACCGAAAGCATCGTTGAGCACGGTGATCCTGGTGTCGAACGCCCAGCCGGGATGGCCGGCCAGCGCGGCCCACGCCGCCTGCGAGGCGGTGCGATCAGGGGTGGACATCACGCCGATGAAGGTGTGCGACACGCGCTCATCGCTCATGGGCAGATCAAACGGCGGCACGGGCGCCTTGATGCTGGTCAGGTAGAGCATTTCGCCGCAGGGACCGAGCACCTGGCTGGCGCGGATCGCCGGGCTCAGCTCCAGGTCGGCCGGTGGCCGCAGCACCTGGAACGGCGCGCGCAGCCCGCCGACCAGCGCATCCACATCGGCGACCAGCACCTCCAGCGACAGCCAGCCATGGCGGAACATCGGCGCCAGCACGGTGGCCTGCGGGTCTTCAATCAGGCGCAGGATGCGCTCGTCGGCCGGATTGGCCAGCCACGCGACCGCAGTACCGGCAAGATCGGCCAATCCCAGCACCGTGGCGGTACCGCTGTCGAGCGACTCTCGCGCGGCTACGCTCAGGCCCAATTGGTCCCGGTACGCCGCACACGCGACCGCGAGATCGGGGGCAATCAAAGTAACGTGGAGAATGCCGTCCGTGCGGAAAATGGCGGTCGAGGCCGGTGCGCGATCAGCGGTGTGCGGAAGGCTCAAGGCGTGGCACCGGTAGCAGGATCGTTCGAGCCGGCGCGCGCCTCGGCGTCGGCGGCCAGTTTCCGGGCCAGCCAGGGCATCAGGCCGCCGATGCTGACAATGTCCATCAGCTCCGGCGGGATCCTCTCGCAGCGGTACTGCTTGCCGCTGGTGTGGTTGATCACCAGGCCTTCCAGCGGCCGTACTTCCAGGTCGTCGCCGCGCTCGGCCTGCAGATCGGGGCAGGTGAGTGCCGGCAGCCCGAAGTTGAGCGCGTTGCGGTAGAAGATGCGGGCAAAGGACGTGGCGACGATCGCGCCGACCCCGAGCACCACCAGCGATTGCACCGCCTGCTCGCGCGAGGAGCCGATGCCAAAGGAATTGCCACCGACCACGATGTCGCCGCGCTGCACGTCGCTGGCAAAATCCGGGTCGATGGCTTCCAGGCAGTGACTGGCGAGCACTTCGGGGGACTCGCGCATGTACGGGCCGGGGGCCAGCAGATCGGTATCGATGCTGTCGCCGAACACAAACGCGCGCCCGCGCCGGGTCAGGCCGCTGGCAGCGGCTCGCGGGAGGTCGGCGGCCCGCATGTCGACGGACTTGTCGGGCGTGGTCTCAGCGGTCATGGCGTGCTCCGTGGGGCGGGATTTTGGCACCTGCGGGCATCACGCGGTTTCCGCCAGCAGTTCGCGCGGGTCGCAGATGTAGCCTTTCACGGCGCCGGCCGCCACGCTGTACGGGGAGCCCAGATACACCTGCGCCTGTGCCGAGCCCATGCGGCCCTTGAAGTTGCGGGCGGTGGTCGACAGGCCGACTTCGCCGGCCGAATACATGCCAGCGCCCATGCCGGCGCAGGCGCCGCAGCCGGTCGGCAGCATGATCGCGCCGGCTTCGGTCAGGATCTCCAGGGTGCCGTCGGCGGCCGCCTGGCGGGTCATCGCCACCGATGCCGGAGCGATCAACAGACGCGTGTTGCTGGCGATCTTGCGGCCTTTGAGGACCTCGGCGGCCATGTGCAGGTCCGACAGCTTGGCGCCGGTGCAGGCGCCGATATAGCCCTGATCGATGTGGATCGGCGCGTATTCGGTCACCGCGCGACTCTTGGCCGGACTGTGCGGGGCGGCGATCTGGGGGGGCAGCGTGGC
>JBDSPO010000186.1:0-31240 GCA_039930265.1 Lysobacter sp. | reverse complement strand
TGTTCAGGTGCACCGTGCAGCCACCGGCGGAGCGCTCGGCCGACGCGTCGCTGAGCTCGAACGCCTGCTCCACCTTCAGGTCCGGCAGGCCTTCGATCTCGAGGATGCGGCCCGAGAAGATGTTCTTCTTGCCCTTCTTCTCGACCGTCAGCAGTCCGGCCTTGATCGCGTACAGCGGGATCGCATTGACCAGGTCGCGAAGCGTGACGCCGCGCTTGGCCGCATCGGCCATCGTGCCCTTGAAGCGCACCAGCACGCTCTCGGGCATGTCCAGCGGCATCACGCCGGTGGCCGCCGCGAACGCGACCAGCCCCGAGCCGGCCGGGAAGCTGATGCCGATCGGGAAGCGGGTGTGCGAGTCGCCGCCGGTGCCGACGGTGTCGGGCAGCAGCAGGCGGTTCAGCCACGAGTGGATCACGCCGTCGCCGGGCCGCAGCGAGATGCCGCCGCGGTTGCTGATGAAGTCGGGCAGCTCGTGGTGCATCTTCACGTCGACCGGCTTCGGGTAGGCCGCGGTGTGGCAGAACGACTGCATCACCAGGTCGGCGCTGAAGCCCAGGCAGGCCAGGTCTTTCAGTTCGTCCCGGGTCATCGGGCCGGTGGTGTCCTGCGAGCCGACGGTGGTCATCTTCGGTTCACAGTAGGTGCCGGGGCGCACGCCCTCGCCTTCCGGCAGGCCGCAGGCGCGGCCGACCATTTTCTGCGCCAGCGAGAATCCCTTGCCGGTATCGGGCGGCACCATCGGCAGGCGGAACAGATCGGTCGCCGGCAGGCCCAGCGCGTCGCGAGCCTTGGCGGTCAGGCCGCGGCCAATGATCAACGGGATGCGCCCACCGGCGCGCACCTCATCGAACAGGACGTCGGATTTGAGCGCGAATTCGGCGATGACCTTGCCGTCCTTCAGCGCCTTGCCTTCGTACGGACGCAACTCGACCACGTCGCCCATGTGCATCTGCGACACGTCCAGCTCGATCGGCAGAGCGCCGGCATCCTCCATCGTGTTGTAGAAGATCGGCGCGATCTTGGAACCCAGGCACACGCCGCCGAAGCGCTTGTTGGGAATGAACGGGATGTCCTGGCCGGTGAACCACAGGACCGAGTTGGTGGCGGACTTGCGGCTGGAACCAGTGCCGACCACATCGCCCACATAGGCGACCAGATGACCCTTGTCCTTCAACGCTTCGATGAACTTCACCGGGCCGCGCTTGCCGTCCTCTTCGGGTTCGATGCCGTCGCGGGCGTTCTTCAACATCGCCAACGCGTGCAACGGGATGTCCGGACGGGTGGTGGCATCCGGGGCCGGCGACAGGTCGTCGGTGTTGGTCTCGCCGGTCACCTTGAGCACGGTAATGGTCAGGCTGTCAGGCACTTCGGGACGGCTGGTGAACCACTCCGCATTGGCCCAGCTCTGCAACACGGACTGGGCGTGCACGTTGCCGGACCTGGCTTTTTCCTCGATATCGTGGAACGCATCAAACACCAGCAGCGTCGTCTTCAGCGCGTCGGCGGCGATCGGGGCCAGCAATGGATCGTCCAGCAGCTGGACCAGTGGCGCCACGTTGTAGCCGCCCAGCATGGTGCCAAGCAATTCAGTCGCGCGCTCGCGCGTGATCAGCGCGTTCGATTCGGTGCCCAGCGCAATTGCCGCCAGCCAGGACGCCTTGACCTGAGCAGCGTCGTCGACGCCGGCCGGCACCCGCTGGACCAGCAAGTGCAGCAGGAAGTCCGCTTCGCCGGCGGGCGGCTGCTTCAGCAGTTCGATAACGTCGGCCGTCTGCTGCGCGCTCAGCGGCAGCGGCGGAATTCCAAGCGCGGCGCGCTCGGCGACGTGGTGACGATAGGCTTCCAACATGACAACTCCGTGTGGGTCTCGGGAAAGGGACGGATAAACGGTTTACGGTTGAACGGGGCGACAGATCAGCTGTGCGGCACGATCAGTTTCAGGCCCTTGAAGTAGTCGCGATAAAACGCATCGTTCCAGGTGATCAGACCGTCGCACTGCAGCAAGGCGTGCGCGCCGACCAGAAAATCGTCCATTCGGCTGGATTCACCGATGCGCTGGCGATGCCGACGATGCATCTCACCCGCGCGCAGCGCGGACTTCGCCTCCAAGGCGCTGAAATGGATGCCCATCTCCTCCAGTGCTTCCTGCGCTTGGGCGCCCTCGCGCAACGAGGTACAGATCTCCGCCAAGGTCGTCCCGCACACCACCACCCTGCCCTCCATCAATGCGCGGCGCAGACAGGACTCGACGGCATCCGCCTGCGGACCGTTGCTTAGCAGCGCGATCAGGACCGGGGAATCGACGGCGATCACTGCGATCAACGCTCGTCGCGCAGGATTCGTACGGCGTCATCGGCGGACGTGGAGCCATCCAGCGCAAACTTGCCGCGGACACGCGAGATCGCATCGTCAACGCTCTTGCGCAGGATGATGCGGCTGCCATCGAGCTCGACTTTCAGCAGGGTGCCCTTGGTCAGACCCAGAGCGTCACGGACGGCTTTGGGCAACGTGATCTGACCGCGTTCAGCGACAGTGGCTTCCACAGGGAGCTCCAGCAAGGTATGCGAGGATTGTACATACTTGTTGTGCCGTACCTAATGCATTACCGCGAACCGCACGCCCGTGCGTAGGTTGCATACTCGTCATTCACGCTTGTGATGACGCAGAACGCACACCCGCCCTTGTATGGTTGTCAGGTCAACTGTCGCGCTGACCAGCCATTTTCGGCAGCCCGCACCGCGTGCCGTAACGACACCGCAATCATTGCAAGCATGCAGCGCTGCCACTGCGTTGCCACGCCAGCCATCCGCAACACAGGAGTCCCCCCATGATCGACTCGTTCGCAACCCGCACCCGGCTTGAAGTCAACGGGAAGCAGTACAGCTATTTCAGTCTCCCCCAGCTGGGAAAGCAGTACGACATTGCCCGACTTCCATATTCCATGAAGATCCTTCTGGAGAACCTGCTCCGCCACGAGGATGGCGGGATTACCGTCGGCAAGGAACATATCGAAGCAGTCGCGCAGTGGGATCCGGGCGCCGACTCGTACCGGGAAATCGCGTTCATGCCGGCGCGCGTGTTGCTGCAGGACTTCACCGGGGTGCCGTGCGTGGTCGATCTTGCGGCCATGCGCGATGCAGTCACCCGTCTGGGTGGCAAGCCCAGCCAGATCAATCCGCAAATCCCGTCCGAACTGGTCATCGACCACTCGGTGCAGGTGGATGTGTTCGGGCGCCCTGACGCGTTGGACATCAACGGCCGGATCGAGTTCGAGCGCAACCAGGAGCGGTATGGCTTCCTGCGGTGGGGCCAGAATGCACTCGAGAACTTCAAGGTGGTGCCCCCCAATACCGGCATCGTCCACCAGGTGAACCTGGAAAACCTTGCGCGGGTGGTGATGGAGCGCGAGATCGACGGGGAGTGGTTCGCATTCCCCGACACCGTGTTCGGTACTGACAGCCACACCACAATGATCAACGGCATTGGCGTGCTCGGCTGGGGCGTCGGCGGCATCGAGGCCGAGGCGGCCATGCTGGGACAGCCGTCCTCGATGCTGATACCGCAGGTGATCGGGATGAAACTGACCGGACGCCTTCCGGAAGGCGCGACTGCAACCGACCTTGTCCTGACGGTCACCGAACTTCTGCGGAAGTACGGGGTGGTCGGAAAATTCGTGGAGTTCTTCGGTGAGGGCCTGCAGCACCTGCCGCTGGCGGACCGGGCCACCATCAGCAACATGTCGCCCGAGTACGGCGCGACCTGTGGCATCTTCCCGATCGATACTGAAGTGCTGCGGTATATGCGCCTGTCCGGACGCACGGGGGAGCAAATCGCGCTGGTGGAGGCGTATGCCAAAGCACAGGGCATGTGGCACGAACCGGGTCAGCCGGATGCGAGCTACTCGGCGACACTCACGCTGGACATGGGTGACATCAAGCCGTCGCTGGCCGGTCCCAAGCGTCCCCAGGACCGGGTGTTGCTCAGCGACATGCAGGAAAATTTCCGCACCAACGTCAAGGGTTTCACCAGCGGCCGTGGTGTCGGTTGCGCGGTGACCGACATGAAGGAAGAAGGCGGCGCACAACCGCAGGCGCCGAAGTTGGCGGCCAAACCGGTTTCAACCATCAGCCTGCACGACAACAACCACGAATTGAGCGACGGCTCACTGGTGATCGCGGCCATCACGTCCTGCACCAACACCTCCAATCCTGCGGTGATGATTGGCGCCGGGCTGGTAGCGCGCAAAGCCGCCGCCCGGGGTCTGGGGGCCGCACCGTGGGTCAAGACCTCATTGGGGCCGGGCTCGCGGGTGGTCACCGACTACCTGCAAAAGGCAGGGCTGATGAACGACCTGGAAAAGCTGGGGTTCTTTGTTGTCGGCTACGGCTGCACAACCTGCATAGGCAACTCCGGCCCGTTGCCGGAAGAGGTGTCGCGGGGTATCGCGCAGAACGACCTCGCGGTGGCCGCGGTGCTTTCAGGCAACCGGAACTTTGAAGGCCGTATCCACGCCGAAGTGAAGATGAACTACCTCGCGTCGCCCCCTTTGGTGGTCGCCTATGCCATAGCGGGTACCGTGGACATCGACCTGGCCAATGACTCACTGGGCAAGGACCAGCAGGGCAACGACGTTTTCCTGCGTGATATCTGGCCAAGCAACAAGGAAGTCGGCGACATGATCGCCGCGACCATCGGCCCGGAACTGTTCGCGCAGAACTACGCCGATGTCTTCAAGGGTGACGCGCGCTGGAACGAAATCGCCTCGCCCGACGGCGAATCCTTCGCATGGGACAAGGCTTCGACCTACATCAAGAATCCGCCCTACTTCGATGGCATGACGATGGATGTGGGCCCGATCAAGGACGTGCACGGCGCACGCGTGATGGGACTGTTCGGTGATTCCATCACCACCGACCACATCTCACCGGCGGGTGCGATCAAGCAGGACTCCCCGGCGGGCCGCTTCCTGGAGTCCCGCGGGGTGCAAAAGGCGGACTTCAACAGCTACGGCTCGCGCCGCGGCAATGACGATGTGATGGTGCGCGGCACCTTCGCCAATATCCGGATCCGCAACCGCATGCTGGACAACGTCGAAGGCGGCTTCACCCGGTACTACGACATGCACGGCAACGGCACGCAGATGGATATCTACGATGCGGCGATGAAGTACAGGGACGACGGGGTGCCGCTGGTGGTGTTTGCGGGCAAGGAATACGGCACCGGCTCATCGCGCGATTGGGCCGCCAAGGGCACCATCCTGCTGGGCGTCAAGGCGGTGATCGCCGAGAGCTTCGAGCGCATCCACCGCTCCAACCTGGTCGGCATGGGCGTGCTTCCGCTGCAGTTCAAGGCGGGCGAAAGCGCTGCGGGCCATGGCCTGGACGGGTCGGAGATGATCGACGTGACCGGGCTGGAGGATGGCGCGTCCAAAACCGCGACGATTGTCGCGACCAAGTCGGATGGCCGTCAGACCAGTTTCGAGGTTGACCTGTTGCTGCTGACGCCCAAGGAAGTGGAGTACTACCGCAACGGCGGCATCCTGCACTACGTCCTGCGCGACCTGGCCAAGAAGGCCGCCTGAGGTTCGCCTGCCGTGGCCTTGCCGCCAGGTGAGGTCGTCGCATGAACAAAGCGGCCCAGGCCGCTTTGTTCATTTCTGGCGCAGCGTCTGTCGAGTTGGGGGCGTCCAGGCGTCTGCAGACGTCCAGCTCCGGCTGCAACTACAACTACGACTACGACCGGCAGTGACATGGTCCCGATCCAACCGCGCAAGCGGCTGTCCCAGGCACGCGTCGAATCTAGGGATTGAACAGCGCGGCTATCGCGATCGCGGTATCAAGGGGCTCGGGATCGTTCCGATTGCTGAGGAGAATCACCGTCAATTGCTGTTCGGGAAAGCGGACAATCACGTTGCGGAAGCCGATGGTTTCCCCCGAGTGCCAGATCCGATCCACGCCGATGTACCACCCGAAGCCGTAATCGACCGCTGGATCATGGGTCGAGATCGTCGGCGCAAACGCCGCCTGGCGCGACGCACGCGATAGAAGTCGGTCGTCATCCAGCGCGGCATTCCATTTCGCCAGGTCGTCGATGGACGCATAGATCCCACCGTCGCCAAGCACCGCGCTGGTGCTGCTCTGGTCAGTGCGCAGCCATCGCGCATGGTCCCAGCTGTAGCCATACGCCCGATGGACAACCGCCCGCCCGCCCGCGACATAGGCCAGCGTCCCGGTCATCCCCAATGGAGCGAAAATGCGGTACTGCAGGAACACGGGATATTCCTCTCCGGAGGCTTGTTCCACGATCAATGCCAGCAACGCGTAGCCGCTGTTGCTGTACTGGAAATCCCCGCCCGGTGGAAAGTACGTCCCCTCCTGCTTCGCCAGGATATCCAGCACGTCCGCATCCCGTAGCTGGTGTTCGAGCCCGTCGGGCAGCGCTTCTTCGTAATCGACCAGTCCCGAACCGTGGGTCAGCAGGTGGCGGATCGTGATGCCCGCGTTCTCGACGGGCAGTGCCTGCAGCCATTGTCGAACCGGATCATCCAACGTCAATCGACCATCTTCGACCAAGAGCAGGATCGCGGCAGCAGTGAACTGCTTGCTGACCGATGCCAGTCGGAAGTTGGTCGCCGACGTCACCGGCACGCCTGACTCAAGGTCGGCCAGTCCGTACCCCCGTCGGACCAGCGTCTCGCCGGCTTTCACCACCAGCAAGGAAGCGCCCGGGCCGTCACCGTGATAGCGCTGCATCAGCCGATCAACCTGCTGCGACGTATCGGCAGGCATGCCGGAGGTGCCTGCTGGCTGTAGCAGCGCAGGTTGGGCCGCCGCGATCATCGCGCAGCCTCCGACAAGCGCCGCACCAGTGCACCGCAGCAACGTCGCAATGCGGCCGAATGGCCAACGGCAAAAGGTTTGCAGCAAGGGGATCTCCCGCTGGGGTGTGCCGAGGGCCATGCGCCGCTGATTGTGCAGTGACGACTCATGGTTTCGCGCAGTCGCCTACACGCTCGAAGTGGAGGTCTTCGTAGTCATAACTGAAATCGGCATCCGGATCGACCTTCGCCATCGTGAGGTGCGCCGCCCCACCGTCCACCCGTGGCCGGAAGTCGAGCCAGGCATCCGCGTCAGCTTCCAGCGTGTCGAAATCCACCAGCCAGCGACCGCCCGCATCCAGGACGGGACCGGATAAACGTGGCGACTTGGTCGCTGCGAAGCGGATGCCGTTGGCAGAGGGACAAATGGACACATCGCCAAACCAGGGGTCGCGATAGCGTCCCTGCCAGTGCCCCGATCGGGTCGCGGACGCGGGTGCACGCGATGACTGCGACGCCTCTACGGACGCCGATTTTGCTGCCGCGGTGCCGGACGTCATGGCCAGTCGCTCCTGACGCTCGCGCGCGAGCGCGTCGGCGTAATGGGCGACTGTCTTTGCTTCCTTCGGCGCAGTGATGTGCTTGGTGAGCACCTGCTCAAGCACCGTGCGCGCCTCGCCGGCTTCACCGTTGATCAGGATGACGAACCCGCTGTGCAACTGCGGCAGCAGGGTAACGGCCGAATACATGCCCGACAGGGTGCCGGTATGGCTGACCTTGGCGGTGCCGTCGACGTCGGTAAGTCGCCAGCCATGGCCGTAGGCATAGAAGTGGCTGTCGTTCCATTCCCTCATCCTGGCCGACAGCGGCATCGGCATATGCGCCGTCCAGGCGGCGTCACGCTGTTCCGCGGACAGCCACGGCGAGTCGGAACCCTCGCTACCTGCCACCGTAAGAGGATCCAGCCATGCGCCGGCCCAACGCAGCATGCTGTCCAAGCTGCAGCGCACGCCTCCGGCAGCGGCCATCGGCATGTCCTCCACGACTTCACCGTCTGGTCGCGCGACCCAGACATCGTCCCGCGGCACGTGCGGCGCCGCAATGCTCGCCACGCCGTCCGCGCGCCATTCGCCGATCCGGCAAGCGCTCATGCCCAGAGGATCAAACACTTCCCGCCGTAACAGCACCTCGAACGGTGCACCGCCGACCGCCGCGGCAACTTCGCCGGCGACGATATACAGGGTGTTGTCATAGGCATAACGCGAGCGGAAGCTCCACCTCGGTTTGAGGTGGGCCAAGCCGGCGATCACATCCGCGCGGGTGAAATCATTCGGTTCCGGCCAAAGCATCAGATCGCCGGCGCCAGGTCCCAAGCCGCTGTTGTGGATCAACAGGTCGCGCACCTGCATGTCCCGGGTCACCCAGTCCTCGTACATGCGGAACTTCGGGAGGTGTTTGACCACCGGATCGTCCCACGCCAGCAGGCCTGCATCCACTTGTCGCGCAAGCAACGCCGCGGTCATCGCCTTGGTATTGGACGCGACCTTGAACAGCGTGTCGCGTGCAATCGGTGTGCCGCTGCCGGCAAGCGTCTCCCCGCGCAGCTCAATCTGCTGGATGCGCCCGTTGACGACTACACCAACGGCGATGCCGGGCAGCTGGTAACGGGCGACAACATCGTCGACGGCATTGCGGATTGCCTGTGGCGGTGGGGCGATCCCCACCGCGTCGGCAACGGCCGCGCCGGAGACCAAGAAACACGCGGCCGCGATTGCCCCCGCTGTAAAATTGCAACGTCGAACCACTGTGCCATCTCCTCCCCCGAAACCAATGTGCGCTGGGAGTGCGAACACCAGCGTCCTCCCGGAGGGCGGCCCGCTCAGCGGGCCGCCCAGTGACCAGATTCAGAACGCGTATGTCACCACCAACTGCGCGTAACGCGGGGACTGCCAATTGGTACCTTCCCCGAAGTACGGCATCTTGTTGCCGGGCGTGCTCTCGTAACGGGAATGCACGTTGATTTCCGTCTGGCTGTTCAGCAGGTTATAGATGGAGAAACGAGCCTTCAGATCGACGTTCTCCACCGGGAGCGTCCAGGTCACGCTGACACCCAGATCCTTCACCCACGGCATGCGCCCAAATGCGCCGCGCTCCGAGTAGGTCAGGTCCCGCGTCTTGTAATCGCCGCACCCGGAATTGCACAACCACCCGGAACCGCCGCCGCTGTACTCACCCGGTCCACCGGCGCTGCGGTTGTCGTTGGGCCACCGAACACCGAACGCAGTGATGGGTCCGCCGGAGCGCGCAGACAGCGTCGCGCCGAAGCCCCACATCTCGTTGAGCTTGAAGCTGCCGCGCAGTTTGATCTGGTGCCGCGAATCGTTGAACAGCACGCCGAAGCGTTCGTTCACTGCCGGGTGGTCATAGTGCTGCACGAGGTTGGTGTCGGCGTAGCCGGTATCCGAGTTGACCGGACCTTCCATGTTGCCCTCCGACTTGGACCACAGGTAGCTCGCGTTGAACGCCCACTGGTCATCCCACGCGCGGTCCAGCTGGAACTCCACTGCCTTGTAGGTGCGTCTCGGCTTCTTGTAGCCCATGATCGCGCCACTGCCCAAGGCCTTGTAGCCGTCCTTGGAGTTGTCGAAAGTCACCCAGTCTGAAGTCGTCGGGCACCACAAGGTCGTGCTTTCGCCGGGATTGATAATGGGCCAATCGCCGGAGTACCAAGGGCATCCCGCGACATGGTTGATACGGACGTCCTCGACGGTGCGGGTCATCTCACGGTAGGTCGCGTTGACGCCGTATGACCACGCGTTGTTCAGCGCCTGCTGGAAGCCGAGGATGAATTCGTCCTGGAACACCTGCTTCAGGTCACGCGCCACCGCCGTGTCGACGTTGTCGGGCGCCGGAGCGTTGCCGTCCGTGTTAATCGGGCCGATCTGCGCGCCGAGTTGCGGGAACAGGTAGGTCTTGCCGTTGATCGGATCAATCCGCTCGACCATGGCGTTGAGCACGTAGTACGTGTGCTCATCGGTGGTACCCCCACCGAAGTAGTCGGTGAGCTTGTTGGTCAGCGGTGTGTAGTAACGACCTGCGTTACCGAACACTTTGGTGCTCCCGTCGCCCTTGACGTCCCAGCTGAAACCGACGCGGGGTGAAATCATGTCGGAGAAATCGGCTTTGGCGAAACTCGCGCCCGAGGCCAGCTTGTTGTGGAACTTGTCGGCGCGGATACCCAAGTTCAAAAGCAGGTTAGGCGTGACACTCCAGTTGTCCTCCAGATAGATTGCCTGTGCCTCGGTCTCAACCGGTGCACCGGTGATGTAACGGCGCGCGTCGACGATCCGGGTGACGCCGGCGGGGATAGTGGTGCCGTTGAGCGAGCCCCCTGCCACAGCCGGCAGCAAGGAGTAGCTGACGCCGTCTCCCGGATTCACCACGTCGCTGTTGGACGACATGATTTCCTGGTCCGCTCCAAAGCGCAGCAGGTGATCACCGAGCGTCCACTCGAAATCAACACGTGTCGCTTCGCGCTTGTCAAAGCGGCTGTTGATCCGGCTGTTGGTGGGGTGGCACCCTTCCTGCGTCGTCACGGGCCCGAACTTGGTGGTGTAGCCACTGCCTCGCGTGACGGTGCTGCAGTCCGCATCCCAGGGGCTGCCACCGGTGGAGCTGCGCTCATTCACGCCATACATCGCCTTGGCGACGAAATTGTCCGTGAAGTGACCGGTGTAGGTGACCGCCCAGTTGTCGCCGCCGGAACCGGTGTAGCTCTCACCGGTCTTCTCACCGCGGGCATCGCTATCCCAGTCGTACTTGTAGCTGCTGGTGGAGAGGTCGGACTTGTCCGAGAAAGCGAGCAGCTCAAGCAGATGGGAGTCATTGATCTGCCAATCGAGCTTGGCGCCCCAGAAATCGTTGTCGCTTTTGGTGTACCACGCCTTGGTCGTGTCGATGTCACGCGGATTGGTATCGCGCTTTTCGTACATGCCGAAGAAAAACAACCGGTCCTTCACGATGGCACCAGATGCCCAGACGTTGGCCTTGGTGAACGACGCGTCGTCGCGGCTCCTTCGATCCTGCTCAACCAACGTGCCGTCCCGGTGGAACTGGTCCCTCTTTGAGGACGTCCAGGCCGCTGGCTCCATCGTCACCTCTGCGCCCGCCTGAAACTCGTTTCCACCGGACCGGGTTACGGCGTTGATCACGCCGCCGGTGCTGCGACCGAACTCAGCCGAATAGCCGCCAGTCTTGATCTGGAACTCTTCATAGAACGCAAACGGCACCGATGAGAATCCCTGACGGCGATAGGGGTCGGTGACGTTCAGGCCGTTGATATACGCAACGTTCTCCGCCACCGAGGAACCACCGAAAGACAGCCCCCCAAAGCTGGCGCCCGATGAAACGACGCCGGGCGCCAGCAGGGCGACCGAGGCCAGACTCTGGTCCACCGGCAATTTGGCCAACTCTGTACGGGTCACGTTGGTGGAGGACTCGGTGGAACGCACATCGACCCGGTTGACCACCCGCGATCCAATCACCTGCACACCCGCCAAGTTGACGGCGCCGCCATTGGTCAAATTGACCGTAGTGGTGCCACCCAACGCAACAACGACGGAAACCGGATCCCCCGATCCGGTGGTCAGGGTGTATTGGCCCGGAGACAGCTGGCCGATGCGGTAGCTGCCGTCATTGGCGGCAGTGGCGGAGCGTGATACCCCGGTGGACGTATTGGTGATCGTGACCTGCGTGCCCGCCTCGGCACTACCCGCCACTGCCCCTGTGACGCTCTGCGCCATGGCCACGGTGGGCACCATCGCTGCCAGACACATACCGGTGGCCAGGCTCAGCAAGCTTTTGCGAAGTCGTTTGTGGTGCATATCCCCTCTCCCTAGAAGTGTTGAAGAATCCGGTGCCTGCGGGCATCCCCTAACGCCGCAGGACCTCCGATGTGAAGTCATATTTCCATTGGTCGAAATACAGGTTGCCACCGCGCCATTCGACCTCGCCCCGTTGGGAGTCAACCGTGTCGGAACGGAAGTGCTGCTTTGCCGGCTCAAAATCCATGCTGAAATCGTTATTGAACGCGATCCGGTAGGCGTCCAGCCCGCCCAGATAGAACCATTCCAGGCTGCGGCCCTGACCGTCGACAGCACCGGGCAGTCTTCCGGTCGTCACGTCCATGGGAACCCACCCGTAGGGCGCCAGATACACCTGGCCCCAGTCATGCAGATTCCAGTAATCGGCCAGCGCGCTCCCGCCCACCTGCGAGTCGGAGAACACCATGCCCGATTGCCAGCGCGCCGGAATGCCATTGAGGCGCAACAGGGTCATCAGCAGCAGTGTTTGCTGGCCACAGTCGGCGTGCCCCGTCCGGAGCGCGTGGTCGCTGATGTTGGAAATCGTGGAGTATTCCAGCGCGCCAGCCCAGGGGATTCCATCGACCGCGGCGAACAGCTTTTGCGCGATCCGGTACGGGTTGGTCTCCCGTCCGACCACATCGCGGGAAAAGGCGCGCAGCGCCGGAGTGAACACGATATGTGGCGCGCGCTCCGCGAGACTCACTGCGAGCTCCGGTGTGACAGCGGCCGGCTGCACGAGATTGGCGTCGATCCGGTGATAGCGCCCGTAGAGGGTGGCCTCGTACTCGATCCGGAATTGCGTCGGCACTCCCGGCTGCGCTGCTTTCGCCATGTGCACGGTGCGCTGGGCAATGGAGGAAGAACCGGGCCTGCCCCCCTGCGGATCGCTGGCGAGCAGGCGGACGTCTTCCTGTTGACCCGGAATTTCCAGCGGAAACGGGATCCAGGCATGCAGAATTTCTCCCGCCGGAACCGCATCCGTGTCTACGATCAACGTCTGGACCACCCGCACCCGCCGTGGCAGCACGCTGCTTTCGCCGCTGGCCATGGCGGCCTCGGCGATGGATACGTGGTGGGCATTGGCCGATTCCATCGGGCCGTCGCGGAATGGCTTGGGGTCGTGCCGGCGTGCAGCCGCTTCGGCACTCAGGCGAAACAGGTTGGAAACCGCGCGCTTGAAATAGAGGGTGCGTCCATCGATGACGCGATGTTCAACCAGCCCGGCCCGCTTCCAATCGCCGAACTCTTCCGGGCGAAGGTCGGGGATTTGCCGCTGCAGCTGCACCAGCGCTTCCGACTCATCCAGACTGAAATCCAGCAGGATGCGCCGCATCCGTTCGCGCTGGAACAGCAATGACTGGCGGCCTTCATCGTCAGGCATGAGGTTGTGCAACGCCGCGCTGATGGCCGCCTCGGCGGCGTCGAAATGTCCTGCGTCCACCAGCTGGACGATGGCGGCTGGAGTGGCGAGGCCGCCCTGCACGCGGGCTGTTCGCGCTGTCTCGGCAACCGATGCGTTTGGCTGAATTGTGTTGGAGGCGGCCACGCCGGCCAACGGCAGCGCCAACGCTAGGGCCATCATCGGCCGGCGCAGAATCATGCCCGCACACCGGCGTGGCGTGCGAGCACGTCAAAGGCCCAGCCGTAGGCTGCCCTTGCCAAGTTTGTCCGGGTGACCCCATCCACCACTGCCCGCCCCAAGCCGGTGTTCCAGAGCGTTGTGTAGCACGCGCAATCACAGGAAGCAATAAACTATTCCGCGATTGCATGATATAAGAATCACGTATTCCATCTGTACGCCACTTGTGAGCGCGGCACCGCTGACGCGCGCACCGACACCCCGGGGAAACCGATGCGCATCACCCTTTTTGCCGTCAGCCTGTTGTGCGCTGGCGTGATCTGCCAGCCGCTGCAGGCAGCCACTCCTGCCCATTCGACGACGTCCCCCGGGCAGTCAGTGCCGGTGTCGACCAACGGCGTAATCGGCGTAGCTGACGAGGCGTTGCTGACCCCGGAGTACTGGACCGCGAAGATGTCCGCGCCCGCGAAAGTGTTGATGGTCAGCGACGCGATCACCGCCCAGAACCGCCGCCTGTTTGAGCTCGACAGCTCGATGCACGACCTGCGCAAGGTGCCTGACCAGCTTGCTGCGGCCGAGGTGCGCGGCTGGATCGACGGTTTGGCCTCACGGCCGACCACTCCACGCTGGGACGTGGATGGCAACGAGATCTCCGCCGCCCGAATCGGGGAGCTGTTCGCGAACACGGCCACAAAAACTATTCCCGCGCAGCAGACGACGCGTTACGGACTGGTCGTCGAACGCGCCGACATGCGCGCCCTGCCCACCGCGTTGAGGATGTTCAGCCAACGCGGCGAAACGGACATCGATCGTCTGCAGGAAAGCGCGCTCTTCCCCGGTACCCCGGTGGTGATCGCCCACGCGAGTGCCGATGGCGAGTGGCTGTTCGTGGTGAGCCCCCGCTACGCCGCATGGGTGGAAAAAAACCGTGTGGCCGAGGGCAGCCGCGCGCAGGTGTTCGACTACCTCGACAACGCGCATTACCGGATCATCACCGGGGGAGTGGAACAGACTGTCTTTACGCGTGAGGAGCCGCGGGTGTCGCAGTTGCAGCTGGACATGGGCATCCGGCTTCCGCTGGCGAAACACCGCGCTGATCAGCCCATCAACGGGCAACACCCGTATACCTCGTACGTCCTTGATTTGCCGGTGCGCAACGGCGACGGCAGTCTGGCCTTTGCCGCCGCGCTGCTTCCGCGTCGTGCCGACAGCGCCGCGGGCTACCTGCCACTGACGCCGGCCAATCTGGTCCAACAGGGCTTCAAATTTCTGGGCGAGCGTTATGGCTGGGGCCACGCCTACGACGCCCGCGATTGCAGCGGCTTCGTCTCGGAAATCTATCGCAGCATGGGTGTGGAGTTGCCGCGCAACACCAGCGCCCAGGCGATCAGTCCCGCGCTGTCACACATCACCTTTGCCCGCGGCGACGACCGTGCCACCCGCCTGGCGGCGGTCGCCCGGTTGCAGGTAGGCGATCTGGTCTACATCCCCGGACACGTGATGATGGTGATCGGCCACCACGCCGGGATGACCTATCTCATCCACGACACCAACGGCGGGCGCTACCGCGGCGCCGACGGCAAGCTGGTGTCCATGGCACTCAACGGTGTCGTGGTCACGCCGCTGGAACCGATGATGTTCAACGAGACAGAAAGCTACATCGACCGCATGACCAGCATTGTGCGACCGCACGGCGCGCTACGCCCCGCTGCGCACTGAATCCCACGACACACCTGCACCGGACCTGCGCTCCATGAAGATCACCCGCATTGAATTCGGCATGCTCCGCGTGCCCCTGAAGACGCCGTTCAAGACCGCTCTGCGCACCGTTGAGCAGATCGAGGACATCGTGGTGATGGTCCATACCGACAGCGGCAACATCGGTTACGGCGAGGCACCGGCCACAGCGGTCATCACCGGCGACACCCACGGCTCGATCGTCGACGCGATTCGTCACTACATCTCGCCACGCCTGATCGGCGTGGAGATCGCCGATCTGAACCGCATCACGCGGCTGATCCAGACGGCAATGGAAAAGAACACCAGCGCCAAGGCCGCGGTGGAGATCGCCGTCTATGACCTGTTCGGTCAGCTCTACAACGCACCGCTGTACAAGATGCTGGGCGGTGGCGACCCGGTGATCACCACCGACATCACCATCAGCGTGGACACCATCGACAAGATGGTTGCCGACTCGATCAGCGCGGTCGAACGGGGATTCGACTCGCTGAAGATCAAGGTGGGCAAAGACATCGGAGTCGACATCGAACGGGTCAAGGCGATCTATGCGGCCGTCGAGAACCGTGCATTGCTGCGGCTGGACGCCAACCAGGGTTGGAGCGCGAAGGAAGCGGTCTCCGCGATCCGCGGGCTCGAAGATGCCGGGGTGCGCCTGGAACTGGTCGAGCAGCCGGTGCGTGCGCGAGACCTGGAGGGCATGCGCTACGTGACCGAGCGCGTGCACACCCCGATCATGGCGGACGAAAGCGTGTTCGGGCCGATGGAGGTGATCCAGCTGATCCACATGCGCGCGGCCGACATCATCAACATCAAGCTGATGAAGACCGGTGGGATCTCCAATGCCATCCGCATCGCCGATATCGCGGCAATGCACCAGGTCGAGTGCATGATCGGCTGCATGCTGGAATCCAGCATCAGCGTGGCGGCCGCGGTCCACCTGGCAGTGGCAAAGTCCGATGTGATCACCAAGGTGGACCTGGACGGTCCCTCGCTGAGCGCCTACGACCCGGTCGACGGTGGCGTGACCTTCAACGAGTCGGAGATATCGGTGAGTGATGCGCCTGGTCTCGGGATCCGCAGCATCCGCGGTCTGGAGCCCATCGGCGGCTGTATGCAGGGCGCCGCTGCCTGACATGTCGTCGCTGCTGACAATCCGCTCGCGTCGGGACCAGATGTCCGCCATCGAGCGACGCATCGCCGATTTCGTGCTGGAGAACGCTGCACTCCTGCGCGACTACTCGTCACAGCAGCTGGCCAGCGCGCTCGGCATCAGCCAGTCAAGTGTGGTGAAGTTCTGCCAGAAACTCGGTTTCAAGGGCTATCCCGACCTCAAGTACTCCATCGGCGAGGACATGGCACGCGACAGCCCGGGGGATGGGTCGGACGCCGAGCTATACCCCGGGATGGCGCCTGCCGACGCGATGGCCGCCGAACTCTGGCGACGCAAGTCCGCTGCAGAGGAGGAAACGCGTGCCATCAATCCGCCAGGCAGCATTGCGTCGGTGGCGAACGCGATCGCTGCGGTTGCCGAGACCGGCACGGTGTTCCTCACCGGGCTGGGCACCGACGACATCCGTGCGCGCGCGTTCGCGCTGAAGATGTCGATGCTCGGCATCCTCACCGTGCACAACTCCGATCCCATTCACTTGGCCGCCAGCGTCAGTGCGGCAAAACCGGGCGATGTGCTCGTGGTGTTCTCCGAACATGGCAAACCGCCCCAGCTGTGCACGATCGCGCGCTATTTTCGCGAGCACGGCGGCGTGGTCGTATCCGTCACCCGACACACCTCCAACCCACTGCGTGCCTGTGCCACCCATGCGTTGCTGGTCTCGGCGCACGATGACGAGGCCCACATCCAGCCTTTGCTGTACCAGACAGCTGCGCAGCATCTGATGGACCGTGTCTTCGTGCGCCTGTGCGAGGGCGGTCGCGCGTCGGCACTGCGCGAGAACCTTGAGCGCCTGCAACCCATGATCGAACCGTAACGGAAGCCAACCGTTTCCCCCTCGACAGGCCCGCGCTTCGCGGTGATCCTGCCTGCCACCGCCCTTCCGCGAGTCCGCGCATGTTCTCGACACTCAGCCCCATCGTCCCACCCTGCCGGCCCGCCCCTGTGCGGGAGAAAGTGTATGCAGCGGGTCGGCTCCGTTGACGGGCACCTCGCGGGTTCTCCTGGCACTCGCCCTGGGTGCAGTCGTTGGACTGGGACTGGCCTGGGCCGATTCCGACCTGGCGATCCAGGTCGCCGACGTGGTCCATCCGTTCGGCCGGCTCTGGCTCAATGCGCTGCAGATGACCGTGGTGCCGCTGGTGCTGGCGTTGGTGGTGGTTGGGGTCAGTACAGCCGCCGATGCGGCGGCGTCGGGTCGCATAGCGCGCAACGCGATCCTGGTGTTCATCGCCTTGCTGTCCATGGCGTCGGTGTTTACCGCCATCGCCGCGCCTGCCCTGCTCTCGCTGCTGCCGCATGATCCCGCGCTGGCCATCGCCCTGGGTGGCGATGCCACCGTGACCTCGGTGCTGCCCGCCCCCGCCGGCTGGGCCGATTGGGTGACCGGCATCATTCCCGACAACGCCGTACAGGCGGCTGCCAAGGGCGCGATGCTGCCGCTGGTCGTGTTTGCACTGTTCTTCGGCTTCGCCCTGACCCGCATCGTCTCGTCCCGACGCACCCTGATGGTGGAGTTTTTCCAGGCGTTGGCGGATGCGATGATCATGATCGTGCGCTGGGTGTTGTGGGCGGCGCCACTGGGGGTGTTCGCATTGATCCTCGCGGTCACCGCCCGCGCCGGTCTGAGCATGCTCAGTGCACTGGGTATCTACATCGCGCTGCAGTGCCTGTTGTACGCGACCGTGACCGTGGCCATGGTGGTGGTTGCCGCGATCTGGGGCGGCGAGCCGATCCGGCGCTTCGCGGCGGCCATTGTCCCGGCCCAGGTGGTGGCGGCAAGCACCCAGTCGTCCCTGGCATCCCTGCCGGCGATGCTGGAAGTCGCCAGGGACCGCCTCGGCTATCCACCGCGCATCACCGGACTGGTGTTGCCGATGGCGGTCACCCTGTTCCGCATTACCAGCCCGGTGCAATACCTGAGCGCTGCCGCATTCATCGCGTGGGCCTACGGGATCGACCTGAGCGCCGCCCAGCTTGCCGCAGGATGCGCGCTGGCGGTGGTGATCAGTCTGGGCTCGGTGGGGCTACCCGGGCAGGTCAGTTACATGGCGACCAACCTCCCCATCGCGCAGGCGATGGGCCTGCCGATCGCACCGCTGGGCCTGTTGCTTGCGGTGGACACCATTCCGGACGTGTTCGCCACCGTCGGCAATGTGACCGCTGACTTGACGGCCACCAGCGTCGTCGCCAAGTCGACCCGCGAGTCGGGCCAGGCCAGCGGCGTTACGGAGCCTTGACCGGAGTGCTGACGCCCGTCGCCTTGCCACCTTACGGGGCCTGTGCTCCAATCTTTGGACAATCCAGCCGTCGCGCAATTGCAGTGTCTTTCGCGTACGCGCCACAAACACCAGGGGATCGCGATGAGTGTTGAACGTCCGTGGCTCGACCATTATCCGGCCGGCGTGCCGGCTCAGATCGACCTGGAGGAATACGCGTCTGTCGTCGCGGTGCTGGAGGGTGCGATCAACAGTTACCGGGACCGTCCGGCATTCGCCAACTTCGGAAAAACGCTTACCTACGGTGAGATCGATACCCTCAGCGCGCAGTTTGCGGCGTACCTGCTGGGCGAGCTGAAGCTGCGCAAGGGCGATCGGGTCGCGATCATGATGCCCAACTGCCTGCAATACCCCATTGCCACCTTTGGCGTGCTTCGTGCTGGCCTGACCGTGGTCAACACCAACCCGATGTACACCGCCCGCGAGCTGAGGCATCAACTGGTGGACTCGGGAGCGACCGTGTTGCTGGTGCTCGACAATTTCGGCGATACCGTCGAGGAGGTCCTTCCCGATACGGCGGTGCGTACCGTGATCACGACCGGACTGGGGGACATGCTCGGGGTCAAGGGCACGGTGGTGAACTTTGTCCTCAAATACGTCAAGAAGATGGTGCCGGAGTTCCACATCCCGGGCGCGGTGCGCTTCGCGGAAACGCTCAAGCTCGGCGCCCGCCACAGCCTCCAGGACATTGACGTAGGCCCGGAAGATATCGCCTTCCTGCAGTACACCGGGGGCACTACCGGCGTCGCCAAGGGCGCGATGCTGACCCATCGCAACATGGTTGCCAATATGCAGCAGGCGTCTGCGTGGATCGGCACCAACGTCAATCTCGGCAACGAGATCATCATCACCGCGCTGCCGCTTTATCACATCTTCGCATTGACGGCGAACGGTCTGGTATTCATGAAATTTGGCGGCCTCAACTACATGATCACCAATCCGCGTGACATGCCCGGTTTCGTCAAGGAGATCAAGAAGGTTCCGTTCACCGCGATCACTGGGGTCAACACGCTGTTCAATGGCCTGCTCAATACCCCCGGATTCGAGGAGATCGACTTCTCCAAATTGCGGATGACCCTGGGCGGCGGCATGGCAGTGCAGCGCTCAGTAGCGGAGCGTTGGAAGAAAGCCACCGGCTGCACGCTGATCGAGGCCTACGGTCTGACCGAGACCGCGCCGGCGGCGTGTATCAACCCGATGAACCTGGCGGAATACAACGGTGCCATCGGACTGCCGATTCCGTCCACCGATGCCTGCATCAAGGACGAGGACGGCACCATGTTGCCTACGGGCGAGATCGGTGAGCTTTGCCTGAAGGGTCCACAGGTCATGAAGGGGTACTGGCAGCGACCCAAGGAGACCGCCGAGGTCATGGACGCTGACGGGTGGCTGCACACCGGCGACATCGCCCGGATGGACGCCAACGGCTTCTTCTACGTGGTCGACCGCAAGAAGGACATGATCCTGGTGTCAGGCTTCAACGTGTACCCCAACGAGGTTGAGGACGTCGTGGCGATGATGCCAGGCGTACTGGAAGTGGCGGCGATCGGTGTTCCCGACGAGCATTCCGGCGAGGTGGTGAAGCTGGTCGTGGTGAAAAAGGATCCGGCGCTGACCGCCGAGCAGATCACCGCCTTCGCACGCGAAAACCTCACCGGCTACAAACGCCCGAAGTTCATCGAGTTCCGCACCGAGCTGCCCAAGTCCAACGTCGGCAAGATACTGCGCCGCGAACTGCGCGACGAAACGCCGCACTGAGGCGGATCAAGCTCCCGCGCTTCAATCCCCTCCTTGCGAGGGGATTTTTTTGGGTGTGGATCAGCGTTTGACGTGCCGGATCAGGCGCCGGCGTTTGGCAATCTGCTTCTCGTTGAGCACGTTCTTCTTGCCCTCGAACGGATTGCTGCCTTCCTTGAAGATGAATCTGACCGGCGTGCCGACCAGCTTGAAGCGCTTGCGGAAGAAATTTTCCAGATAGCGCTTGTAGCTTTCCGAGAGCGTGCGCAGCCGCGTTCCGTGGATGACGAACGTCGGCGGGTTGCTCGCGGCTGGATGGCCGTAGCGAAGCTTGGCGACGTGGTTGCGGACCACTGGCGGTGGGTTGGCCTCGTAGGCTGCTTCCATCGCCTGGGTGACTTCACTGGTGCTGAAATCCCGGGTCGCCGAGGCATGCGCGCGGTGCACCGCGTCAAACAACTCCCGCAGCCCGGCACCCTTGGTGGCGCTGATACGCACCCGTTCGGCCCAGTCCACGAAGGTGAGTTTGCGCGAGAGCAGCGCTTCGTTCTGCTGCCGCTGGTAGTCGGTCAGACCGTCCCACTTGTTGACGGCGATCACCAGCGCCCGGCCCGCATCCAACGCGTAACCCAGCACACTGGCGTCCTGGTCGGTCATGCCCTCGGTCGCATCCAGCATGACCACCGCCACCTGGCATTGCTCGATCGCGTGCAGGGTCTTGATGATGGAAAACTTCTCCACCACCGCGTCCACCTTGCCTTTGCGTCGCAATCCGGCGGTATCGACCAGCCGGTAAAGGTGCCCGTTGCGTTCCATGTCCACGGCCACCGAATCACGCGTGGTACCCGGCACATCGGAGGCGATCATCCGCTCCTCGCCCAGCAAGCGGTTTACCAGGGTGGATTTCCCCACGTTGGGTCGACCGATGAAGGCCACTCGGATGCGCGAGGGATCGCTGTCCAGTTGTGCGGAATCGCCCTCGTTGGGCAACCGCGCCAGGACTTCCTCGATCAGTTCGTCGATGCCCTGTCGGTGCGCCGACGAAATCCCGATGACATCGTTGAAGCCGTAACGGGAAAATTCGTTCAGCGCCGCCTGGGTGTCCAGGCCATCCGTCTTGTTGACCACCAGATAGGTCGGCCGTGCGGTCTTGCGCAGCCAGGCGAGGATTTCATCATCCAGTCCGGACGCACCCTCGCGACCGTCCACGATAAACAGAACCAGATCGGCCTCTTCGGCCGCCATGCGCGCCTGTCGCGCCGTCGCACCCGCCAGTCCCTCGTCCTCGCCGGCGATGCCGCCGGTGTCGACCACCGCAAAGTGACGCTGGTCTTCCGGTCGGCAGACGCCATAGTGGCGGTCACGGGTCACGCCTGGCTGATCGTGGACCAGCGCGTCGCGGGTGCGCGTGAGCGCATTGAAGAGCGTCGATTTACCGACGTTGGGACGACCCACGAGGGCGACTAGGGGAAGCATTGGCAGGTCCGGTCAAATAGGGGGATAGCGAGGATTACTGTCCCAGCCGGAACGCGCTCAGCTTGCCGCCCACGTCCTGGACCACCAGCACGCCATCGGCCACTCGCGGCGCGGACAGCAACGGATCCCGGCCCACCCGGGTGCGCGCAGCGAACTCACCGGTGTCCAGCGACAGCCAATGCAGGTAGCCCTCAAGGTCACCGACCACGGCGTAGTCGCCCTGAATCGCGGGAGCAGTCAGATTCCGGCGCAGCATTGCTGGCTGCGTCCACATCGCGCTGCCGCCCGCCTTGTACAGGCCGTGAACATTGCTTGCACGGTCGGCGATGACCAGCACATTGGGCGCAACGGCAACCCGACCTGGTCCACCGTGATCGGAGATCCACATCGGCTGGCCACTGGGCGCATCGATCGCCATGGTCTTGCCCTGATAGCTGGTGGCGTACAGCGTCGTGTTGTCGAGCACCGGAGCGCCGTCGACATCCGCCATCCGGCTCAGTTCGGTCCGGCCTTCCTGGGGTGCCACGCTTTCCTGCCAGAGCGCACGTCCGTCATTGGCGGACAGCGCGACCACGGAGCCGTCGTCGTTGCCTACAAACAGGTAACCTGGGCCGATGACCGGCGCGTCGTTGCCGCGCACCGACAGCATCGGCACATCATGATTCCAGAACCACCGGCGTTCGCCGGTGGCGCCGTCAAACGCGGTGACGCGCCCATCGTTGGACCGGACAAATACCATGCCCATCCCGATAGCCGGCGCCGCGATGATCTCGTTGCCGAGCTTGGCGGACCATTTCTCCGCGCCCGTTGCCGCGTCCAGCGCGATCACATCACCGTTCAGGCTGCCCACCGCGAGCAAACCCTCGCCGACACCGGGTCCACCGGTCAGTTCGAGCTTGCTCGGGTAGCTCCAGAGCTTGGCGCCTGTGGTCAGGTCGTAGGCATGGACGCCACCGGTTACCGCAGCGGCATACACCCGGCCATCGGCAATCACCGGACCCTGGCGGGCACCGATCTTCCCTTCGCCCTTGCCGACGCTGGCTGTCCATAGCTTGGTGGGCTGCGCGGTGGCCTGAAACTCGACCAATGCTGCGGGAGCGGCGACTTTCTTCTTGTCGCTGCTGAACCAGCCCTTCATCGTGCTGCAGCCGACCAGCGCAGTGGCGCAAAGCAGCACCGCGGATACACGGACGGCGAGTTGACCGCGCGCGTGGGCGGCGTCGGAACGGGTTGCGGATAACTTCATCAGGACTGCGCCTCGGTATCAGCCGGCGTGCCGCCGACTTCGATCAGTTTGAGTTCGAGCAGCTTGCGCCGCGGCGACGCCACATCCATCTTCGTCAGCGCCTCGTCATAGGTGGCACGCGCCTGGTCGGCGTTGCCGAGGGCGTATTGCGCATCGCCACGCACTTCCAGCGCCATGGCCGAGCTGGAACCCTCCAGCAGCGTCAGCGCCTCGTCGGCCTTCCCCGCCTCCACCAGCAGACGGGCCAGTCGCTGCTGGACGATGTCGGCCATTGCCGGATCACCGGCCTCAATCGCACGCAAGGTCTTGATCGCCGAGTCGTTCTCGCCGGCCCTCACCTGCTTGGCTGCGAGCTCCAGACCTGCCAGATCGGCATAGAGGTCGTTCTGCAGCTGGCCCAGTCGCGCATCCACATCCGGCTCACCTTTCCCGATGGCGCTCACCACCGCCTGATAACGGTCTGCGTCGGCCAAAAGCTGGCTGTGCTGATGCTGCTGCCACCACTTCCAGCCACCGATCGCGGCCAGACCGAGCACGATGCCCAATACCAGGCCCATACCGTTCTGTCGCAGCCAAGCCAGTACGCGCTCGCTTTGTTCGTGTTCGTCCAGCGGATCATTCAATGCCATCGGGGGTCGCCATGCTGTCCGGATCCGCCCTTGTCGGCGGATCGTTGATTACAAACGGCCCGCGGTGCGGGCCGATGAGGAGTGCCGCGTGCGAGCGGCGATCCGCTCGAGGAGGGATCAGTCGCTGGTCGGCGCGAGCGAACCGTCAGAGGATAGCTTAAAGCGAGCCACGTTAGCCCGGCTGAACGCCGTGAGGTCCACCGCCTTGCCTTCGTGGCTGGCCTGAACCGCAGCGGCATTGCCTATCACGATCTGCAGGCCGCCATTGGCGTTGAACTGGCGGGTGCTGTCCTTGCCCAGCACCGCCTCTTCCACCACCTTGCCGTCCGCGCCAGTCACCTGTAGCCAGCTGTCATCGTTAAACGTCAGCAGGATGCCGGGAGCATCGATCGCCACGGCGGGTGCACGGAGTGCCGCCATGGAGGCAGTGATGGGAGTGCGCTGCCCGCTGGCGCCATTGGACTGGACCGGCGGATCGACCGCGGATGCGGCAGCCATCGGCACGTCGAGCGACTGGACTTCCGGAGTGATCGCCAGGTGCGGCCGGGTCGCCAGCCATACCGGTACCACAATCACCGCGGTGATGGCGATATACACCCCGCGGCGCGCAGCCTGCTCGAACATCCGCTGGTACCGTGGGGTGTGGGTGTGGCTGACCAACTCTGCCGGGCGCACTTCACTGACCCCGGCGCGGACCAGGTCCTGCTCGATGTCGACGCCCAGCAGCCGCGCGTAACTGCGCAACTGCCCGCGCACAAACACGGTGGCACCGGAGCCCCACTCGTCGTTCTCCAACGAGCGCACCACGCGCACCGGCATTTTCAGCCGCGTCGACGCCTCCTCCAGCGTGATCCCGGCATTCTCCCGGGCACGCGCAAGCCGCGCACCGCAACTGTCGATATCGCTGGCCCCGATTTCGTTCGACTGTCCCATCACTTTCCGTATTCCCCGGTTCCGGAAGGCGGCGTGGCCGGGAACTCCGCCCGCATCCGCTGAACATAGCGCTCGGCGGCGACAGTGTCGCCAAGCTTCCCTTCAATCTGTGACGCAAGCACGAGCGAACGGCGATCCGCGGGCGCAGCTGACAGGCGACGCTGCGAAAATGCTCGTGCGCGAAACGCATCCCCGCTGCGGAATTCGCGCTCGGCCATGGCCCCCAGCGCCACCGGGTTCTCCGGATCGAGCTGCAAGGCTCCCGTCAGATAGCGTACCGCCTTGGCATCGTCCCCGGCGTCGGCGGCACACGCACCCGCATTGGCCATTGCAACGGACGGCGTCCGGTAGCCGGGATCGGCGAGTGCACGGTCGAACCACTCCAGCGACTCCTGCGCGCGGCCGTTACCGCACAGCCATGTGCCGTAGTTGTTTGCCACTCCGCCCTGCCCGGGCGCCAGCTCCACGGCGCGCCGGTAGGAATTGCCAGCCTTCGCGGACTCGCCACTGCGCTCGGCCACGATCGCGGTCAGTGTGTGCGCAGTGGAATCCGCGGGCGCGATCTTGATGGCCTTCGTCGCAGCTTTTCCGGCTTCCGCCAGATCGCCCTGCGCCAGGGCCGACTGACCTTGCTGGACCAGCAGGCGTGCCTTGGCCGCAGGCGAATCGTAGCTGTCCGGCGTCATCCGGACCTCCGGCGCGGTGCGTTCAATGCCGCGCCGCTCCAGACTCGGCTTTACGAAGCTCAGGCGACTGCAGGCGGTTGATGCAAGGATCAACGCGGCGACAAATAAAAGTGGTGCCATCCCCCCGGACCGGCGATGCGCGCGACGCCGATCAGGCATTGGCATCTCCCAAGCCTTGCTCAGCCAGGGTCTTGCGGAAAGTGGCCTGGCGACGGGTGCGATCCATGACCTGCCCCTTGAGCTGGCCGCAGGCCGCGTCGATATCGTCGCCGCGGGTGCGCCGGACCGTGGTCAGCACGCGCGACTGCTGCAGCAATTTCTGGAACGTGCGGATGTCGTCTTCGCTGGAGCGCTCATAACGCGTCCCCGGAAAAGGATTGAACGGGATCAGGTTGACCTTCGCCGCATCCTTCATCTGGGTGGCATTGTCGAACTGGCGCATCAGGCGGGCCAGTTGACGGGCATGCTCCGGCTGGTCATTGACCCCGCGCATCAGCGTGTACTCGAACGTGATCGAAGACTTGGGCTTGCGCATGACGTAACGCTTGCAGGCTTCCATCAACTGCTCGATGGGATATTTTTTGTTCAGTGGCACCAGCTCGGTGCGCAACTCGTCGTTGGCCGCGTGCAGCGATACGGCCAGCGATACGTCGCTCAGTTCCCCCAACTTGTCGATCATCGGCACCATGCCGGCGGTCGACAGCGTGACCCGCCGGTTGGCCAGGCCGTAGCCAAGGTCGTCGCGCATGATGCTCATGGCGCGGACGACATTGTCGAAGTTCATCAGCGGCTCGCCCATGCCCATCATCACCACGTTGGTGAGGCGACGGCGCAGGTGCGGCAGATTGCCGAGATGGCGTGCCACCACCCAAACCTGACCGATGATCTCGGCCGTGGTCAGGTTGCGGTTGAAACCCTGCGTGGCGGTGGAGCAGAACGAGCAGTTCAGCGCGCAGCCGACCTGGCTGGAGACGCAGAGTGTGCCGCGTCCCTTTTCCGGGATGAAGACCGCCTCGATGGCGTTCTTCGGGTCCATGCCAATCAGCCACTTGTGGGTGCCGTCAACGGACGGCTTTTCCATCAGCACCATCGGCGCACGAACTTCAGCGTACTGGTGGAGCTTGCTGCGCAGCGCCTTGCCGAGATCGGTCATCTCGTCAAAGTCGGTGACATAGCGATGGTGGATCCACTTCATCACCTGATGGGCGCGATAACGCTTCTCGCCCAGCACGGTCTCGAAGAAGTCCTCCAGCTCGACCCGCTCCAGATCGAAGATGTTTTTCCGCGAAGCCGCGGGAGCGGCTTGCGGAGTAACCGCTCCAGCCTGACGTTCCGCAATGATCGGCGCAGCCACCCCGTCCGCCCCGGTCGAGGCGGTGAGGTGGATATCGATCGTGTTGTCGCGGGTTGCGGTCATAGTGGCTGGATCGGTCTGGTGTGTTGCAACTACGTCAGGCGGAGCGGTGAATCAGCGTGCGTAGACGTCGGTGGACGGGAAGAAGTAGGCGATCTCGATCGCCGCATTTTCCAGGCTGTCCGAACCATGCACCGCATTGGCATCGATGCTGTCGGCGAAATCCGCGCGGATGGTGCCTGCGGCAGCGTCCTTCGGATTGGTGGCACCCATCAGGTCGCGGTGCTTCAGCACGGCACCATCGCCTTCCAGGGCCTGGATGACAACCGGGCCGGAACTCATGAACTCGACCAGTGCCGCGAAGAACGGACGCTCGCGATGGACGGCGTAGAAACCCTCGGCCTCGGCCTTGGAGAGATGCTTCATCTTGGCGGCAATGATCTTCAGTCCCGCTTTTTCAAACCGGCTGTAGATCTCGCCGATCACGTTCTTGGCGACCGCGTCGGGCTTGATGATGGAAAGGGTGCGCTCCAGCGCCATGGGATATCTCCAGTTGGGCGGGCGGCACCCCGTCTAGCAGGAATACACACCCAAGGATAACAGGAAAACCCGCGTGATCACGCGGGTTTGGCGGTAGTGGCTAACGCGGATTCTACCGGAATTCGCGCCCTGCCACTGCGGGTCAGCGAACGTCGGCGCGCGGAATTTGACGTAGCACGGCCCCCGGCCTAGGATCAAACAAGCGTTTGATTCATCTCTGCCGTCTGATTTCGTTTGAGCCATGCCATGACCACAAGCACCCAGTTTTCCACGAAAGACCGCATCCTCAGTGCGGCCGAAGAGCTGTTCGCGCAGAACGGTTTCTCAGGCACCTCCCTGCGTCAGGTGACCGGGCGCGCCGATGTCAACATCGCTGCGGTCAACTACCACTTCGGCAGCAAGGAAAACCTGGTCAATGAGGTGTTCCGTCGCCGCATGGACGAGATGAGTGAGCAGCGCCTGCATGCACTGAAGGCGGCTCTGGAGGATCACCCGGGAGCGTTGGAGCCGATCCTGGCGGCCTTCATCGAGCCTGCGCTTGCGGTCGCCCGCCACCGTCAGGGCGGCGCTGCGTTCGTGCGGGTGATCGCACGGGCCTACGCGGAGAAGAACGATGGGCTGCGCAAGTTTTTGTCAGACCGCTACGGACATGTATTGCGCGATTTTGCCAGGGCGATCGGCACCTGCCTTCCGCAGTTGAGCAAGGAGGAGTTGTACTGGCGGCTGGACTTCCTCGCAGGCGCGCTGACCTACGCCATGGCCGATTTCGGCCTGATCAAGCGTCCCAGTGGCGTGCATGAGAGCGCCCACCGTGAGCGGGCGGCCCGGGAACTGATCCGGTTCGCTGCTTCCGGCTTCAAGAACTGATTGACAAAGACACCTACTTTCAAGGAGTTACAAGCTATGTTTAATAAACTACTTGTACGTCGTGCGGCTGTTCTTGGCGCGGGCGTGATGGGCGCACAGATCGCGGCGCATTTGACCAATGCCGGCGTTGACACCGTCCTGTTCGACCTGCCGGCCAAAGACGGCAACCCCGACGGAATCGTGGCCAAGGCGATCGCCAATCTGGCGAAACTCAGTCCGGCACCGCTCGCGGACAAGCGCCTGGCTGCCAGGATCACTGCCGCCAACTATGAAACCGGGCTGGCGCAGTTGGCCGACTGCGACCTGATCATCGAGGCCATTGCCGAGCGGATGGACTGGAAGCAGGACCTGTACCGCAAGATAGCGCCCCACGTGGCGGACCACGCGCTGCTTGCCAGCAACACGTCCGGCCTGGGGATCAACAAACTGGCGGAAGTGTTGCCTGAGCAGTTGCGCCCGCGCTTTTGCGGCGTGCACTTCTTCAACCCACCCCGCTACATGCATCTGGCTGAGCTGATTCCAGCACGATCCACCGAGCCAAAGGTGCTGGAGGCGCTGGAGTCGTTTCTGACCACGACGCTGGGCAAGGGCGTGGTCATTGCCAAGGACACGCCGAACTTCATCGGCAACCGGATCGGCGTGTTCTCCATGCTGACCGCGATGCACCACACCGAGCAGCTCGGATTGGGGTTCGATACGGTGGATGCATTGACCGGTCCTGCGATCGGGCGCCCCAAATCGGCGACCTACCGCACGGCCGACGTGGTGGGCCTGGACACGATGATGCACGTCATCAAGACCATGGCCGACACGCTCCCCGAAGACCCGTGGCGCCAGTACTTCAAGGCGCCCAGATGGCTGGCCGGATTGGTCGAGAAAGGCGCGTTGGGCGCGAAAACCGGTGCCGGCTTTTACACCCGCAAGGGCAAGGAGATTCTGGTCCTGGACCTGCAGGCGCAG
The DNA here is from genome assembly GCA_039930265.1 of Lysobacter sp. Lineage (GTDB taxonomy): Bacteria > Pseudomonadota > Gammaproteobacteria > Xanthomonadales > Xanthomonadaceae > Novilysobacter. The sequence goes on along the minus strand of JBDSPO010000186.1, from coordinate 2,361 downwards.
CAATACACACCCTCTGCTCCGACAGTCGACCCGGACGTCGCCACCCTGCTGAAGGAACGCGATCCGGCGAAGAAGTTTGCCGCGCTGCGCGCCAGTTCCCATCCGCACGCCAAATTCCTCTGGGCCTGCTTCCGCGACACGTTCCACTACAGCGCGTTTCACCTGAAGGACATCGCAGAGACCGCCCGCGACGTGGACCTGGCGATGCGCTGGGGCTACGGCTGGTCGGCAGGACCATTCGAGAGCTGGCAGGCGGCTGGCTGGAAGCAGGTCGCCGAGTGGATCGCCGAGGACATTGTCGCCGGTGACGCGATGAGCAGCGCCACCCTGCCCGATTGGGTCTTTGATGGCCGCGAGGGTGTGCATTCCAATGAAGGCAGCTACAGCCCCGGCCGCGATGCCATGGTGCCGCGCTCGTCCAACCCGGTATACGCACGCCAGCGGTTCCCCGACGCACTGCTGGGAGAGAAGCCCTCGCTGGGCCGCACCGTGTTCGAGAATGACGGCGTGCGGATGTGGGTTGATGAAGGCGACGATATCGCCGTGGTTGGCTTCAAGACCAAGATGAACACTGTCTCAGATCAGGTGCTGGATGGCCTGCAGGAAGCGATTTCACGCGCGGAGAAGGACTTCTCCGGATTGGTGATCTGGCAGGCGAAGGAACCATTCTCTGCCGGCGCCGACCTTTCCGGTGCGCTTGGACTGCTGCAGGCCAACGACATCCGGGGCTTTGATGCGATGGTCGCCAACTTCCAGCGCACCAGCCAGCGGATCAAATACTCGCTGGTGCCGGTGGTCGCTGCCGTGCGCGGGCTTGCTCTGGGCGGTGGCTGCGAGTTTCAGATGCATGCCGCACGCACGGTGTTCGGACTGGAGAGCTATGTGGGACTGGTTGAAGCCGGCGTCGGCCTGCTGCCGGCCGGCGGCGGTTTGAAGGAGCTCGCGGTGCGCGCTTCGGAAGCTGCCGGTCCGAACGGTGATGTCTTCGCCGAGCTGAAGACTGTCTTCGAGACCATCGCCATGGCCAAGGTGGCGACCTCGGCGATGGAGGCCAAGTCGCTGCAACTCGCACGCGAAGACGACGTCGTGGTTTTCAACGCGTTCGAACTGCTTCATGTGGCCAAGGCCCAGGCGCGGGCACTGGCCGAGTCGGGCTACCGACCGCCACTGCCGGCACGCCAGATCCAGGTGGCTGGCGATGTCGGCATCGCAACCTTCAAGATGCTGCTGGTCAACATGCTCGAGGGACGCTTCATCTCCGAGCACGATTACGAGATCGCCACCCGTATCGCCACCGTCCTGTGCGGAGGCGAGATCGACCGCGGCTCGCTGGTGGATGAGGAGTGGCTGTTGAAGCTGGAGCGCGAACATTTCGTCGCCCTGGCTCAGATGCCCAAGACCCAGGCCCGCGTGGCCCACATGCTGAGCACCGGCAAACCCCTGCGCAACTGAGCGACGACGAGGAAATGACCATGAGCAAGCAAGTACAAGACGCCTACATCGTCGCCGCCACCCGCACCCCGGTTGCCAAGGCGCGCGGCGCGTTCCGCAATACACGTCCCGATGACATGCTCGCCCACGTGCTCAAGGCGGTGATCGCCCAGGCGCCGGGCATCGATGTCAACCGGATCGATGACGCGATCATCGGCTGCGCGATGCCCGAGGGCGAGCAAGGCATGAACGTGGCGCGCATCGCTGTGTTGCTGGCCGGCCTGCCGAACACGATCGCGGCACAGACCATCAACCGGTTCTGTTCCTCGGGGCTGCAGGCAGTGGCGCTGGCGGCCGATCAGATCCGCCTGGGCAACGCCGACCTGATGCTGGCCGGTGGCACCGAGTCGATGACGATGGTGCCGATGATGGGCAACAAGGTCGCGCTGTCGCCCAACGTCTTCAGGGACGATCACGTCAACATCGCCTACGGCATGGGCATCACCGCGGAGAAAGTCGCCGAGGAGTGGAAGGTCAGCCGCGAGGACCAGGATGCGTTCGCCCTTGAGTCGCATTTGAAGGCGCTGGCAGCGATTGAGGCGGGTGAATTCAAGGACGAGATCAGTCCGCTCGAAGTGGTATCGCGGCGCGCGGATCTTGCAGGTGACAGCGTCCGGGAACATCGGATCCTGGTTGATACCGACGAGGGTCCCCGCCCCGGGTCAACGATCGAAGGGCTGGCCAGGCTGCGCCCGGTATTCCGCAATGCCCAGTTCGGCGGCACGGTAACCGCCGGCAACAGCTCGCAGATGTCCGATGGCGCGGGAGCCGTGTTGCTGGCCTCCGCCCAGGCTATCAAGGATTATGGATTGACGCCGCTGGCGCGTTTCGTGAGCTTCTCGGTCGCGGGCGTGAGGCCGGAAGTGATGG
>JBDSPO010000185.1:0-3829 GCA_039930265.1 Lysobacter sp. | reverse complement strand
CCGGTCATGGCATAGCGGTCGGCCGCGCGCTCGAAGCGGTTGCGCGCGCTGACACCTCCGCTGATGAAGTACAGCGGCAGGAACAGGGGCCCCAGCGTCATGTACTGGTACACATGGGCGCGCTCGTGATCGCAAAGCCGGACCGGATCCTCGGTGCCCCAGCCAGCGCGGTGCGCGTAGGTCAGGCAGCGGGTGTCCAGATCATCACCGGTATGGATGATCACGTTCCCCAGGGTCAGCGCACCTCCAGGTCCCCAACGCCATCGGTGGAAAACCAGCGCAAGGTCCGCGGCGCGCCACTGGACGCGGGCTCCGAAAGGGAGCCCCACGATGCCGAGCAGCAGACCCAGCAGGGTGTTTGGGATCGTCCAAACCACCCCTGCCACGAGGACCGCCCGCCGCCCGAAGTCGCGTGCGCTACCGCTCAGGCGCCCTCCTCGGGCATCAGCAACCACAGGATCAGGTACACGATGATCCCGGGGAACGCCGCGGAGAGGATCGAGACGATCACAAACAGCAACCGCAGCAGGTTTGAGTTCCAGCCAAAGCGCTGGGCGATGCCACCGAGGACGCCGGCCAGCATTCGATCAGTGCGGGAGCGGGTGAATGGACCGGATGAGTGAGCCATGGGTTCGATATCGCAGGGGACTGGCGTCCAGTCTATCGACGCAGCGTTAGTACGGTGTCGCTTCAGGCAGCGTCAGCTCAAGCAGAGGCTTGAGCCGACTGCCTGACGTCCGCGCTACGTTGACCTCCGTCTCCCGGGACGGCGGTCAACGTGACCTGGAGGCCAGCCAGTCGTGCACCGCTTGTGGCACTTCGCGCTGGGCGCGGCTGGACACATAGATGCCGATATGCCCCCCACGGAACGACACTTCGCTGTAGTCATCAGTTCCCACCAGACCACCCAGCGCCTGCGACGACGATGGCGGCACGAGGTGATCGTGCTGGGCGAACACGTTCAGCACGGGCATATCGATCCGCGCCAGATCCACGCTGCGGTCGCCGATGCGGACGGTGCCCTTGATGAAACCGTTGCCTTGGTAGAACTGTTTGGCGAATTGCCGGAACGCCTCGCCAGCCTGATCGGGGGAGTCGAAGATCCAGTTCTCCATCCGCAGGAAGTCCTCCAGCGCATCCTTGTCATCCAGGATGTCCACCAGACCGACATACTTCTGCACGAACAGCCGCCACGGCTTCAGGGTCAGGTAGGTGAAATTCATCATGTCGGCCGGGATGTTGCCCAGCGCGTCCACCATCGCGTCCACGTCGATCCCGCGCACCCAGTTGGACAGCATGTTGTCATCGGTGTGGAAGTCCACCGGGGTGACCATGGTGACAAGGTTGCGGATCTTGGCGGGGTTCAGCGCCGCGTAGCACAGCGAGAAAGCGCCGCCCTGGCAAATGCCCAGCAGGTTGATCGAATCCACATGGTGGGATGCACGGATGTAGTCGATGGCACCGCCCAGGTAGCGCTGGATGTAGTCCTCCAAATCCAGGTAGCGGTCGGAGCGGTCCGGGTAACCCCAGTCGAGGATGTACACGTCCTCGCCACGTGCCAACAACCCGCGCACGATCGACTTGTCCGCCTGCAGATCGACCATGTAGGGCCGGTTGACCAGCGCATACGCAATCAGCAGCGGCACCTTCGCGGTGGGGGCACGACCGTCTTCCAACTGGGCGCCACGGTAGCGGTACAGGGCGACCTTTCCGTCGCGCCAGACCTCCTCTTTCGGGGTGGCGCCGTAACCGATGTCGCCCACATCGCGCAGGGTCTCCAGGCCGGCGCGCATCTTCTGCTGTGCGCCGGACAACTCCTGGGCGAGGTTGTCGGCGCTGAAGTCAAACGGGCCGACGGCAAACAGTGCGGACGGATCCATATCAGCGGCCCTTGGTGGTGGATTTGCTTACACGCGCTTTGCTTGCGGGTAGTGCGACTTTCTTCACCGCTTTCTTTGCGGTTTTCGCGGTCGCTTTCCCGGCTGCTGCGGGTTTCGTTACCGCCGGTGCCGCGACCTTCTTTCCAGCCGCCTTTGGGCCGGTCTTTCCGATCGCCTTCGCAGCGGCAACGTCACGTTTCTGGGCGGGCGCCTTGGCGGCTGCGGACGGCTGTGCGACCGGCTTCTTCGCCGGGACACCACTGTCCACTGCAGCCGTTGCAGCGGCTTTGGCAGTTGCCGGCCTAGCATCGCGCACCGCCACATCGGCGGTTGCTGCCTCCTCCACCTGGACCCGCAGTCGCCGCAGCTCACGTTCCAATTGCGCGATCTTGCGGTGCGCGGCGTCAACCTCGGTACGCGACGGCACACCCATCGAATCGCCCGCCTGCTCGATCTGCTTCTGCACCGCCGATCGCAGGTGCATCTGCGCGTTGACCAGCGCGCCATAAGCGTCCCGGAACCGCGGCGATGATGCGATCTCGGCATACGCCTCTTCGGCCGCGTCGATCCACAGATCGAACAATGCACGCATCGATTCCAGCTGATCACCCGGCTGGCTGCATGCGGCCAATTTGGTCTCGAAACGCTTGAAGGCGTCCTGCAATGCTTCGTTCATCAGTGACTGGTAGCCGTCGCTGTGGCGCTGATAGTTCTTATAGACGCCTGCAAGATCCTTCCAGCGCTGCTCGTGCTCGCGGGTGAAGCCAAAGCTGGGCGTGCCTTGCCAACCGCTGCTGTCGGGACGCAGCTTCTCCAGCCATGGCGCGACCTGCTGCAACCACTGTTCGAAACCCTGCTGGCCCTGCCCCTGCATGCCCCTGAGGGCATCGCCAAACGGATTGCCGCCATGGCCGGCAAACATGTCCTTCCACGCCTTGGCGACATCGCCGGCACTGGCTTCCTGTCCGGCAAATCGCGCCGCCAGCTGCTGGATCTGCGCATACCAGCCTTGGGCCTGATCGTTGAACCGCTGCACGGTCGCGTCCACCTGCGGCGGACCGCCGCCGGCCAGTTGCGACCACCACGCCACAGCCTCGTTCCAGCCAGGCAAACCCGCTGCGGCGGGCGCGTTACCGCCCGGGAACCCGCCACCCATGCCCGGGAGGCCGCCGCCCATACCCGGAAATCCGCCGTCGCCAAAGCCGGCTGCGGGATGGGGCTGGCCGCCTGCGCGCAACATCTCGCCCCACTGGCTCCAGTATTGGCGAGCGAGCGCGGCCACCTCCTCGCTGCCGCCCACGCCACCAAATCCACCGGGGGGAAACCCGCCCGCGCCAAATCCCTGACTGGTCATCGCAATCTCCGAAACGTGAGGTCGATCATAGCAACGCGGTCCCCGGGTACCGCGCGCCGATGGCGGTGATGACTCAGGGCTTGGGGATACGCACCGTCTTGCTGACCATCAACACACCGGACACCGCAAACATCAGCACCAGCGGATGCAGCTGCCATGGACCGAGCTTGAGCACGCCCAACCAGAGCTGCGAGCCGATGGCACCCTGCGCCGCGGCGATCCACAGCACGATCACCAGCACCAGACTGGTCGGGATCGGTGTGCCTTCGAAGTACTTGACCTTGCCTTCGGCGCCGGACAGTTGCTCGGCGGTGACGTTGTAGCGCGCCAGACGGCTCACGCCGCAGCCCACGAAAAAGCTCAGGATCACCCAGTCCCAGCCGCCCTGCATGCCGCACGCATAGGCCAGTGCCGCCGGTGCCACGCCGAAGGAGATCACGTCGGCCAGCGAATCCAGCTCCCGACCCAAGGTGGAGGCGGATTTGCGCCAGCGCGCCACCCGCCCATCCAGCGCGTCGAAGATGAAAGCCAGCGGGATCAGCGCCATGCCGATCATCAGGTCGAACACCACACCTTCCTGCAGGAAGCGCATGGC
>JBDSPO010000184.1:0-8468 GCA_039930265.1 Lysobacter sp. | reverse complement strand
GGCGCCGCCGAGGATCGCGATCTTCACCTTGTGGCGCGCCGCCCAGCGCAACAGCTGGCGGATGTCCGCGGCACGGTCCACTGCGACCACCACGCGGCCACCGTTGTCGAGGTAGGTGCCCAGGGTCTTGCGTCCCGCAGGCGTCAGCAGCGCGACCTTCGCATCCAGAGAAATCCGCCCGCGCACTTCATCCACCAACTGATCCAGGATCATCCACTGGGCAGCGCGGGACTGGCCGCTCAGGGCCGCGGCATCGGCGCCGAGATCGACGAACAACGCCTTCGGACCGACCGGGTCGGCGCTGCCATCCAGACGGAACACACCGCCCTGGCCGCCGATGATGGAGCCTTCGCTGTCACTGCCGGCGCCCAGCATCGTCCAGCCGATGCCCTCGATGCGGGCGACCGGTACCAGCAGCGAGTCGGGGTTGTAGGCGAGAGTGACGTCGAACTCCGGGCGTACCCGCATCCCGCCGTCGCCCATCGCGAGTCGGCTGTCGACGGTGGATCGCTCGCCGGACACTTCCTCGATGCCGATGCCGGTGATGCCGCCAAACAGTGTGGGGGTCAGGCGGCGCTCATTGGCGTCGACCACCACGACGCCGGCCGGGACGGGCAGGGCGGCGCCGATCGCGCGGATCACGCCGCCACGGACCAGCACATCGGTGTTGGTCAGGGTCGCGGGGCTGGCGCCGGTGTGCACGGTGGCATTGCGGATCAGCAACTCCTGCGCGGCGGCGGGTACCGCGCAGCATGCCAGCACGGCAGCGGCGAGGGACTTCATTGCCAGGCGGTTCACAGGGCACCTCCGGTGGTGGCGGGCTGGCCGAGCAGGAAGTCGGAGGTCGCCTGGCGGGAGGGATCGTTGCGGTCGAACACGCGCGCGCCGTCCACGTAGACCTGTTCGGCCTTGGCGTAAACGCTGAAAGGATTGCCGTTCCACAGCACGACGTCGGCCATCTTGCCGGCCTCCAGCGTGCCGGTTTGATCGGCGATACCCATCGATTGCGCGGCATTGGCGGTCAGCCAGCGGATCGCGCGCTCGGGCGCGATCTCGATGCCTGCCAGCTGCGCGTGCGCCATCACCTTGGCTGCCTCCTGGTTGAGGCGCTGGATGCCTTCCTCCGAGTCGCTGTGCAGGATCGCGCAGCTGCCCGCTGGCCGGTCGACCAGCGCGATGTTCTCCTGGATGCCGTCAAAGGCTTCCAGTTTGAAGCCCCACCAGTCGGCCCACAGGGCAGCGCAGGTGCCCGACTGGGCGAGCTTGTCGGCGATCTTGTACGCCTCCACGCCGTGGTGGAATGCGGCCACCTTGAAGCCGAACTCCTCGGCCAGATCGAGCATGGTGGTCATCTCGTCGGCGCGGTAGCAATGGATGTGGACCAGGATGTCGCCGTTGATCGCGCCGGCCAGGGTTTCCAGCTTGAGGTCCTGCTTGCCGCCGCTGTCGCCGCTGCTGTCGATGGCGCCCCGGCTGCCCCAGCCGCGCGTCTTCTTCGGGGCCGCGTCGCCGCCGCCGATCTTGCGCCGGTATTCGGCCGCATCGATAAACGCCGCGCGGTAGCCGGCGACGTTGCCCATGCGGGTCGCCGGTCCGCCCTTCTCGCCATACACGCGCTTGGGGTTCTCGCCGCAGGCCATTTTCAGTCCCCACGGCGCGCCGGGGAACTTCATCGCCTGATAGCTGACGGCAGGCACATTCTTCAGCGTAACCCCGCGCCCCCCGATCAGGTTGGCCGAGCCGGGCAGGATTTGCAGCGAAGTCACCCCGCCGGCCCGCGCGGCTTCAAAGCCGGGGTCCTGTGGCCAGACCGAATGCTCGGCCCAGACCGCGGCGGTCACCGGCGCGGTCATCTCATTGCCGTCGCTGTGCGCACGGACGCCCGGGCTCGGGTAGACCCCGAGATGCGAGTGCACGTCGATGATGCCCGGCGTGACCCACTTGCCGCGACCGTCGACCCGGGTGGCGCTGGCAGGAGCGGCCAGGTTCCGCCCGACGGCGGTAATCCGCCCGTCAGCCATGAGCACGTCGGCTCCGTCGACCCGCTCGCCGGTGCCGGTCAGCACCGTGGCGCCCTGGATCAGAACCGCGGGCGCGGCAATCGGCTGATAGGTGGTGGGATAAGGATCGTTGGCGAACGATGAGGGGCGGTCGCCCTTGGCATGGGCAGCGCCGGCGAGCACGAGCCCGAGAGCAGCGGCAAGCGTTGCAGTGTGTGGTCGAAACATTGGTCTTCCCCGGTGTGACGTGTCGGCTTTTGCCGTCGCGTGGCAGTGACTTCACCGTAGCGGCGCACCGACCCGGTGCCTAGCCTGACAATGGTCATGGCCGGCGGCATTCCCCGGCGGAAGCGTCGCCGGCAAGGCTCTCCGGGCGCACGTCCCGGGAGCGTGCGGTGGGTGCACCGGCCCTGCACCGGCTTCCTGCTAACGTCGAGAGCCTGATCGGACCATGAGGTGACGTGATGGAAGCTGCTGCCCGCGATGTCCTCGACTTCTGGCTGGACGCTGGCCCGGAACGCTGGTTCCGCGGCGGGGCCGATTTCGATGCCCGCTGCCGTGAGCGCCTGCTCGAGCCGCATATGGCCGCCTCGCGCGGCGAACTGGAGCCGTGGCTCGAGTGGGCGGACAGCGCGATGGCGCTGGTGCTGCTGCTCGACCAGGTGCCACGCAACATCTTCCGCGGCAGCGCGCACGCCTATGCCACCGATCCGTTGGCCTGCGCCGCCGCCACGCGTGCGGTCGGCCACGGATTCGATACCCAGGTCGATCCGCCATTGCGCCGGTTCTTCTATCTGCCGTTCACCCACATCGAAGACCCGATGCAGCAGCAGCGTTCGGTCGAACTGCATCGCACGATGCCGGGTGAGGAGCCCGACAAGTGGGCGTTGCACCATCAGGCCGTGATACAGCGATTCGGCCGGTTCCCGCACCGCAACCACCTGCTGGGCCGCCCCACCACCCCCACCGAGCAGGCGTGGCTGGACGCGGGCGGTTTCAGCGGTTGAGCGCCGTCAGACCGGATCCGGGCGGGCTCGCACGGCCGGCCTGACGGGCGGGGCAGATCAGTAGGTCGGCACGCTCGGATCCACGGTCGCGCTCCAGTCGGCGATCCCGCCGGCCACGTTGTACAGGCGGGTGAAACCCATCGCGCGGAAGTGCTCGGCCACCTGCGCGCTGCGGCCGCCGGTGTGGCAGAGGAAGGCCAGTTCGGTGTCCTTGGGCAAGGCTTCCAGCGCTGCGCTGCCGCCGTTCTCCAGCGTCTTGAACGGCGCGTTGACCGACGCCTGTGCACGTTCATCGGCCGGGCGCACGTCGACCAGCAGCAGGCTGCCATCGGCGACCTTCGCGGCGGTCGCAGCCACGTCCAGCACACCGACCTTCGGCGGCGCGTTCGGGTTGTCGATCACCAGGCCACGCCCGCGCGCATCGTCCGCCCAGTCGATGGTCAAGCCGCGCGCACGCTGGGCGCTGGCCAGGTCAAACTGCACCCGCAACCCGCCGGCTTCGCTGGTGATGGCGCTCGCGTCCACCGGTGCCAGCTGCAGGCGCGCATTGAAGCGCGCGTCTATCTCCACCTGCAACGCGTAGCCCTTGCCGGCGTTGGCAACCGACTCGCCCAGCATCTTGGCTGCCGCCGGCGTGACATGGATGACCGGCGGGGTGCGGTCGGGAGCGGGCACGCCCAGCGCGGTGTACAACTCGCCGGAACTGGCGATCTGCTCGATGATGTCGCTGCCGCCGACCAGCTCGCCGTCGATGTACAGCTGGGGGATGGTCGGCCAATCGCCATAGACCTTGATGCCCTCGCGGATTTCCGGGTCCGACAACACGTCCACGTGCTGGTAGGGCACGCCGGTGGAGCCCAGCAGGCCCACGGCCTTGGCCGAGAATCCACACTGCGGCGCGGCCGGCTCGCCCTTCATGAACAGGACGACGCGGTTGGTGGTGAGCAGGGTTTCGATGCGCGTACGCAGCGCGGGGTCGAGAGACATGGCAAGGCTTCCGTAAAGGCGGACGAGAGGTCCCGGGTAATGATCCAGTGTACCGAGGCCTGGCTGACGCTGGCATGATCCAGATCATGACGACCCCCGCACCGCACCGTGTTCCCCGCTACCCGCACGCCTGGTGGGTGGCCCTGCTGGTGTCGCAGGTGCTGGTGGCGCTGATCTGGTGGCGCTGGGGCTGGCTGGCGGGGCTTCCCGCCATGCTGGCGAGCCACCTGCCATTCCTGTGGGGCACATTGAAGCCGGACTCGCGCCTGTTCAGTCCGGTGCTCACGCGACTGGCGACGCACGACCCCGTCGTCTGGCTGACCATTGATGACGGGCCGTCCGCTGACACCCTGGCCGTGCTCGACCTGCTGGACGCGCACGCTGCCAAGGCCACGTTTTTTCTGGTTGGCGAGCGCGCCCGTGCGCGTCCGGAGCTGGTGCGCGAAATGGTGGCGCGCGGCCATGGGATCGGTAACCACAGCCACAGCCATCCGCAGTCGGTGTTCTGGCTGCTGGGACCGGCGCGGATGCGGGCCCAGATCGACCGCGCGCAGACCGAGTTGACGGCCATTGCCGGGGTCGCGCCGCGCTGGTTCCGCGCGGTGGTCGGCATGGCCAATCCGTTCGTCGCCGCCGCTTTGCGCGATCACGGTCTGGCCCGGGTGGCCTGGAGCGCGCGCGGGTTCGATGCGGTCGCCGCCGATCCCCACGCCGTGGTCGCGCGCATCGAGCAGGATCTGGCGCCGGGTGCGATCGTGCTGCTGCATGAAGGCGCGCGGCATGGGCGCAACGTGGAATCTTTGCGGCTGCTGCTGCAAACCCTGGATCGCAAGGGCTACCGCGCCATCCTGCCGGACGTACATACCCGCGGCGGGCAGCCGCTCGGCTCCGGCGCGCTCCGCTGAGGCGCGCTCCGCTGAGGCGCGGGAGGGTACGTCGCTGGACCTGCGGGCGATCACTTGACCGGGGAGCCAACGAAAACGCCGCCCGAAGGCGGCGCTGTGATTTCGCGACAACTGTCAGTGATTGCCCTTGCGCAAGCTTGACCGTCAGTTATCCAGCGCGGACTTCTCGCGCGCAAAGGGGTTGAGCTTGCGCCAGTCGCCGGGGAAGTTCGGCCAGTTGCCCGTCAGGTACGGATGGCCCGGGTCGGCCTGTTGCAGCCGGCTGCGGGTATCGGCCGCCAGCGTCGTATTGCCCAGGCCGGTGTAAGCGGCGGCCAGGGTGGCGATGGCGTCGTTCTGGTACTTGGTGTCCGGGTAGGTTTCCAGCAGGTAGCTGACGCGCTCCACCGAGGCCACGTAAGCGGTGCGGCGCAGGTTGTACAGGGCGACCTCCAGCTCATGACGCGCGAAGGTGTCGCGCAGGTCCGACATCCTTTCGCGCGCGTCGGCGGCGTAGGGACTGTTGGGATAGCGTTCGGTGACGATGGTGAAGTCGTTGTACGCCTGCTGCGGCGTGGCCAGGTCGCGGCGGCTGGCGTCCAGTTTCCACACCTTCTGCAGGAACACAGTGTCCCGACTGGAGTTCACCAGTCCACGCAGGTAGTACATGTAAGCAATGTTGCGGTGCGTCGGGTAGGTACGGATGAAGCGGTCAATGCTGCTGATCGCCTCCTCGTGGTTGCCGGCCTTGTATTGCGCGTAGGCGGTTTCGATCAGCGCCTGCTCGGTGTAGGGCCCGTATGGGTACTGGGCCACCAGCGATTTGAAGTTGTCGGCACCGGCGGACCAGTTGCCACGCTTCATCGAGGTGTGCGCCTTTTCGTACATCTGCTCCACCGGCGCCGCCTCCGCGGTGTCGCCCTTTTTCTTGAACATGGAGCAGCCGGAGCCGAGCAACAGCACGGTCAGCAGCAGAAACAGAATGCGCAGCGGGGCGTAACGTAGGGTCATGGTCGGGATCACGGGCGCCGGAGGCACGAAGCACCGATAATAGCAGTCCCGCGCCGTGTGCCCTTAACCGTGTCCTGCCAATGAGCCAACCAGTCATCGCCCTTCAGGCCACCGTGCCCAACGCCGCCGCGGGACGCCGTTTCGACGCGGTCCTTGCGGAGTTGTTTCCGTCCTACTCGCGCTCGCGCCTGTCCAGCTGGATCAAGTCGGGCGAAGTCCTGCTCGACGGCGTCGAGGTGCGCGGCCGCGCTCCGGTGCATGGCGGGGAAGTGGTCACCCTGAACGTGACGCCCGATGTGCAGACCCACTCGGAGCCCGAGGACATCCCGCTGCAGATCCTGTTCGAGGACGAGCACGTGATTGTCATCGACAAGCCGGCCGGTCTGGTGGTGCATCCCGGCGCCGGCAACCCGGACGGCACCCTGGTCAACGCGCTGCTGTTCCGGCATCCGGAGCTCAACGGTTTGCCAAGGGCGGGCATCGTGCATCGTCTCGACAAGGACACCTCCGGGGTGATGGTGGTCGCGCGCACACTGATCGCGCATACCGCGCTGGTGGAGCAGCTGTCTTCGCGAGAGGTGCACCGGCAGTACCTGGCGGTCGTATCGGGCGCGCTGGTATCGGGCGGCACGGCCAACGTCCCGATCGAGCGCCACCCGCGCGACCGCATCCGCATGGCGGTGCGCGAGGTCGGCCGCGACGCGATCACCCACTTCCGCCTGCGTGAACGCTTCCGGGCCCATACCCTGCTGGAATGCCGGCTGGAGACCGGGCGCACGCATCAGATCCGGGTGCACATGGCGCATCTCAAGCACCCGATCATCGGCGATCCGCTGTACGGCGGTTCGCTGAAGCTGCCGCGCGGCGCCACCGAAGGGCTGGTCACCGCGCTGAAGGGATTCCGTCGCCAGGCGTTGCACGCGGAGACGCTGGAGTTTGTGCATCCGGTGACCGGCGAGCCCGTGCGCTGCAGCGCTCCGGCGCCGCCGGACATGCTGGCGCTGCTCGATGCCCTGCGCGGGGACACTCTCGAGGCTGCAGAGCGGGCGCGCTGAGCCGTGCCTGTGCGATCCAGCGGTCGCGGTACCGTCCCGTCGACGCCGAATGGCGCGGCGGTGTTGTCGGCCAACTGGCCCGCACCGCCGTCGGTCATCGCCTTCACCACGCTGCGATACGGCGCGGGCAGTTCGCGGGCGCCGTTCGACACCTTCAACCTCGGCAACCGCAGCGCCGTCGATGGCGATGACCCGTCCAAGGTAGCGCGCAACCGGGCCGAGCTGCGCATCCACGCCGGCCTGCCCTCGCCGCCGCGCTGGCTGCGTCAGGTGCATGGCACCGGTGTGCTGCGTGTCCTGCCCGGATCAGGCGCAACGGAGGCGGAGAGCTTGGTTGCGCTGTCCGAGCCCGAGGCCGACGCCGCGGTCACCACCGCGCCGGGCACCGTGCTGGCGGTGCTGACGGCCGACTGCCTGCCCGTGCTGTTGTGTGCCCACGACGGCAGCGAAATCGCTGCTGCGCACGCCGGCTGGCGTGGTCTGGCCGACGGCATGTTGGAAGCGACGGTTGCCGCGATGGCAACCCCGCCCAACCGGCTGATGGCCTGGATGGGCCCGGCAGCCGGGCCGGAACACTACGAGATCGGCAGCGACGTCCATGACGCGTTTGTCGCCGACGATCCGCGAGCTGCAGCTGCGTTCTTCCCGACGCGTCCGGGGCACTGGCGGGTGGATCTCTATGCCTTGGCGAAGATGCGTCTGGCGGACGCGGGGCTTGCCGCCCACGACGTCCACGGCGGCGGACTGTGCACGATCGCCGACCCCCAGCGGTTTTTTTCCCACCGCAGGGACCGTCGCAGCGGGCGCATGGCATCGGTGATCTGGATCGATCCCGCGCCGACGCTGCGCGACTGATCGCTGCATTCCCCTCGGCGGGCAGCATCTATGGATGCAGGCCACGAGCGCCCGATCGAAATCGGGCGCTCGCTTGGATCCGGGCGGTTGGTCAGAACGTGTAGCGCGCCCGGGCGTAGTAAAACGCGCCATTGCTGCCGATGGGCGAGAGCACGTCGTAGGGCAGGTTGCCGAAATAGCTGATGTCGGCGCTGGAGCGGTCCGGGTACTCGTCGGTCAGATTCTGGCCGCCGGCGGCGACCGTCCATTTCGGGCTCAGGCGAAGCTCGACTTCCGCATCCAGCTGGAACTCGGCGCCATAGGTCTGCGCCGGTTCGAAACCGCCGCCGAAGTTGAACACCCTGGTCGCGCTGCCATGACGGCTGAGACGGCCGAGCAGGTTCCAGCGGTCATCGTTCCAGTTGGCACTGAGCTGGGCGCGGGTGCGCGGCGTGGCGTCGGTGAGCGTGTTGCTCTCCTCGATGCCGAACAGCACATAGTCCGGGCCCAGCGCGGTCAGCTCGGCCGGCGTGGCGGCAATGCGACGGATCTCGGTCTTGGCATAGCTCCAGCCACCGGTCAGCAGCAACTGGCCACCGGCCAGCGGTTGACGCCAGTTCGCCACCAGTTCTGCGCCCCGGGTGCGGGTGTCGACGGCGTTGGCGAAGTAGTTGGCGCTCTGCACGCCGG
>JBDSPO010000183.1:0-5382 GCA_039930265.1 Lysobacter sp. | reverse complement strand
GCAAATTTCCGCGTGGTGATCCGCACGTGGCAGTTCAGGAACGGCGCGTCCGGATCCTTGCCCTTCGATGAGTAGACCACGCGGCCATCGCGGTCCCAGCCCAGCACCAGGCGCTGCTGCTGGTTGCTGGTCTGGTAGATCCAGCCTTTGTGGATGTCGCTTTCCGCCATTGCCATGCCGTTTGCCTCGGATCGTTGGAGCGCGGCGCGGTTGCGTCGCTTGCCGCCCACATGATGACAGCCCGGGCGCCCGGTTCCATGCCCCCGCGCCCGCCCCGGCTTGATTATGGGCGTGCCCGACACCATGGCTGGTAGGTGCCCTTCAAGGAGTCGATGATGAAAACCGTCCTGATTACCGGAGCCAATCGCGGTATTGGTCTTGCGCTCACCCGTCAGTTCACCACGCGGGGGGACCGGGTGATCGCCGCCTGCCGCCACTCCAGCGACGCCCTGGACGCGACCGGCGCGCAGGTCGAAGCAGGGGTCGACGTCACCGATGACGCGGCGCTGGCGGGCCTGGCGCAACGCTTGGGGGATGCCCGCCTGGACGTGGTGGTGCTCAACGCCGGCATCATGGCGCGCGAGGCATTCGGCCAGATCGACGACGCCGGGTGGGAGGACATGCGCCGGCAGTTCGAGGTCAACGCGCTGGGGCCGCTGCGGGTCGCGCAGGCGCTGTCGGGCCATCTGGGCGAGGGCGCGAAGATCGGCATCATCACCAGTCGCATGGGCTCGGTGGCAGACAACGGCTCGGGCGGCCGCTATGGCTACCGCGCGTCCAAGTCGGCGGTCAATGCGATTGGCAAATCCCTGGCGGTGGATCTTGCGCCGCGCGGGGTGGCGGTGTTTCTGCTGCATCCGGGGTTTGTCGCCACCGACATGGTGGGAGGCAGCGGCGAGGTCACCCCGGAGCACGCAGCGAGCCAACTGGTGGCACGTCTGGATACGCTGGGCATGCCGCAAACCGGGACGTTCTGGCACGCCAATGGCACCGAGCTGCCCTGGTGAGGCTGCGCAGGATCCGGCGGGATCGGTCACTCGGGCGCTGAGCGAAAGCGTCCGGTGAACGGCCGGGTCGCCCCCTGTCCGTCGGTGAACATGCCGTCGAAGTTGCCCTCCACGGCCACGACTTTGGATACGTAGGGGCCCTCGTCGATCTGCACCGATGTGATGGTCAACGTGCCCGACTCGGAGGTGAATTTCCCATCCAGTCCGGCGTCCTTGCTGAGCGGGATGATCACCTCCGCG
Source organism: Lysobacter sp. (assembly GCA_039930265.1). Lineage (GTDB taxonomy): Bacteria > Pseudomonadota > Gammaproteobacteria > Xanthomonadales > Xanthomonadaceae > Novilysobacter. Next base: position 4,135 of record JBDSPO010000183.1, on the reverse strand, counting down.
GTGTCGGCTCCGGTCACTTCGCCGGTGAGACGATAGGTGCCGGGCACGGCCGTTCCGGCAGCGACCTCCAGAGTGAACAGGCCGAAGCTGGCGAGCGCCTGTTGGCGTTGCGCCTGCGCGTCGGTTTGCTTGCCGGCCTGCGCTGCAGCCTCCTCATTGACCCATCCGGTAAGCAGGCGGAAGTTGAGCGGCGCGCTCGAATACCCTGGCATCAGGGACGCCGATGCCCTCGCGTCCAGCGTCCAGTCGCCGCTTGTCAGAGTGACACCGTCCTGGTGCTTGGTCGCGCTTGCAGTTCCGCGTCCCGGCGCCGAGTCGGCGCTGCCGCCGCAACCCGCGAGACCGGTCAGCGCGATCGCGAGTGCGGCGGGCAGGATGAGACGTGCGGGTGTCCTTGAACGGTTTCCGGCAAATACGGCCATGACGTCACTCCAGTAAACGGTTGGCGCGGACAGTCAGGGTTGCCATCCGCGGCGCCTCAGAAATCGGCGCAGACTGGACGACACGCTCTTTGAGGCGGGTTCCGGACAAAGGCAAGCGCCCGCCGCGGCACCCCCGTTGGGTAGTTGCCGTGGAATACTGGTCCGGCAATGCGCGTGGCGGGGCCCATGGGGCACATTCGCTTTTCCATCCGCGGGCCCTGCCATGCTCCGCGCGAGGATTCACACCACTTCCAGAGGGGCCCTTTCAACGTGCCAGATTTGCCACTGCTGTTGCTCCGCAACGCCGATGTCCATGCGCCCGCCCATCTGGGCCGGCAGGATCTATTGATCGGCGGCGGCAAAATCCTCGCCATGCAACCGCACCTGGACGCCGGCAGCGACGGGTCCAACCTCGTTCAGACCGTTGATCTGCAAGGGCGCCGCCTGATGCCGGGCTTCATCGACGGGCATGCCCACATCACCGGTGGCGGCGGGGAAGCCGGTGCACATACGCGGGTACCGCCGGTGCCGCTGTCGCGGTTCACCCTGGCCGGCATCACCACCGTGGTCGGCGTGCTGGGCACTGACGACACGACGCGTTCGCCGCGCGGGCTGGTGGCGACCGTCAATGGCCTGCGCAATGAAGGTTTGAACGCGTACGCCTACACCGGCGGGTATCACCTGCCGGTGGCGACGCTGACAGGCAGCGTGCGCGACGACCTGGCTTTTATCGATTGCCTGATCGGTGTCGGCGAGCTGGCAATCTGCGATCACCGCTCCAGCCAGCCCACGCGCGACGAGTTGCTGCGGGTGGCGGCCGATGTGCATGTCGGCGGTTTGTTGACCGGCAAGGCCGGGATCCTGCACCTGCACCTGGGCGACGGTCCGCGTGGACTGGCGCAGGTACGCGAGGCGCTGGATGTCAGCGAGATTCCGGCGCGGGTGTTCAATCCCACCCACGTCAACCGGCGTCGCGCGCTGTTCGAGGAAGCGATCGCCCTGGCGCGCCGCGGGTGCACCATCGACATCACCGCCTTTCCGGTCGCCGAGGGGGAGGATGCGTGGTCGGCCGACGAGGCGCTGGTGCGCTATCTGGACAGCGGCGCGCCGCCGGAGCGGGTGACGGTCAGCTCCGACGGCGGTGGCTGCCTGCCGACCTTCGATGAGCACGGACGCATGGTGACCATGGACATTGGCGCACCGGAATCATTGCAGACAACACTGAAGGATCTGCTGGCGCGGGGGCAACCCCTGGAGCGTGTGCTGCCGGCATTCACCAGCAATCCGGCGCAATTGCTGCGGCTGGAAAACAAAGGGCGGATCGCGCAGGGCGCGGACGCGGATCTGTTGATATTGAATGAGGACAACGATGTGAGTGAAGTGATGATTTCCGGCCGCTGGTTTGTTCGCGACGGTCATGCGGTGATCCGCGGCACCTTTGAGGCTGCGCGCTGATGTGTCCCAGTCCGGTGTCCGAAGGCACCACGCGCGGGTGGATCATTCCGATTGGCGGCGGCGAGGAGAAGGAGAGCAATCCGCAGATCCTGAAACGTTTCGTGGATATCTGCGGCGGCGATCAGGCTGACATCGTCGTGCTGCCCACCGCCAGCCGGATGCTGGAAACCGGAGCGCGCTACGAAGCCCTGTTCACCGATCTGGGCGCGGCGCGGGTGACGGTGATCGATTTCGATACCCGGCGCGATTGCCACGAGCCGGCGCGACTGGAACGCATCGGCCAGGCCACCGGCATCTTCATGACCGGCGGCAATCAGCTGCGCCTGTCGACCATCGTCGGCGGCACCCCGGTGGCCAAACTGATCCGCCTGCGCAACGCCGAGGGTGTCCACGTCGCCGGCACCAGCGCGGGGGCGAGCTTCATCAGCGAGCACATGATTGCGTTCGGCGAGGAAGGCCCGACCCCGATTGCCGGCGGCGTCAGGCTGGCGCCCGGCCTCGGCCTGACCAACCGCTTCATCATTGACCAGCACTTTCGCGAACGCGATCGCATCGGCCGGCTGATGACCGCGATGGCCTACAACCCCTTCGCGGTCGGCCTCGGTCTGGACGAGGACACGGCCGCCTTCATCAGTCCCGACAACGTGCTGGAGGTGGAAGGCACCGGCGGCATCACGGTGCTGGATGCCAGCGACATCACGTTCACTTCCATGGACGTGGTCGATGAAGGTCAGCCGGTGTCCATGCTCGGCTTGAGCCTGCACCAGCTGGTCGCCGGCAACACGTTCCATCTCAGTACCCGCCAGGCTTCGGCCGGCCGGTTGGCCCGCCAGAAAAGGTAGCGACATGCGCATCATCAATCGTTCGGTTTTCCTCGGTCCGTCGCTGTACGCGCACTTCCCGGTCATCCGGCTGGAGCTGGATCTGGGGGTGCTGGAGGCGTGGCCCACGGTGCGACTGGGGGAGGGCTTCATCGACGGGCTGGTCGCGGCGCTGCCGGGCCTGCACGAGCACGGATGCTCCTATCGGGAGCCGGGCGGTTTTGTGCGTCGCCTGCGAGAGGACGAGGGTACCTGGCTGGGCCATGTGCTGGAACACGTGGCGATCGAGCTGCAGAACGTCGCCGGCGCCGACGTGACATTCGGCAAGACCCGCGGTACCGGCCAACCCGGCGTGTACTCGGTGGTCTACGAATACGTGCAGAAGGATGAAGGGCTGGAGGCGGGCGAGCTGGCGATGCGGCTGCTGACGTCGCTGCTGCCGGCGGACCTGCAGACCCCCGGCATCGTGCCCGCGGAGTGGGAGTGGTCCTCGGCGCGCGACGAGTTCATCCGCTTCGCCCAGCGCCGTGCGCTCGGGCCTTCCACCAGCGCCATCGTGGCGGCCGCCGAGGCGCGGGATATCCCGTGGATGCGCCTGAACGCAAACTCGCTGGTCCAGCTGGGTCACGGAAAATACCAGCAGCGCATCCAGGCCACCGTCACCGGCAGAACCTCGCACATCGCCGTCGAACTGGCCGGTGACAAGGACGAGACCAACCAGATCCTCGGCGCGCTGGGCCTGCCGGTGCCGCGTCAGGAGCTGGTGCAGACCGAAGAATTGGCGGTCCGCGCCGCCCGCCGCATCGGCTACCCGGTGGTGACCAAGCCGTACAACGGCAACCACGGGCGCGGCATCTCGATCCGGCTGATGAATGACGCCGAGGTTGCCGCCGGCTTCCAGCTGGCTCACGCGATTTCGCGTTCGGTGATCGTGGAGACCTTTCTTCCGGGCGACGACCACCGCCTGCTGGTGATCAATGGCGAGCTGGTCGCCGCGACCCGACGGACCCCCGGCCACGTGATCGGCGACGGGCGGCTTGCCGTCGAGCAGCTGATCGAGATCGTCAACGCGGACCCGCGCCGCGGCGTCGGTCACGAAAAAGTGTTGACCCGGCTGGAACTGGACGTGCAGGCGCTGACGATGCTGGAGCGCGTCGGCTACACGCCTGCCTCGGTGCCCGCGGCCGATGAAGTGGTGTACCTGCGATCCACCGGCAACCTGTCCACCGGCGGCACCGCCACGGATGTCACCGACACCATCCATCCCGATAATCGCGAGATGGCGGTGCGTGCGGTGCAGGCAATCGGGTTGGACGTCGGCGGGGTCGACTTTCTCACCGAGAACATCGCCGAGAGCTACAAGAGCCACGGTGGCGGCATCTGCGAGGTCAATGCCGCGCCGGGCTTCCGCATGCACGTCGCGCCCAGCGAAGGGCT
>JBDSPO010000182.1:0-4254 GCA_039930265.1 Lysobacter sp. | reverse complement strand
CTGGATCCGGGGCAATACCCTGCAGCGCTTCGGCCCGGTGCGGTCCGTGCCCGCCGAGCAGGTGTTCGAGATCGCCTTCGAGGGAGTGAACCGCTCGGCGCGGCACAAATCGGGTGTCGCGGTTAGGTTCCCGCGAATCGTACGCTGGCGCACCGACAAACCCGCGGCGGAAGCGGATCGGGTCGATGCGCTGCGGGCATTGGCAAAGTGACCGGAGACCCCGCGCGACCGCGGAGGCGGGGTGCCGACGCTTCGCTGATGGAATGGTTCGACACCAATGGCTGGAAGCCGGCGCCATTCCAGCGCGAGGCATGGCGGCGCTATCGCGCCGGTGAGTCCGGTTTGATGGTGACGCCCACCGGCAGTGGCAAAACCCTGGCGGCATTTGGCGGGCCCTTGCTCGAAGCCCTGCGGCTGGGCGATACCCCGGCGAAAGCGCGCCGCGGCGTTGCCGCATTGCCCCGTCTGCGCCTGTTGTGGATCACGCCCCTGCGCGCGTTGGCCGCTGACACGGTGCGGGCGATGCAGGCGCCGATCGCGGCGCTGGGCGTGCCGTGGACGGTGGCCATGCGCACCGGCGATGCCAGCGCACGCGACAAGCGGCTCGCCCGCAAGGGGCTGTCGGACGTACTCGTCACGACGCCGGAGTCTTTCGCCTTGATGCTGTCCTACCCGGACGCGGCGCAGTTGCTGGCCGGGGTGCGCGGCGTGGTGGTGGACGAGTGGCACGAGCTGCTGGGCAACAAGCGCGGCGTGCTGCTGCAGCTGTCTCTGGCGCGCTTGCGGGGGATCGTCCCGGCCGCACCCGTGTGGGGGTTGTCTGCGACGTTGGGCAATCTGGAGCAGGCGCGCGACGTACTGCTGCCGCATGCCTCCGCTGCCGCGATTCTTTCATCACCCCGCCGCCGCCGGATGAGCCTGCAGACCCTGCTGCCGAAAGCGGGCGAACGCTTCCCGTGGGCCGGACACCTCGGTCTTTCGCAGTTGGCGCGGGTGTCGGCGGTGCTCCAGCAGGCGCGCTCCAGCCTGTTGTTCACCAACACGCGTTCGCAGGCGGAGCTCTGGCATCGCGCATTGCAGTCCGTATGGCTGGACGATCCTGCGACGCTGGCCTTGCACCACGGCTCGTTGAGTGCGTCCCTGCGTGCGCAAGCGGAGCAGGGACTGCGCGATGGCAGTGTCCGCTGCGTGGTGGCGACGTCCAGCCTGGATCTGGGCGTGGATTTTCCGGCGGTCGACCAGGTGCTGCAGATCGGCAGCCCGAAAGGCATGTCGCGTCTGTGGCAACGCGGCGGCCGCGCGCGCCATCGACCGGGCGAGTCGGGCAAGATCATCTGCGTGCCAACTCACGCGCTGGAGTTGGCGGAATACGCCGCCGCCCGGGCCGCGCTGGAGCATGGGCGGGTAGAGTCGCGGCCACCGCTGGAGCTGTCCTTGGATGTGCTGGCACAGCATTGCATCACCCTGGCGTTGGGCGGGGGTTTCGAACCGCAACAACTGCTGGCGGAAGTGCGCGGCACCCACGCTTTCCGTGCCCTGGATGACAGTGCCTGGAACGCCGTGCTCGATTTCATCGTGCGCGGCGGCAGTGCGCTGGAAAACTACCCGGATTACCGCCGCGTCGTGCTCGACGGGGATGGCTCCTACCGCGTCCACGACCGTCGTGTCGCGTTCCGTCACCGTTTGTCGATTGGCACCATCACCAGCGACGGCAGTGTCCAGGTGCGCTACATGAAGGGCGGTTGGCTGGGCTCGGTGGAGGAGGCGTTCATAGGCCGACTCAGGCCGCGTGAGCGCTTCCAGTTCGCTGGCAAAACGCTCGAGCTGGTGCAACTGCGGGATATGACGGCCTTCGTGCGGATCGCCCAGAAGGGCCAGGGCAGGGTGCCCCGCTGGCAGGGTGGGCGAATGCCCCTTTCCAGCGCGCTGGGCGCGGAGGTCGAAGCCATCCTGCACGCGCCCGCGGACAGTCCGGAAATGCGCGCACTGCAGCCGCTGCTGGATCTGCAGGCGCGACTTTCAGCCTTGCCGGATCCGGCTGCGCTGCTGGTGGAGTCGATCAAGACACGCCAGGGTTGGCACCTGTTTGTCTATCCATTTGCCGGCCGCTCGGTGCACGAGGGCTTGGCTGCACTGATGGCCCTGCGCTGGGGTCGCGAACAGATCAATACGTTTGGCTGGGCTGTCAACGACTACGGGCTGGTGCTGACCGCTCAAGCCGAAGCCTGGCCGGATGTCGGGCTTCTGCAGCGGCTGCTCTCGCCCGCGGGACTGCTGGAAGATCTGGTGGAGAGCCTCAACATCGCCGAGCTTGCGCGTCGGCAGTTCCGCGAGATCGCCCGGGTCGCCGGTTTGCTGCCGCCGTCCCTGCCGGGTCGCGCAGCGCGCTCGTTGCGCCAACTGCAGGCCTCCAGCGGCTTGCTGTTCGACGTGCTGCGCCAGCACGATCCCGGGCACATGCTGTTGGCGCAGGCGGAGCGTGAGGTAATGGAGGCACAGCTTGAAGTGCGGCTGCTGCGCGAGGTGTTGCAACGCTGCAACACCCGTGCGCTGGCATTGCATCGCCCGCAGAGTCTGACGCCGTTGGCATTCCCTTTATGGGCGGAGTCCATCCGTGGCGAACTCAGCACCGAAGACTGGCGGACGCGGGTCGCCCGCGCGGCGCAGCAGCTGGAGCAACGTCATGCCAGCCGTACTTGAGCGGGACGTGGCGGGCGAGCGGCTCGAATTCCACGCGGACCGCGCGATCTTCTGGCCACGGCGGCGGCGAGTTCTGATTGCCGATCTGCACCTGGGCAAAGGCGATGTGATGCGGGCGGCGGGGATACCTGTACCTACGGGCGGCACAGCGCATGACCTGGAGAGGCTGGCATCGTTGCTGACCCGTACCGATGCGCGCGAGTTGTGGGTTCTCGGGGATTTCCTGCACGGTCGCCGTAGCCTGACGGTGGAGCAGGCATGGCGGGCGTTGCTGGATGGTCATCCCCAGGTGGCTGCCAGTGTCGTGGGCGGCAATCATGATCGAGCGCTGGTCCCCGAAGCGCTGCGAGTGGCCCTGCTGCCGGAGGATATCTGCGAGGGACCGTTCCGGTTTCGCCACCACCCGCGTCGCCCGGGCGATGCCGACCGGCAGCACGTGCTCAGCGGTCACCTTCATCCGGTGGTGCGCCTGCCGGGCTTGCCCGGACGCTACCCCGCCTTCGTCCTGAAGCCCGGTGAGACTGTGTTGCCGGCGTACTCGGCCTTTACCGGTGGTATGCGGGTGGTGGATCCACAACAGCCGTGGATCGCGTGTGCCAGAGGCGCCCTGCTGGGAAACCGCTGAACGCCCGTCGGCCGCGGAAGCCTGCATCTGAGCCGCGGTGCCGAATGCCGCCTCCGCATTTCCCCTATTAACATGATCGATACCGGCATGCACCGCGAGACCTTCCGCCATTGACGGGTGAGCAGGTCTTTTGGCCTCAGGTCAGGGGATCGCGTAGGCGAGGGTGGCCCCGGACTCGGCATCCAGTTTGAGCGTGGCCAAATCGTCCGCACGCGTGACCCCGCGGGTGAGGATCGCCAGAGGCAAGCCGCGCTCACTGGCGATACGTGCAAAGCGGAATCCGGAATACACCATCAACGATGAGCCGACCACCAGCATCGCGTCGGATTGTTCCAGGACAGCCATCGCATGACTCAGCCGATCACGCGGAACGTTCTCGCCGAAGAAGACCACATCAGGTTTGAGCATCCCGCCGCAGTCAGGGCACGTGGGAGGGACGAATCCCGTCAGATCGACGTCTTCCAGATCCGCGTCACCGTCCGGTGCCGCAGCGGACGTGTGCTTGCTCCATCCGGGATAGCGCAGTCTCAGATCGTGCTGGACGACTGCACGGTCCATCCGTCGATCGCACCCCAGACAAACCACCACACCGATCCGACCATGCAGGTCGATCACTTCCTTGTGTCCGGCGCGCGAATGCAGTCCGTCAACGTTCTGGGTGACCAGCGCGGAGAGGCGGCCCTCCGCCTCCAGTCGCACCAGTGCGCCATGGGCCCGATTCGGCAGCGCCCCGGCTACCGACGGCCAACCGACAAAGCTGCGTGCCCAGTAGCGCGCGCGCTTTGCCGGATCACCGACGAAGTCCTGGTAGGTCATCGGCGAGCGCCCTTTCCATTCGCCGTTTGCGCCCCGGTAGTCCGGAATGCCGGAGTTGGTGCTGATACCGGCTCCGGTAAGTACAAAAACGCGGCGGTAGCGTGCAAGCCATG
>JBDSPO010000181.1:0-10915 GCA_039930265.1 Lysobacter sp. | reverse complement strand
ACGGCCAGCGCGCACACGCCTCCCGCCGGGCGCGGGCGATGGCCTACACGGGCCATCTGCCGGGATTCAAGGCCGATCTGGGGGCTCTGGAAAACCTCGATTTCCTGTGCGGGCTGCAGGGCCGGCGCCGCAACCAGCTACCGATCAATGCCCTGGCGATGGTAGGGCTGGGTGGTTACGAGGACGCGCTGGCCCGCCAGTTGTCCGCGGGCCAGAAAAAGCGTCTGTCGCTGGCCCGGCTTTGGCTGTCGCCGGCCCCGCTGTGGCTGTTGGACGAGCCCTACGCAAACCTGGACCTGGAGGGCATCGAGCTGGTCAACCGGATGATCCAGGCGCATCTGCGCAGTGATGGCGCGGCGCTGATCACCACCCACGGCGCCTACGCCGCACCACCGGTGCGCACCCGGATGCTGACGATGATCAAGCCCATCTCCGGGGCCTTGGCATGAGCAATCCTCTGCCAGGTCTGATGGGGGCGGCCCAAGCGCTGATGGTCCGCGACCTGCGACTGCTATGGCGCCGTCGCGGCGATGCACTGCAGCCGGCACTGTTCGCGTTGCTGGTGGTCGTGCTGTTCGCGCTGGCGCTCGGCGGTGAGCCCGAGACGCTCGCCGCGGTCGCCGGCGCGGTGCTGTGGGTGGCGGTCCTGCTGGCCGGTCTGCTGTCGCTGGATACCCTGTTTCGCGGCGATGCCGAGGACGGCTCGCTGGAGCAGTGGATGCTGGCGCCGGTCCCGCTGGGCTGGCTGGTGGGCGTGCGCACCTTCATGCACTGGGCGACCACGGCCTTGCCGTTGCTGGTTGCAGCCCCCTTTCTGGCCGAACTGATGCACCTGCCGCGCGCCCAGCTGCCGGTGCTGATCGCCGCGCTCGCGCTGGGCACCCCCTTGCTGAGTCTGCTGGGTGCGGTGGTCGCCGCGCTGACGGTCGGCATGAGGCGCTCCGGTATACTGGTGGCCTTGCTCGCACTCCCGTTGTACGTCCCGGTACTGGTGTTCGGGGCCGGCAGCGTTGCCCTGTCAGCGCAGGGTCTGGACCCCGTCGGTCCGCTGCTGCTGCTGGGCGCCGGGCTGGTGGTCGCGCTGGTGCTGGCTCCACTTGTCGCCGCCGCGGCGATCCGCATCGCGTTGAATTGAGGCATATGAATCCCATCGTTCTGTGGTTCCACAAACTCGGATCTCCCCCTTTCTTCGACCGTTTCGCTGCCCGCTGGGCGCCTTGGGCGTACGCGCTGGGGTTGCTGGTGATGGCATGGGGAATGTACGGCGCGCTCTTCACCGTCCCGGCCGACTACCAGCAGGGCGACAGCTTCCGCATCCTCTACATCCACGTGCCCGCCGCGTGGATGAGTCTGGCGGTGTTCGGCCTGATGGCCGTGTACTCGGCCATCGCCCTGATCTGGCGGATCAAGCTGTGCGAGATCCTCGCCATGGCATGTGCGCCCATCGGCGCCGGGTTCACGCTGATCACCCTGCTGACCGGCGCGATCTGGGGCAAGCCGATGTGGGGCACGTGGTGGGACTGGGACCCGCGCCTGACTACCCAGCTGATCCTGCTGTTCCTCTATCTGGGCGTGATCGGCCTGTACAACGCCATCGATGACCGCCGCAGTGCCGCCCGCGCGGCGGGTCTGCTCGCCATTGTCGGTGTGGTGCTGCTGCCGATCATCCGTTACTCGGTGGTGTGGTGGAACTCACTGCACCAGGGCCAGACGATCCGTCTGCTGGGCGAGTCGACGATGGACCCCAGCATGCTGCAGCCGCTGATCTGGATGCTGGTCGGGACCAAACTGTGGTTCATCGGCGCCTTGCTGATCCGTGCGCGCGCTGACAACCTGCGCCGCGAATCGGGCAAGGCCTGGGTCGCCGCGCTGGCCGGTCCGGGCGATCGCACCCGACGCGACAGCGCTCCGGGAGCGGCACCGTGAGCTATCTGGGCTATGTCATTGCCGCCTATGCGGTGTTTCTGGTTGTGCTGGGCGGGGAGTTCCTCGCCAGCTGGCTGCAGGTACGCAAGGAGCTTGGTATTGCGCGCCGCCGCGCCGCCCGACAGGCCGCCGCACAGGTCCGGCAAGCACCCCACTCCACTTCCAACGAGTTGATGCGATGAATCCGATTCGACGCCGCCGCCTGATCTGGGTGCTGGCCCTCGTGGTCGCCGCCGCGATCGCCGCCACGCTGGTCGCCATGGCACTGCAACGCAATGTCGCCTACCTGTACACGCCCAACGAGATCCTCAGCGGCGAGGCCGGGGCGGAGGTCGCGTCCGGCGAAGCGCGGTTCCGTCTGGGTGGCATGGTCGCGGACGGTACGCTGCAACGCACCGACGGATCGCTGGAATCGCGTTTCAGCGTCAGCGATGGCGACGCCCTGATGCCGGTGGTCTACACCGGCATCCTGCCCGACCTGTTCCGCGAGAACCAGGCGGTGATTGCCACCGGCCGCATGCAGGGTGACCACTTCGTGGCCGAGGAAGTGCTGGCCAAGCACGACGAGACCTACATGCCCAAGGAAGTCGCCGACAAGATGGGCATCGCCCACCAGAAGCACGACGTCGACACTCCGGCGGAGCAGTAGGCGATGCTTGCGGAACTCGGCCAAGTCGCCCTCCTGCTCGCCCTGCTGGTCGCGGGGCTGCAGACGGCCCTGCCGCTGATCGGCGCACACCGGGGCATTCACAGCTGGATGGCGGTCGCGCGACCCGCCGCCTACGCCCAGATGGTGCTGGTCGGCTTTGCGTTTGTCGCCCTGACGGTCGGCTTTGTCAGCCAGGACTTCTCGTTGCGATACGTCGCCGAAAACTCCAATTCGCTCTTGCCCGTGGGCTACCGCTACACCGCGGTGTGGGGCGCGCACGAGGGCTCGCTGCTGCTCTGGGCGACGGTATTGGCGCTCTGGAGCGGCGCCGTAGCGAAATTCTCGCAGCGCCTGCCCGCCGAGGTCATTGCCCGGGTGCTCGGGGTGATGGGCATTGTCAGTCTGGGCTTTCTCGCGTTCCTGATCTTCACCAGCAACCCGTTCGAACGTCTGCTGCCGGCCGCTATCGAGGGGCGCGACCTCAACCCGCTGCTGCAGGATCCCGGGATGATCATCCACCCGCCGATGCTGTACATCGGCTACGTGGGCTTTGCGGTGCCTTTCGCCTTCGCCATCGCCGCCCTGCTGGACGGCAAGGTCGACACCCGCTGGCTGCGTTGGACGCGTCCCTGGACCAACGTGGCCTGGGCGTTTCTGACCTTCGGCATCGCGCTGGGCAGCTGGTGGGCGTATTACGAGCTGGGTTGGGGCGGCTGGTGGTTCTGGGATCCGGTCGAGAACGCCAGCTTCATGCCATGGCTGTCCGGTTTGGCGCTGCTGCATTCCCAGGCGGTCACCGAAAAGCGCGGCAGCTTCCGCGGCTGGACCCTGCTGCTGGCGATCGCCACGTTTTCACTCTCGCTGCTGGGCACCTTCCTGGTCCGCTCGGGCGTGCTGACCAGTGTTCACGCATTCGCGGCGGACCCGGCGCGTGGCCTGTTCATTCTGATCTTCCTTGGCATCGTGATCGGCGGTTCGCTGGTGTTGTATGCGTTGCGTGCACCCGGCATGCATCAGGACAAGCCCTTCGCGGTGTACTCGCGCGAGACGCTGCTGCTGGCCAACAACCTGTTGCTCACCACCGCGTGCGCCATGGTGCTGTTGGGTACCCTGTACCCGTTGCTGGCCGATGCGCTTGAGCTGGGCAAGATCTCGGTCGGACCGCCGTACTTCGCGCTGTTGTTCATCCTGCTGATGGCACCGGTCGTGGTGTTGTTGCCGTTTGGGCCGCTGACGCGTTGGCAGCGCGACCAGCCATCGCGTGTGATGGCGATGCTGGCGCCGTGGCTGCTGGTGTCCATCGTCGCCGGCGTCGCCGCGTTCTTCCTGGCCCCGCAGGGTGGCTGGAAAGTGGCGGCTGGCATCTTCGGTGCGGCCTGGGTCGCCTTGGGCACCTTCCGCTTCGTCTGGACCCGGTTCAAGGGCACCGGCACCCGCTTGACCGCGGAGATGCTGGGCATGACTCTGGGCCATCTGGGGGTCTCCGTGTTCCTGGTCGGCGCCTTGCTGGTCGAAGGCCTGGAGCAGCAACACGAAGTGGCCGTCAAACCCGGCCAGACCGTCGAACTTGGCCACTACTCCTTCCGCTTTGACGGCGTCGCGATGCGCAACGGCCCGAACTATCAGGCCAGCTACGGCACCGTGCACGCGTACAAGGATGGCAAGCTCCTTGGCATCCTGCACCCGGAAAAGCGCACCTACGCCAGCGGCGGGCAGGTCATGACGGAGGCCGCAATCGTCAGCGGTGTCACCCGCGATCTCTATGTGGCCGTGGGTGAGTCACTCGGCGGCGATGCCTGGGCATTGCGGATGCAGGTCAAGCCCTTCGTGCGCTGGATCTGGGCCGGTGCGATTCTGATGATGCTCGGCGGCTTGGTCTCGGCCTCCGACAAACGCTTCCGCCGGCAACCGTCCGTGGACCTGCGCAAGGAGGATGCACCATGAACACATCCGGAAAGTCCACTCTGGCCCGATGGTTTCCGCTGATCGCCTTTGCCGCAATCGCCGCGTTGCTGCTGGCGGGCGTGATCCTCAGCCGCAGCCAGGACCGTGAGTCGCTGCCCTCGCCGTTGATCGGCAAGCCCGCGCCCGACTTCGACCTGCCGGTATTGCACGACCCGTCCTACCGGATCACCTCGGAAACCCTGCGTGGCGAGCCTTACCTCATGAACGTCTGGGGCAGCTGGTGTCCCGAGTGCCGGGTGGAGCACCCGGTGCTGACGAAGTTTGCCGAAACCAAGCGCGTGCGGGTGGTGGGGTACAACCTCAAGGACGAGCCGGCCGATGCGCTGCGCTGGCTGGAGCAGTTCGGCAATCTGTATTTCGTGGTGGTGACCGACTACAGCGGCGATACCGCGCTGGACTGGGGCATCTACGGCGCGCCGGAGACCTTCCTGGTGGATGGCGAGGGCGTGGTGCGCTGGAAGCACGTGGGCACCGTCACCCAGCAGATCATCGACGATGAGCTGGTGCCGATGCTGGACCGGATCGAGGCCGGACAGTGAGGCACCGGCAGTCGCGGAGCCGCTGGAGGACCGTGCGGTGGGTCGCACTGCTGTTGATCGCGCTGCTGCTGCTGCCCGCCCTCGCGTCGGCGCAGGCGATCAAGAATCCGGCCCCGCTGCAGTTTACCGATCAGGCCGAAGCCGACCGCTTCCACGCCCTGACCGCCGAGCTGCGCTGCGTGAAATGCCAGAACCAGTCTCTGGCCGATTCCAACGCGTCCATTGCCCAGGACCTGCGCCACGAAGTCCTCGCACTGATGCGGCAGGACAAGTCGGACGCCCAGGTGAAGGAGTATCTGGTGGACCGCTACGGCGAGTTCGTCCTGTACCGCCCGCAGATGGATCCCAAAACCTGGCTGCTCTGGTTTGGCCCTGCGTTGATTCTGCTCGCCGGCGGCCTGGTGGTGCTCAACGTGGTGCGAAGGCAATCGCGGGTGCGGGACGATGACCCGCGCAAGTCCGGCAAGCGTGCCGCCCCTACCGACGAAAATCAGGAGTGGTGATGACCACGTTCGTGATCGCTGGCATCGCCATGGCGTTGGCTGCAATGGCCTTCGTACTGCGCCCTCTCTGGCGCGCCCGACCGCTGCCCGGCATCGCATTGGCGGTGCTGTTGGCGTCCACCGCAGGCCTGATGTACACCGTCATCGGCACCCCTCGGGCGCTGGATCCCGCGCAGCGGGCGGTCCCGGAGACGCTTGCCGATGCGGTGACCCAGCTGCAGGCCGAGCTCAAGCGCGACCCCAACCAGGTCGAAGGCTGGCGCCTGCTCGCCCGCGCCCACCTCGCCGAGAATGACCTGCCTGCTGCCAACCAGGCCTACGCACGCGCACTCAAACTCGCGCCCGATGACGCCGACATCCTGACCGAGGCCGCCGAGGCCCGCGCCCGCGCGCGTGACGACCGGCGTTTCGACGAGGAGTCGGTGGCAATGCTGCAACACGCATTGGCCCAGACCGCCGATCACCAGCGCGCGCGCTGGTTCCTGGGTATCGCCCAACGCCAGAGCGGCGACCCCGCCGGCGCGGTGGCGACCTGGCAGCCGTTGCTGTCCCAGGTCGATGCAGCCACTGCCGCGAGTTTGCGCTCGCAGATCGACGCCGCCCGGATCGACGCGGGCATGGGGCCGCTGCCCGCGGCCACCGTTGCCGCCGCCTCGCCGGTGACAATCACCCTCAGTGTGTCGCTGGATCCCCGACTGGCGATGCAGTATCCGGACGGCGCCAGCCTGTTCGTGATCGCGCGCCAGACCGACGGATCGCCGGTTCCGGTTGCGGTGAAGAAATTGCAGGCCGGCAGCTTCCCGTTGACGGTGACCCTGGACGACAACGACAGCCTGATGCCGACCAGGAAGCTGTCCGAACTGGAGGACGTGCAGTTGAGCGCACGCATCTCCGCCAGCGGTGAGGCGATGGCGCGCAGTGGTGACTTCGAGTCCGCTCCGGTCGACGTGGCGACCGCTCCCGAAGTGGCCGCGGCGCTGTTGATCGATCGCGTGATCAAGTAGGTCCTCCGATGAGCGAATTCATCCCGCCCGGCACCCGCTGGATCGACCTGCCTTCGCCCTTCGCCATGAAACGCGGCGGCGCGTTGCACGGCGCGCGCATCGCTTACGAAACCTGGGGCACGCTCAACGCCGCCGGCGACAACGCCGTGCTGGTGGTGCCCGGCATGTCGCCCAATGCGCACATGGCGTCGTCGGCCGCGAACCCGGAAGACGGCTGGTGGGAGCCGATGGTCGGCCGCGCCAAGCCGATCGATACCGATCGCTGGTTCGTCATCTGTGCCAACCCTCTGGGCAGCTGCAAAGGTTCCACCGGCCCGGCTTCCATCAACCCGGACACGGGCCGGCCGTACCGCTTCGAGTTTCCCGAACTGTCTATCGAGGACGGCGCCGACGCCCTTGCCGTAGTCGTCCGCGCGCTCGGGATAGAGCGGCTGGCCTGCGTGGTCGGCAACTCGATGGGCGGCATGGTCGCGCTGTCATTGCTGATTCGCCACGACGGCATCGCCGCGACGCATCTGAATGTCGCCGGTGCCGCGCGGGCGTTGCCCTGGTCGATCGCCATCCGCTCACTGCAGCGCGAAGCGATCCGGCTGGATCCCAACTTCAACGGCGGCGACTACAGCAACGAGGCCTATCCCGAATCGGGCATGCGCATGGCCCGCAAGCTGGGCGTGATCACCTACCGCTCGGCGCTGGAGTGGGACGGCCGCTTTGGCCGGATCCGGCTGGATTCGGATCAGACCGAGGACGAGCCGTTCGGACGGGAGTTTCAGGTCGAAAGTTATCTGGAAGCCCACGCCCGCCGATTTGTCCGCAACTTCGACCCCAACTGCTACCTGTATCTCAGCCGCTCGATGGACTGGTTCGACCTGGGCGACCATTGCGCGGAGCGCGTCATGGGTGACAAGGCAACCACCCAGGCGCACACGCGTGCCGGCCTGGCCGCCATCAACATCGCGCGCGCATTGACGATCGGCGCGCGCACCGACGTATTGTTTCCGCTCCAGCAGCAGCTCGAGATCGCCGATGGCCTGCGCGAGGGTGGCGCGATCGCAGACTGCCTGCCGATGCCCTCGCCGCAAGGGCACGATGCATTTCTCGTCGACTACGATCGCTACTGCCCGGCGATCCGTGAATTCTTCGCCAGCATCTGACCGGCGAAGACCGTGTCTTCGCTGCGGCCCCTCCGGCAGATTTCCAGTAGAATCAACCACATGAAAGACACGGTTATGCCTGACATCAACTTCATCGGCCGCGAAAAGCTCGTTGCCCTTCTCGACGCGGCAGTGAGCCAGGGCGATGAGCACCAGGTTACCGCTGCGCTGCGCAACGCGCTCTGCCACATCATCCCCGACAGCGAGATCCAGCTGCCCGAATGCGTGAACGAACCGCTGGAAGGCCACTACGCGCGACGGGAAATCTATCGCAGCGCCGAGCACGGCTACAGCGTGGTCGCGATGACGTGGGGACCCGGCCAAGGCACCCCGGTGCACGACCACTGCGGCCTGTGGTGCGTGGAAGGCGTATGGCAGGGCGGACTGGACATCACCCAGTATGAATTGCTGGAAGAGGACGGCGACCGCTTCCGCTTCCGCGGCACCGGCGGCATGATCGCCGGACCCGGCAGCGCCGGCAGCCTCATCCCGCCGCACGAATATCACGCGATCCGCAACAGCAGTGCCGACCAGATTGCGATCTCGGTGCATATCTACAAAGCACCGATGGACACCTGCGCGATGTTCGTGCCGGTGGAGGGTGAGTGGTTCACCCGCGCCGAGAAAGCACTGCCGATCGACGCCCCCTGCTAGACGGCCTCGAAGGGCTCAGCCGGGCACGCCCGGTCGCGGCCGGAATACGGCATCCGGATCGCGTTCAATTGCGGCAAGTACCTGATCGGTATCCTGACCCAGCACCGGCGCCGCGAACGCCGGTGGCCCCGGGGTTCTGCCAAATCCGATGGACTCGGCCACGCCCCGGTAGCGCCCCACTTCAGGGTGCTCAAAGTCGGCCAGGATAGCCTGCGCCTGAACCTGTGGGTGATGGAACATCTCTTCAATACGGCGGGCGGCCGCGCACGGCACCTCGTCACCGAAGATGGCCTCCCAGTCAAGTGCGGAGCGCGTGGCAAGCGCGCGGTGAAGCTGCGGCAGGATCTCGTCCACGCGATCGGCCCGCTTGCGCACGGTGTCGTAGCGAGTATCGGCTCGCATATCCGCAAGGCCGGTTTTGTCACACAGCGCATGCCAGAAATGCGGCGTGTTGGCGGAAATGTAGATATGGCCATCGCGGGTCGGATGGATCCCGGTAACACCGCCGGAGCGCATGTCACGATCGATCGCATCCGGTTCGCCGTCGGCCTGGATCATCCGGGCCGATTGCATGGTGAGCGCACTGCGCAGCAACGAAATATCGACGAACTGGCCGAGCCCACTGCGCTCACGTTCAAACAACGCCGATGAGACGCCGGCGGCGAGCAGCGCAGCCGCGTAATAATCGACCACCGACCCGTAGATAATCTCCGGCGATCCGCCCGCCTGCCCTTGCAGCGAGCACATCCCCGTCATCGTCTGCAGCACCTGATCGTAGCCGGCCTTCTGCTGCATCGGGCCGTTCTGGCCGTATCCCGTAACGGCACAGTAGATCAGCCTGGGGTTGATTGCGCTCAGGCTCTCGTGCTCAATCCCGAGACGCTGCGGAACGCCGGGGCGAAAGTTGTGCACCAGGACGTCCGCGTGCCGCACCAGCTTGAGTAGCGCTGCGTGGTCCCGCTCGCATTTGAGGTTCAACACGATACCGCGCTTGCTGCGGTTGACGCCGAGAAACGCCCTGCTGCCCGCGGTCAAGGTGGACGGGTACTGCCGCAGGTTATCGCCACCCGGCGGCTCGATCTTGATTACTTCCGCGCCCTGGTCCGCCAGCAGCGAGCAGCCGTAGGGACCGGCGATATACGCGCTCAGGTCAAGTACCCGCACCCCCTGCAGCGGGCCAGATCCGGGGACGCGTGTCGCGGTGTGGTCAATCGGTTTATCCGCCATGTGCATGCAGTCCGCGTGCGTGATTCATTTTCTGCCGGCTACCTTGCGCTGCGCCCACGCAAATAGACAGATCGTCTGGCTATCCTCACGGGCCACAAACACTTGCTTCACCGCGACCTTGCGGGTGCGGCGTTCGCATCAAATGCAGGGTCTGGCGCGAGCTGCATCCACGTCAGGCGCCAAACGCCGTCCTCGCGACCGCCGGCGCAGAAATACGGTGCAAACACCAACGGCGCCCGATATCCGGGATCCAGAAATATACGCGGCACGCCATCGGCGCTTTCAGGAAGCCATCCCAGCGACGCTGACCCAAGCTCCGGGGGCAGTCGCAGCGTCTCCTCGACCTTGAACCCGTCGATCAGCTCGGTGGCATACACCAGCGGTCCGCAGGTAATGGCCGCGTACTCGAAATGCAGCACCTGTTGACGCACTTCGCTGCCGTCGGGCGCAAACGACTCCTGGGTATTGTTGTTCACCCGTTTGTGCATTACGGGCGACATCGGGAATCGCGCGACTATTTCGTCCCCGTCGCGCCAGAAACGCGCGAGGTCCACGTACTGACCGGGCACCATCGCCGATTGGATGGCCTCGCCATTGATGGTGATCGTCCCGCCTTCCACCCAGGACGGGATTCTCAGCCTGATAGCGAAATCCGCCTGCGCCTCGACGGACACCCGCACCCGGATGCTGTCCGGGTAGGGATACAGCGTCTCCTGGACGAGGCGGACCCGGCCGGCCCCCGCAAGCGCGAACGACGCTTCACCGGGTCCGTACAGATTCACCGCCAGAATGGCTGCACCGTGTGCGGTGTACGCGATGGACGGCAGCTCTTCAAGCGCCATCGCCCCACTCGACTTGCAGCATCGCCAGTAGGTCGTGTGCACACGTCGACCGTTGGGGAACACGTAGTAGCACCAGTTTTCGCCGTCGGGCGCTTGCGCGCCGAGCAGGTCGTTATACGCGCTGCGTTCGATCTCTTCGGCATAGCGGGCATCACCGGTGATGCCGTGGAGTTCGCGGTTGAGCTGGATCCAGGCAAACGTCGAACACGTCTCCACATACCCGTATGGACTGAACACGCCAGCGGGATTGAAAACCTCCCGTGACCGGTGTCCCACGCCACCCCAGGGGCCGCCACCGAGGGTCAGGTGATCCTCGCGGATGCTGGTCCACGCGTGCTCGACCGCCCGCAAGTAGTCTGCGTTGCCGGTGGCGCGATGCAGCTTCGCCAGGCCGATCAGATTCCAGGCCAACTGGTACGCCTTGCCCGTGGCAATCACGGAAACGTCAGCGC
>JBDSPO010000180.1:0-2653 GCA_039930265.1 Lysobacter sp. | reverse complement strand
GTATCATGGCACCGCGCTGGAATGGCTGGGATTGCAGGCCTCGCGCTTCCAGTCTCCGGCGGCGGCATGAGCGGATTGTTCAGTGACGCTCATGCAGCTGCCCAGGACGCCGCCGATCCACTGCGCGGGCTGCGCAATGCGTTCCACATACCGCGTCATGCCGGTGGCAAGCAGACTTATTTCTGCGGCAACTCGCTCGGCCTGCAACCCAGGGGCGCGCGTGCGATGGTCGAGGAAGTCCTCGACAAATGGGCATCCGAAGCGGTCGAAGGCCACTTTCGCGAGCCGGCGCCATGGATGCCCTATCACGAACTGGTGCGTGCGGGCCTGGCCGACGTCGTAGGCGCGCAGCCGGCGGAAGTCGTCGCGATGAATTCGCTGACGACGAACCTGCACCTGATGATGGTCAGCTTCTACCAGCCAACGCGCGAGCGTCCGGCAATCCTGATGGAAGCCGGTGCGTTTCCCTCGGATCGTCATGCGCTGGAATCGCAAGTGCGTTTCCACGGAATGGATCCGACGACCGACCTGATCGAACTCGAGCCGGACGAACCCGACGGCACCATCTCCATGGCCGCCATCGAGCGCGCCATCGCACAGAACAGCGCACGGTTGGCGCTGGTGCTGTGGCCGGGCGTGCAATACCGCACCGGCCAGGCGTTTGATGTCGCGGAAATCACCCGCCTCGCGCACGCCCGAGGCGCCCTGTGTGGTGTGGATCTGGCGCATGCGGTCGGCAACGTTCCGCTGGCGCTGCACGACAGCAACGTCGACTTCGCGGTGTGGTGCCACTACAAGTACCTCAACAGCGGACCGGGCGCGGTGGGCGGCTGCTTTGTGCACGAGCGCCATGCCCGCAGCGCGGTACCCCGCTTCGCCGGCTGGTGGGGTCATGACGCCAGCACCCGTTTCCAGATGGGGCCCGACTTCCAGCCCACGCCGGGCGCGGAAGGCTGGCAGCTGAGCAATCCGCCGATTCTGGCCCTGGCGCCGCTGCGCGCCTCGCTGGACCTGTTCGACCAGGTCGGCATGCCGGCCCTGCGGGCCAAATCGCTGCGCTTGACCGGCTATCTGGAGTCGCTGATCCAGCGGCGCCTGGCCGACACGCTGGAAGTCCTGACGCCCGCCAGCACCGACGACCGGGGCTGCCAGCTATCGCTCCGCGTCCGCGGCGGGCGCGAGGACGGACGTGCGCTGTTCGACCACCTGGCCGCCAACGGCGTGCTGGGTGACTGGCGCGAGCCCGACGTGATCCGCATCTCGCCCGCCCCCCTCTACAACACCCATCACGACATCCTGCGCTTCGCCGACGGCGTGGACGCGTGGCGGCAGGCGCGCTGAGCCATGCCGCAATCCATCTCATCGGGAACTCCTCCGGCCGCTGTTGCCGGCCACGACGCCGCCGACCGGCACCTGACCATCGTCGGTGCCGGCCTGGCCGGCGCGCTGCTGGCCACCCTGCTCGCCCAGCGCGGCTGGCAGGTCGATGTGTACGAGAAACGCGGCGACCTGCGCGAGCTCGGCTACGAGCGCGGCCGGTCGATCAACCTGGCGCTGGCCGAGCGCGGCCGCCACGCGCTGCGCCAGGCCGACGCCGACGACGCGGTGATGGCCAAGACGGTGATGATGCGGGGCCGCATGGTGCATTTTGCCGACGGCCACGTGGACCTGCAGCGCTACGGCCGCGACGACACCGAGGTGATCTGGTCGGTGCATCGCGGGGAACTCAACGAGGCCCTGCTGGACATCGCCGAGCGCGCGGGCGCACGCATCCACTTCCACCACCGCCTCGACAGCGTGGACTTCGATGCACGCGTCGCGCGCTTTGGCGACGACCGCAGCGATGAGGTGCGCGAGGTGGCGTTCCAATCGCTGGTCGGTGCGGACGGTGCGGGTTCGTCCCTGCGTCAGGCGATGAGCGCGGTGTGCGAACTGGGCGCGCGCAGCGAATTTCTCGGCCACTCCTACAAGGAGCTGGAGATCCCGCCCGGCCCCGACGGCAGCTTCCAGATCGAGCCCCACGCGCTGCACATCTGGCCGCGCGGCCGTTACATGTGCATCGCCCTGCCCAATGACGAAGGCACCTTTACCGTCACCTTGTTTCTGCCCAACCAGGCGGACGCAACCGGCGCGGCCGCAACGTCGTCGGACGGCCCAGGGTCGGCCCCGGCGTTCGTCACGATCACCAACGGCGAGCAGGCACGGGCGTTCTTTGACCGCGACTTCCCCGACGCCTCACGCCTGATCCCGAAGCTGGAACATGATTTCGAGCACAACCCGACCAGCGTGCTTGGCACCCTGTACCTGGATCGCTGGCATCTGGACAGCCGCGCGGTGCTGATCGGCGATGCCGCGCACGCGATGGTGCCGTTCCACGGCCAGGGCATGAACTGTGCGTTCGAGGACTGCGTGGCGCTGGCCAACCACCTGCAGCACACGGCCGACTGTGGCGAGGCGTTTGCCGGCTTCCAGGCCGAGCGCCTGCCCAACGCGCGGGCGATCCAGCAGATGGCGCTGGAGAACTACCTGGAGATGCGCGACCACGTCGACAACGACGATTACCTGCTGCAGCGCCAGTTGGGCAACCGTCTGGCCGAACGCCACCCGACCCGCTTCCTGCCCCGCTACGCCATGGTGACGTTCACCCACATGC
>JBDSPO010000179.1:0-5856 GCA_039930265.1 Lysobacter sp. | reverse complement strand
TCGCGATGCCCAGCGCGGCCGAGCCCGCCTTCCACCACAGCAGCGCCGCCAGCCCGGCCAGCCCCGCTGCCGCGACCAGCCAGGCGCTGGGTTCGGTCGGATCGAGGTCGCGTCGCAGTACCCGCAGCGCAGGCACGCGGCGCAGTGCCAGCACCGGCGGCGCGCCGAACGCCATCAGCACCACCAGTCCGACCGCGAAACCGTGCAGCGCGGGCAACCACCCGGCCGGCGGAATGGTCATCCCCAGTACCGGTGCCAGCCACAGGCCGATGCCCCACTGCAATGCAAACGCGAGAGCGACCCCGACCGTGCTGGCGATCACTCCCAGCATCAGCAGCTCGCCGATATGGATCCCGGCCAGGGTCGCCTGGCTGGCACCCAGGCATCGCATCACCGCCGTTCCTGACAGGTGACGCTGGCTGTGCTGGCGCGCCGCCATGGCGACGGCGACCGCCGCCATCACCACCGACACCAGTGCCGCCAGGCCGAGGAAGCGCCCGGCGCGATCCAGCGCCGCCCGGATTTCCGGACGGGCATCGCCTGCGGTTTCCAGGCGCTGGCCGCGTGCCAGCGCTGGCTTGACCGTACTGACGAACCGGTCCACCGCCCCGGCCTGCCCGGCCACCACGAGCCGATAACCGATCCGGCTGCCCTCCTGCACCAGCCCGGTAGCGGGCAGATCATCCAGATTGATGAACACCTTCGGCGCGATGTTGAAGTAGTCCAGCGCCGCATCCGGCTCCGCCGCGACCAGCGCGGCCAGGGTGAAGCGCGACTCGCCGACCAC
Organism: Lysobacter sp.; assembly: GCA_039930265.1. Lineage (GTDB taxonomy): Bacteria > Pseudomonadota > Gammaproteobacteria > Xanthomonadales > Xanthomonadaceae > Novilysobacter. The sequence goes on along the minus strand of JBDSPO010000179.1, from coordinate 5,069 downwards.
CACCACGTCACCAACGCGTGCATCCAGCGTGCTGGCACCCGCGCGACTCAACCAGGCAGTGCCGGGTGCGGGAACGCTCGCCGCATCCCGCTCGACGCCGTCCTGGGCGACGATGCGGAATACACCGCGCAGCGGAAATCCGGCACCCAGCGCACGCAGGTCACCCAGCTGCAGACGTGCATCCTCGCCGCCGCCGACGCTGACCATGGTGTTGAGATCGATCGTGCTGGTGCGCTGCAAATCCAGCGCGTCAGCCGCCTCGACAAGTTCCCGGGCGATCGGCGAGTCGCCGCGTACCACCGCGTCCCCACCGAGCAAGCGGTTGGCTTCGATGGCCAATGCACGCTCGGCGCGGTCGGTGACAAAGCCCACCGCGGTCACGGCGAGCACCGCGAGCACCAGCGCGGCCAGCAGGATGCGGATGTCGCCGGCCTTGAGATCGCGGCGCAACTGGCGCCACGCCAGCGCGGCGACTTTGACCATGCCGTTGCTGCGCGCGGGTCCCTCGCCTGCGACCTTCATGCGACCTCGGGCTCCGCGGCGACCAGCCGGCCACCATCCAGGCGCAGCCGCCGGCCGCAGCGGTCGGCCAGATGATCGTCGTGGGTCACCAGCACCAGCGTCGTGCCGGCCTGGGCATTGAGCGCGAACAGCAGTTCGATGATCGCCTGACCGGTATGGCTGTCCAGATTGCCGGTGGGCTCGTCGGCGAACAGCAGCGACGGCCGGGTCACGAAGGCGCGCGCCAGCGCGACGCGTTGCTGCTCGCCCCCCGACAGCTGGCGCGGATAGTGGCCAAGCCGGGGCTCCAGACCCACCTGCGTCAGGATCGCCCGGGCCGGACCTTCCGCGTCGCGGTCGCCGCGCAGCTCCAGCGGCAGCATCACGTTCTCCAGCGCGGTCAGCGAGGGCAGCAGTTGGAAGTTCTGGAACACGAATCCGACCTTCGCCCCGCGCACCCGCGCCCGACCGTCCTCGTCCAGGGTCGACAACGCCTCCCCGTCCAGCACGACATCGCCGCTGCTGGGGGTGTCCAGCCCGGCCATCAGCGACAGCAAGGTGCTCTTGCCCGAGCCGGACGCACCGACGATGGCGACCGTGTCGCCCGCGTCGATGGTGAAACCGATACCGTCCAGGATGGTCAGCTCGCCGGACGGCAGACTGACGCGTTTGCCCAGTCCCCGCACCGCCAGCGCCGATGGACGCGTGGGGGCAACGGCGACACCACCCCGTGCGGCAGCATTGGGCGACGCTGTTTCAGCGGTGGGTAGGGCGTGATCGGCCATGATGGTTCCTCGGTCACGACCGCGACGTGCGGTTGGGCGACCGTTGTTTGAATGGGAGAGCGATGGTGACAGTACGCAGAACCGCGGTATCCGGTTGCATGACGACACGATATGAGGCTGCCCGGCGGCGCATTCAATCCAGCGGCGTGCTGGCGTTGCTGCTGCTGGCACTCGCCGCCTCTCTGGTCACCGCGGCTCCCGCCAGTGCCGCACCGGCGGCAAAGACGGTATTGGTGATGGGCGATTCGCTGTCCGCCGGCTATGGGATGGCCGCGGCAGAGGGCTGGGTCGAGCTGACCGCGCAACGGATCACCCGCGAAAAGCCGCAATGGCGCGTGGTCAATACCAGCATCAGTGGCGAGACCACCGCCGGCGGCCGCTCGCGGATCATCGACGCGGTGGTGCGTGAGCGCCCTGAGGTGGTGGTGATCGCGTTGGGCGCCAACGACGGCCTGCGCGGGCTGCCGACGGCGCGCAGCGCGGACAATCTGGCCTACATGATCGGCGCGGCGCACGGCGCGGGGGCCAAGGTGCTGCTGATCGGCATGCAGATGCCGCCCAACCTGGGGGTGACGTATACCAAGGCCTTTGCGCAGAACTACCGCACGCTCGCGACACGTTTTGACGTCGCCCTGCTGCCGTTCCTGCTGCAGCCCATCGCGGCTGACCGGGACGCCTACCAGGACGACAACCTGCACCCCACTGCGGCGGTACAGCCGCGACTGCGGGACCATGTCTGGAGCGCCCTGGCGCCGCTGCTTCAATAGCGGAAGCGGATCAGGGCGTCCCGATCAACGCGGCGCCGCGGCCATGAACACCGGATACGGATTGATCGCGGTGCCCTTCCACCACTCCCGCTCGGGGCCGAGTTCGAAGAGCCCGAAATGCAGGTGGGGGCCGTCGTCGCTGGCATTGCCCGTGCTGCCGACGTAGCCGATCACCTCGCCCTGCTTGACCGTCTGGCCCTCCTTGAGGTCGGCAGCGTAACGGTCCAGGTGGGCGTAGTAGTAGGCGTAACGGCCGGTGGGCTCGAACTGGTAGATCGTCAACCCGCCGAGGTCGCTGGTGAACAGTTTCTCCACCTCACCGTCTGCCACCGCGAGTACCGGCGTACCGGTTGGGGCCATGATGTCGAGCGCCTCGTGGACGCGACCTGCTCCGCGGGCGTCCTCGTACGTGTTGGCCAACGCGTCCGCGGTGATCCCACGCACCGGCACGATCAGTGTCAACCGGCGGACGGCGGCGTTCTCGGCGGCACTGCCGGCTTTGGCGGCGCCAGCCTGATCCGCATCGGCGTCCGGCAGGACACCTTCCGGCGCGGTCGTCTTCGAACGCGGGCGTGCCGGATCGAGGGTCCCCGGTACGTCCGGCCGCCCGTCCACCACCGGCGGCTCGCCCGGCACCGGCTCGCGGGAAATCTCGGGCAGCGTGACGTCGGGCGCGACGGAACCGGCACCCGGGTGGCGGCTCATCACGAAGTACACCAGATTGGCGCCAACCAGTGCGCCGGCGATAAACAGCAGCACGCCCCTCAGCATGGCAGCGCCTTTTCACGTGGCGGCGTCGTGGACGGGAAGCATTTGGATCGGCGCATGCAGGACATCCGGACAGCGAGGTTGCCGACGATGCTGTCCGACACGGGCGCGCGGGCGCGTGAACGCAGCCGGTAACGACCGCCTGGTAACTGACGAACGGAGTTCAGGACCAGTCCACCAGCGGTTGCGCGCACGCCTCGTCCCACCCGTCCCATGGATCGCTGCCGAGACTGGCGGCGCGGCGCAGCGCGCGGGCCATGGAGTAATCCGCCCCGGAGCGGGTCTGCCCCAGCTCACGCCAACGCAGTGGCACGGCAACCGGCGCGCCGGCGCGCGCGCGCAACGACCAGCTGGCAACGCTGGTCGCGCCACGGCTGTTGCGCAACCAGTCGATGAACACGACGCCCTCGCGCTTGGCCTTGGACGCAGTGGCCACGTAGCGATCGGGTGCGCTGGCCGTGAGGGCGTCAGCGAAGCCCTCGCAGAATGTCTTGGCGTGCGTCCAGCTCGGCCCGGGAGCGATGGGGACCACCACGTGCAGGCCCTTGCCACCGGTCAGGCGTACATAGGACTGCATGCCCAGCTCCTGCAGCCGTTCGCGCACATCCCGAGCGGCGGCGATGACCGCCGTCCATGCCACACCCTCACCGGGATCCAGATCGAACACCAGTCGGTCGGGATGCTCCAGATCATCGCCGCGCGCGCCCCACGGGTGGAGCTCCAGCGTGCCCATCTGGACCAGTCCCCGCAGGCCGTCGACATTGCGGACCATCAGGTAGTCCGAGGTGTCACCGTCCTTGGCGCGGACCGCAATCGCACGCACGCTGTCGCCAAATGCCCCGGCATGATGCTTCTGGAAGAAGCATTCGCCGGTAATTCCTTCCGGACAGCGCAGCAATGACAGCGGGCGATCGGCGACCTCGGGCAACAGCCAGCCGGCGATGGCCGCGTAGTAATCAGCCACCTCCTGCTTGGTGATACCGGCATCAGGAAACACCACGCGGTCGGGGCTGCTGATGGTCGTCATATTCGAGCTCTCCTTTTGCGTGCGTGTACGGGTGGGAGCCGAGGCACCGACCTCCTCGACGCGCTTGTCGCCGCGCAGGCGCCGATAGCTGGCGTGGCGCAGCAGCCCTTCCCTGGTCCACCCGCGGAAAGTCACCTCCACCACGACCTGCGGTGTCACCCACGTCGCATTCCCGATCGGAAACGCGGCATGGGCCGGCAGGGAAACGGTCGGCGTTTTGCGCACTATCGGCGCCAGGCGCGCTGCCAGCCCACGCAGGCTGGCGTCGTCGAAACCGGTGCCGACCCGCCCCACATAGACCAACTCGCCCTGCCGACGCGTGGCCAGCAACAGCGACGCGAATCCGACCCGGGAGCGTTGCGGCGGCATGAAGCCGACCACGACAAACTCGTCGCTCTGGGCGTGCTTGATCTTCAGCCAGGTGTGCGAGCGTCCGGGGGTGTAGCCGGCGTCCACGGCCTTGCTGATGATGCCTTCGGTTCCTTGCGTGCGGCTCGCCGCGTAGACCTCGGCGCCGTGGCCGGTGACATGCCCGCTGTAGATCAGCGGCCCGGGCGTTCCGGCGGCGTCCAGCAAGTCGGCGAGCAGGGCCTTGCGCTCGTCCAGCCGGGTGGCGGTGAGATCGACGCCCGCCAGTGTCGGAAGATCAAACACCACGTAGCGCAGGTCGCCGCGGGCGGTGCCCTTGAGCGTGTGCTGGAGGGTGCTGAAGCTGTCACGGCCTGTGGCATCCAGTGCGATCAGCTCGCCATCCAGGCTGGCCCGGCCGACGCCCAGGCGCTCCAGCGCGGCGACAATGGCCGGATGCTCGCCGGTCCAGTCCAGACCGTTGCGCGAGCGCAGCTGGACGTGGCCGTTTTCAATCGTCGCCAGCAGCCGATAGCCGTCCCATTTGAGCTCGTGCAGCCAACCGGCCCCTTCCGGCGGCGAGGCCTGGAGGCTCGCGAGCTGTGGGCCGATCCGGGTAGTGGCCTCCAGCGGCTTGGCCCCATCAAGCGAGTCGGCACGCGCCTTCCAGTCCACCCGGGCTTTGGCTTTACCACGTCTGGAAGACTTCGCAGCCGGGGCTGGCGGCTCGAGCCGCGGTGCGGGACCTTGCGTGCCTGGCTCTGCGAGTTGGCGAGCAGGCGTGCCGACCCTGATGCCGACCAAGTCATCGGCCTCGACGTCCGCGGCAAACGCGTCGTCGCGCTTCAGCAGCAGCCACTGCGGCTTGCTGGC
>JBDSPO010000178.1:0-16897 GCA_039930265.1 Lysobacter sp. | reverse complement strand
TCCTCACCCGTCCGCCACTCGCCACCCATAAGAGCAAGCTCTTACTGTGCTGCCGTTCGACTTGCATGTGTTAGGCCTGCCGCCAGCGTTCACTCTGAGCCAGGATCAAACTCTTCACTTAAGTATTACGACTCGGTCCAAAGACCTCATCTATGCTTTGAGTGCAGCGTCTATCCAGACCCAAATAACTCGATTACTCACATCTTGCGATGCTTGTTCTTGATTCATTTGGACTGTGTCGAACATCTGCTAATGGACAACCGTCCACCGGCCAGACGCCCGCACAAGTCACCTGCGCACACTGTCAAAGATCGTGGAACCGGCCTCAACGCCGCGTTCCGTGCCTTGATGCCGAAGCACTCAAGGGAGCCGCACATCATACAGCGGATTGGGAGGACGTCAACAACTTCGTCACATCTTTTTTCCGCTGCCCCGCCGCTGCGTTTCCGCTGTGGCGAGCCGACCATCTTAGCGCGTTTTTCTGCCCCGTCAACACCTGAGGCTGAATCCCTGCCGCTTCACCCTGCCGCGTCGTCCGGACCGCTGCGGGCCGCGAAGTATGCACCGACGCGAAGAGCTTGTGAAGGGGCCACGGGGATTTTCTTCGCGGGTCGTGCCCCGGGCGGGTGCGGAAGGCCGGTTGGCCTACCGTCCCTCGTGGTTGACGGTAGCGGGGGGCGTGCTGGAAGGTCGCAAGTTCTCCCTCAGCAATGGACCCACTCATGGATTACGCACGACGGATCACCCTGGCACTGCTTGCGTCGTACTTGTTGGCCGGCTGCGCATCGGGCCAGGACCGCTGGGTGGAATTGCAAGGGTCGCGCTACCGGGTGGAAGTCGCCGCCGACCAGGCAAGTCGGGCGCAGGGGCTGATGTACCGCGACTCACTGGCCGAAGGCCACGGGATGCTGTTCATCCATGATCGCGAGGAACCGCAGGCGTACTGGATGAAGAACACCCGGATTCCGCTGGACATCCTGTACTTCGACAACCAACGCAGACTGGTGTCGCAGCAGCGGGGAGTCCCGCCTTGCTCGGCAGGTGACCGGTGCCCGCCCTACCCCAGCGGCGCGCCGGCCCGTTTCGTGCTTGAGCTCAATGCCGGGCAGGCGGCGCAGATGGGCCTGCGTGACGGCGCCATGCTCGAGTTGTCGCCGTCGATCCCCGCGCCGGGTGGCGACGCTGGCCGCTAGACCTCGATCATCTCGAAGTCGTCCTTGGTGACCCCGCAGTCCGGACAGGTCCAGGTCTCGGGAACGTCCTCCCAACGCGTGCCGGCGGCGATCCCCTCCTCCGGAACGCCCTTGGCTTCCTCGTACATGTATCCGCAGACCACGCACATCCAGGTGCGGAACTCGACGGCGGTGGCGTTCTGGCTCATGGCGGAATAGTGCATTGCGAGAAAGGTGGCTGATTGTCCCACTAAGTTGCCCGAGGTCAACGCGGGTCCATGCCTGCATCCTGGGCCGGCCTCCGCTGACGGGTGGCGCTCATCGGCAACGAACATGGTCCGCCGGCACGGGATGCGCACGGACGGCAACGCTGAAAGTCGGACGAGTGGCCATCGCGGGATTCACGGTCGACAATGGGCACCCGCTCGTCGATGCCGGAGCGGACCTGCTGGCCGTAATCACCCGGGTGCTCGCAGTTGCTCGCGCGAAGGTTACGGTGCGTGGGTGTCGGGCACGCCCATCGACTCACCCACCGGCGCTCCTGCTGGCGCGGCCTCTCACAACCATCCGAGATTACCCCCATGAACCATGACCGTTCGCACGCCCTTTTCACCCGCGCCTCCGAGCTGCTGCCTGGCGGGGTGAATTCGCCGGTACGCGCGTTCAAATCGGTGGGCGGCGAGCCCTTTTTCGCGGCGCGCGCGCAGGGTCCGCACCTGTTTGATGTCGACGGCAACCGCTACATCGACTACGTCGGATCATGGGGGCCGATGATTGCGGGGCATGCCCACCCGCAGGTGCTCGACGCGGTGGCGCGGACGATGCGTGATGGCCTCAGCTTCGGTGTGCCCAATGCGCTGGAAGTGGACATGGCGGAGGCGATCACCCGGATCGTGCCATCCATGGAAATGGTGCGGATGGTGAATTCGGGCACCGAGGCGACCTTGTCGGCAATCCGGGTCGCCCGCGGTGCCACCGGTCGGTCGCGAATCGTCAAGTTCGAGGGTTGTTACCACGGACACGGCGACAGCTTTCTGGTCAAGGCGGGGAGCGGCGCGCTGACCTTTGGCCTGCCCAACTCGCCTGGCGTCCCCAAGGCGCTGGCCGACCTGACCCTCACGTTGCCCTACAACGACTTCGACGCGGCCACCGCTCTGTTCGACGACATGGGTGACGAGATCGCCGGGTTGATCATCGAGCCGATCGTCGGCAATGCGAACTGCATCCTGCCGCGTGAGGGCTACCTGCAACATCTGCGTGAGCTGTGCACGCGGCATGGCACGATCCTGATCTTCGACGAAGTCATGACCGGGTTCCGGGTAGCGCTGGGCGGGGCGCAGGAGCGCTACGGCATCACTCCGGACCTCAGCACCTTCGGCAAGATCATCGGTGGCGGCATGCCGGTGGGTGCCTATGGTGGCCGTCGCGACCTGATGAGCCAGGTGGCTCCGAGCGGGCCGATCTACCAGGCCGGCACGCTGAGCGGCAACCCGGTGGCAATGGCCGCGGGCCTGGCAACCCTGGACCTGATCCAGGCTCCAGGCTTCCACACCGCACTGGACGCCAGCACCCACGTGTTGTGCGACGGACTGGAGGCGGCCGCACGCGAGGCCGGCGTAGCGTTCCACACCACGCGCGCACCTGGCATGTTCGGGCTGTACTTCCGCGAGGGACCGGTGCACAGCTTCGAGGACGCGATGGGCTCGGACGCAGCCCGCTTCGGGCGGTTCTTCCACGCCATGCTGGAGCGCGGGGTTTACCTGGCGCCGTCAGCGTTCGAGGCAGGCTTCATGTCCAGTGCGCATGGCGAGGTCGAGATCACCGAAACGCTGACGGCTGCGCGCGCCGCGTTCGCCGAGGTTGCGGCCGACTGAGGTATGCCGGCGGGGGCGGTAGCGGCCTGCCGGCAGCACCGCCTCGAGTGCCGTCGGCGACAGTGCCCTGTGCGGCGTCGCCGATTGCCTCGCCGCGCTCAGCCGACTGACGGGAGCGCGGGTTTGTCCGCGACCGCGCCCATGTGCGCGGCCAGGGCCGCGCGCAGACGCTGCAGCCCTTCCTCGATGTCGGCGTCACCGATATTCAATGCCGGCACGAATCGCAGCACATCCGGGCCCGCCTGCAGCAACAGCAGGCCATGGTCGACGCACCGATCAAGGATGTCACTGGCCTGGCCTGCCAGCGCGGGCTGCAATGGTGCTCCGATCATCAGGCCGCGGCCGCGGATTTCGCTGAAGACGGCCAACTCCTGGTTGATGCGGGAAAGACCCTCGCGCAGGGCGTCGGCCTGACGCGCCACGTTGGCCATCAGCGCGGGTGTAGCGATCTCACGGAGGGCGGCCGAGGCCACCGCGGCGGCGAGCGGATTTCCGCCGAAGGTGCTGCCGTGCTGGCCAAAGCCCATCGCCTCGGCAGCCGCAGGCCCGACCAGCATCGCGCCGATCGGGAAGCCCGCACCCAGCGCCTTGGCCAGGGTGACCACATCCGGACGCACGCCGTAGTCGTCGCAGGCGAAGAGCCGCCCGGTGCGACCCATGCCGCATTGGATCTCATCCAGCATCAACAGTGCTCCGTGCCGATCACACAGCGCACGGAGCCCCTGCAAAAATGCGTCCGTGGCAGGCATGACTCCGCCCTCGCCCTGCACCGGCTCCACCAGCACCGCGCACACATCGCCGCCCGCCATCGCCACGGCGGCGGCGTCCAGATCGTTGAAATCGCTGTAGCGAAATCCGCCGGGCAACGGTTCGAAGCCGGCCTGGTACTTCGGCTGCGCAGTCGCGGTCACGGCGGCCAGCGTGCGCCCGTGGAAACCGCCACGGAAGGTCAGGAGCACGCGCCGCTCGGGCGTGCGTCCCTGCGAGGTGGCCCATTGCCGGGCGAGCTTGATGGCCGCTTCGTTGGCCTCGGCGCCGGAGTTGCAGAAGAACACACGCTCAGCGAAGCCCGCGGCATCCACCAGCGTTTGTGCCAATTGCAGCGGCGGTGCGCTGACAAACGCGTTGCTGGTGTGCCACAGCTTGGCCGCCTGCGCGGTGAGTGCCGCAATCAGTGACGGGTGGGCATGGCCGAGCGCGTTGACCGCGATGCCGGCACCGAAGTCAACGTACTCGCGCCCCTCGTTGTCCCACACCCTCGAACCCGCGCCGCGCTCGAGCACCATCCGCCGCGGCCGGTACACCGGCAGGTAATAGCGTTCGCTCAGCTGGAAAAGTTCATCGGCAGTGGTCATGGTTCGCGGATCGGTCGTGGGCAAGCGGGTATTCTCCCCGATACACGCACCGCCGGCACGCCGGTCCGGTTGACCGTTTTGCCCCGGAGATTGCCGATGCGCCTGCTGTTGAAGCCGCAACTCAACCCTGCCAGCGACACCGGATGGCGTCGCCGCTGGTTCGACATCATCTACCGCCACGACACGCCCCCGGCGCGCAACTTCGACCTGTTGCTGATCCTTGCGATCCTCGCCAGCGTGGCGGTGATCATGCTCGACAGCGACCCGTGGCTGCACATCGACCATGCAACCGCGCTGTACCGGCTGGAATGGGGCTTCACCCTGCTGTTCACCGTGGAGTACGCACTCCGCCTGCTGGTCGTAAGACGACCCTGGCGTTACGCGCTGAGCATGTGGGGCGTGATCGACCTGCTTTCGATCCTGCCGACCTACCTGTCGTTCCTCTTCCCCGGCACCCAGGCCCTGTTGGTGGTGCGAATCCTCCGGGTGTTGCGGGTATTCCGGATTCTGAAGCTGACCCGCTACGTCGAGGAGGGCAGCGTATTGACCGGGGCGCTATGGCGCAGTCGGCGCAAGATCTTCCTGTTCGTCAGCGTGGTGCTGACAATCGCGTTGATCTTCGGTGCGCTGATGTACGTCATCGAGGGCCCCGAATACGGCTTCAGCACGATCCCCACAGGCATGTACTGGGCCATCGTGACGATGGCAACCGTCGGGTTCGGCGACCTCGCGCCGCAGACCGGTTTCGGCCGACTGATTACGTCGATGCTGATCCTGATCGGCTACAGCATCATTGCCGTGCCAACCGGTATCTACACCGCGGAGTTGGCCACCAGCATGCGGCGGGACATGAACCAGATCCGTGAGCGGCACGACAACCGCGGGTGCCCCACCTGTGGGCTGGAAGGGCACGAGCCGAAGTCCCTCTTTTGCCGGAACTGCGGCGGCCCCTTGCCGGAGAAGATGGACTGACGCTGCACCCTCACCAGTCGCCGGTACTGGGCATCGTTGCCCAAGGCTCGGCGGCGGGCAAGCGCTCGCCCTTCTGCAGCAACTCGATGGATATCCCGTCCGGTGAACGCACAAAGGCCATCCGGCCGTCGCGCGGAGGGCGGTTGATGGTCACCCCGAACGACTGCAGGTGGGCACAAGTGGCATAGATATCGTCGACCTCGAAGGCGAGATGGCCGAAATTGCGCGCGTTGCCATAGTCCTCGTCGGAGCCCCAGTTGTGGGTCAACTCGATTTCGACTTCCGGGTTGGCTGGCGCACCGAAGTAGACCAGGGTGAAGCGGCCCTCTTCGCTGTCCATCCGGCGCGTTTGCGTGAGGCCAAGACCTTCGGTAAAAAAACGGCTGCTCGCTTCCAGATCATGGACGCGCAGCATGGCATGCAGGTACTTCATGGGACGTTCCTCGCAGCCCACCGCATTGGCGGGCGTTCTTAGACACGTTGCAGGTGCGGTAACGGACTGCAGCGAGCCCGCGTGGCGGGGTTACAGGAACAGATCAGGTAACAACTCGCGCGAAGGATCCATCGCGTAGACCGACAGATCCTCCACGCCTGCCTCGCGCAGCACCTCGTCGTCGATCAGGAAGCGGCCGTGGAAGCCGGCGGCATCGCGGACCAATACCGCGTGAGCCGCATCGGCGACGATTGCCGGCGTCCGGCACGCCGCCGGATCGACGCCGGGAATGAGGTTCAGGGCGTCGGTGGCAATGATCGACCGCGGCCACAGGGCGTTGACCGCCACACCGCGCGGCCCGAACTCGGCAGCCAGTCCGAGGGTGACGAAACTCATGCCCATCTTGGCAAGGGTGTAACCGGTATGCGGGCCCCACCATTTGGGATCGAGGCTGGGTGGCGGGGCCAGGGTGAGGATGTGCGGGTTGGCCGCCTGCAGCAGGTGAGGCAGGCAAGCCTGCGCGCACAGGAAACTGCCGCGGGCATTGACCTGCTGCATCAGGTCGAACCGCTTCATCGGTGTCTCCAGAGCTCCCTGCAGCCAGATCGCGCTGGCGTTGTTGACCAGGATATCGATGCCACCAAAGACCTCCACCGTACGGGCGACCGCCGCAAGGACCCGGTCCTCCTCGCGGATGTCGCACTGCAGGGCGAGCGCGCGTCCGCCGGCGGCTTCAACCTCGGCTGCAACCGAATGGATGGTGCCGGCCAGTCGGGGATTGGGCACCGAGGACTTGGATGCGATGGCGACATTGGCGCCGTCGCGTGCAGCGCGCAGTGCGATTGCGCGCCCGATTCCGCGCGACGCGCCGGTGATGAACAGGGTTTTGCCGGACAGGGTGGTCAAGGCGGCTCCACTCGTTGGGGTTTATCCATTGTAGGGCGGCGGCGCCACCGCGTGATTCAGATCAAGGCCGGGGGCCGCGCCCCTCGTTGTCTTCCCAATGGAGCAGGCGGCGGGTGATGAAGCGGTACACCGGCTTGCCGGTCGCGAACCAGGCATCGCGGACCCAGGAATGGCGCTTCAACACACGCCGCTCGACCGGGCTGAGGTGCTGCGGGCAATAGGTGCGCTTGTGCTTGAGCAGGTGGCGCAGATCCTCGCGCGCGAGCAGGCGCATCCACCGCGAGCGCGGCGCGCCGCGCACGGCCAGCTGGAAGTCGATGATGGCAGGACGGCCGTCGGGAAGGACCAGCCAGTTGGCCTCCTTGGCGAGATCGTTGTGCGCCAGGCCACGCCGGTGCAACTGGCCCAACAACCGGCGCGCCCGACGGAAGTACGTCAGGTCGCCGTGCGGCGGGACCAGATACATCGGACCGCCCGCCATGTAGCTGCGATCAAGGCGACGGCCATCCCAACGCAACAGGCGCGGCACGTCCTCCAGCCCAGCCACCTGCTGCAGACCACGGGCTTCGCGCCTGGCCAGCCACCACGCTGGAAAACGCAGCCACACGGGCACGAACGCCAGGTCCCGGCGAACGAAAAGCCCGTCTATCCCCCGCATCAGCGAGATGCGTCCGAAGCTGTCGGCCTTGAGGGCCTCCACTTCGAGGGCGGAGCAGGCGGAATCGGAGGATGAAGCGGGATCGTTGGCAGCCATTCCGACAAGTCTACGGAAATCACCGCATACCGCTGGCGGAAAGAAGCGCAGTGCGCAGCCCGAATCGGTCACTTTCGCGTGAACAGCAGCGCAACCGCCGATATCCGACGGTCGTTGCTGTGTGTCACGACGGGTCCGCCATGCAAGCCGCTGCCATAATGCGGCGATGAATCCCGCCTGGCTCGACAGCATCACGCAGTGGATCGGTGCCCATCCCGTCGCGGCCGGCGGGCTGATCTTCCTGGTCGCCTTCTGCGATGCGCTGGTCATTGTCGGCATCGTGGTGCCGGCGCTGCCATTGCTGTTTGCCGCCGGTGCGCTGATCGGCCTGGGCCACGTCAACGGGCCGTACGCCCTGATGTGCGCGGCGGCCGGCGCTTTCCTGGGTGACGCGCTGAGCTACTGGTTCGGCCGTCACTTGGGTCCGCAACGGTTGCGCGGCCGCTGGCCGTTCGTGCGCTATCCGCAGTGGCTCGACCGCGGGGAAACGATGTTCCGCCGCCATGGCGTCAAGAGCATTTTTATCGCGCGATTCGTTGGCGCGGTGCGGCCGTTTGTACCCGCCATCGCCGGCATGCTGCACATGCCGTTGAAGCGCTATGCGAGCGCGAGCGCACTGGCAAGCATCCTCTGGGCAGGCCTGTTCCTGGCACCTGGCTGGGTGCTGGGGGCGTCGTACGACGCGGTGGCGGCCGTTGCGGACCGTCTTGCGCTCGCCTTGGGCGGACTGGCTGCCGCGATTGCCCTGACCTGGGCGATGGTGCTCTACAGCTGGCGCTGGTTTGCCCAGAACGCGGACGTATTGCTTGCCCGGATGCTGCGCTGGATTCGCCTGCATCCCCTGCTGGGCCGCTACGCCAATCCGCTGGTCGATCCCAACCGGCCCGAGTCGGCGTCGCTGGTGATGTTGGCGATGTGTTTGCTGGCCATCAGCTGGGGTGGCTTCGCCCTGTTGGCATCCTTGCTGGCCAGCGGCGGTCCCCTGGCGCTGGACCACCACCTCAACGAAGTGATGTGGGGGCTGCGCAATCCACTGGCCGATGGACTGATGGCCGGCCTGGCGAGTCTGGGCGACATGCAGGTACTGGGGACGGCTGCGGCGGTCACGCTGGCCTACCTGCTGTGGCGACGGCGCTGGATGGCCGCTGCGCACTGGCTGGCGGCACTGGTCTTCGGCCTGGCCGTGACCGCGTTGCTGGAGGTGGTGATCGACATGCCGCGGCCGCCGACGGCCCCTACCGGCTTCGGTTTCCCGTCGGTATCGGTGACCATGACAACGATCGTGTTCGGTTTCTTCGCGGTGCTGATCGCGCGGGAGTTGCCGGGTCGCAAGCGCGTGTGGCCGTATCTGCTGGCGGGCGTCATCACGGCGGTGGTGGCATTTGCGCGGCTGTACCTGGGCGCGCACTGGTTCAGCGATCTGATCGGCAGCACCCTGTTCGGACTGGTGTGGTTGCTGATCCTGGGGATCGCGTATCGCAGCCATGTGGCGCGATCGTTCTGGATGCGCCCGTTGGCGGCGCTGTTCTACGGGACCTTTGTGGCCGCCGCGCTGTGGCATGCCCCCGGTGCCGCCGAACGGCTGCTGCCCCTGTTCGAGCCGGCCGAATCGAGCGTGCGCGTCGCCGGCGACGACTGGTGGGACAGCGGTTGGGAACGGATGCCGGCACAACGCAACGAGAACGATCAGCGCCGCCGCTGGCCGCTGGATGTCCAGGTCGCCGGTTCGCTGGTGCCGGTGCAAGCGGCGCTCGCTGCGGCGGGCTGGCAGGAGCAACCGGAGGCCGACTGGGCGGCCACCCTGAACCTGCTGGACGATGACACCCCGATCGGTGATCAGGTGGTGTTACCGGCCACGCTGGACGCGCACGCGGAAGCGCTGCTGATGCTGCATCCGGGTGCGGCACCGCAGGAGCGGTACGCGCTGCGGTTGTGGCGCGCGCCGGCAACACTGGAGGACGGCAGCCCACTGTGGCTGGGCACCACCCAGACGCTGTACCTGAGCAAGCCGCTGGGTGCGCTGGCGCTGTGGCTGCCACGGCCCCACGACGGTGAAGTGCACGCGCTGGTGACGGCGGCACTGGCGGGGTTCGACATCGAGCAGAGCCCGCACCCCCACAACGGCGTCACCGTGGCCAGGGTGCGCGCCACGCGCTGAGCGCCTGCGTCAGGACTCGTCCGGCAACAGGACCAGCAACCGGTCCAGACGCTCATGCGGGTCGTCGATCTGCAGCAACTGTTGCCGTTGGGTGTCCTCCAATGGCAGCAGCTCGGCCAGCCGCCAGCCCACCCATGCGGCATCATCAAAGTGTGCCTCGTCGACCTTGGCGTACTCGCCACCGAAGCGGTCGATGATGCCGCGCAGCAAGGTGGACAACAGGCCGTGCTCGGGTGGGAGCGACACCAGGGGCCCGGTCTCGCACCAGTCGATCTGCGCCACCTGCAGGCCGTTGTCGCGGATGCGCACGTCACGCACGCGGAACCTGCGCGCACCGCGCACCTGGATCGTCAACAGGCCGTCCTCGCCCAGATCGAAATCCTCGATCCGCGCCTCGGTGCCGTACGCTGCCGCCGCACCGCCGGGCTGCCCGTTGGTCATGTCACTGTCTTGGAGGATCAGGCAAATACCGAAACCGCACTGGTTGCGGCCGCACTCGCGGATCATGTCGAGATAGCGCGGTTCAAACACCCGCAACCCCAGCGGCGCTCCCGGCAGCAGCACGGTTGGCAGGGGGAACAGGGAGAGCGTCTCGGCAGCGTTCTTGATCGACATCCGGACAGCCTAGCGCAGGGGGCTTGCGGCCTGCAGCGCGGCGAGAAAGCGTCGCGGGGCGTTGTCGAAGCCGCCGTTGGACATGAACAACACGTGGTCGCCCGGGCGCACAAGCGTCACCAGACGAGCGATGAGGGTTTCCACGTCGGCCGCGGTGATGCCATCACCGCGAAGTGCCGCCACCACGGCACCGGCATCCCAGGCGAGTTCCGGCCGGTGCAGGAATACCACGGCATCGGCATGTTCCAGCGAGGGCGCCAGCGCATCGGCGTGCGCACCCAGCCGCATGGAATTGCTGCGCGGTTCCAGCGCGGCGACGATCCGCGCCTGGCCGACCCTGGCCCGCAGTCCCGCCAGGGTGGTCGTGATCGCCGTGGGATGGTGGGCAAAATCGTCGTGCACGGTCACACCGGCGCACTCACCAATCAACTCCATCCGCCGTTTGACACTGTTGAAATGTGCCAGCGCGCCCAGCACGGTGGCGACATCCACACCGACCGCGTCCGCCGTCGCCAGCGCTGCGAGTGCATTCATGACGTTGTGCCGGCCGAGCAGCGGCCACTGCACCTCGCCGACGTCGACCCCGTCATGGATGACCACGAACCGGCTGCCGTCATCGGCCAGCAGGCGCGCGGTCCAGTTGTACGCCACGCCCGGCCCCACCGGAGCGATCGCGGCCGAAGCATCCAGCCCGAAGGTCTGCACCGGTGTCCAGCAGCCGTCCGCCAGCACCTGCGCGAGATGCCGGTCCTCGCCATTGACCACCAGCCGGCCACGGCGCGGCACAGTGCGCACCAGATGATGGAACTGGCGCTGGATAGCGGCCACGTCGGGGAAGATGTCGGCGTGGTCGAACTCCAGATTGTTCAGGATCGCGACCAGCGGGCGGTAATGGACGAATTTGCTGCGCTTGTCGAAGAAGGCGGTGTCGTACTCGTCCGCCTCGACCACGAATTCGCGACCGCTGCCCAGGCGTGCGGAGACGCCGAAATCCTCGGCGACGCCGCCGATCAGGAACCCCGGTGCTCGCCCTGCAGCCTCCAGCAGCCAAACCAGAATGGAGGTCGTGGTGGTCTTGCCGTGGGTACCGGCCACGGCGAGCACGTCCCGCCCGGGCAGGACGTTGGCCGCCAGCCACTGTGCACCGGAGGTGTAGTCACGCCCGTCGTCGAGCACCTGCTCCACCGCAGGGTTGCCGCGCGACAGCGCGTTGCCGATCACGATCTGATCGCAGTCCGCGGCGATGTTGCCAGGGTCGTATCCCTGGCGCAGCTCGATCCCCAGCGTCTCCAGCAGGGTCGACATCGGTGGATACACCGCCTGGTCGCTGCCTTGAACCGCGTGCCCCAACTCGCGCGCGAGGGTGGCCACGCCGCCCATGAACGTGCCGGCGATTCCAAGGATGTGCAGTTTCATCGACGGATCAGCCGACCTCGGGGACCGGCCTCAGGGCCGAGATGATCCGGGCGAACACATCGTCCAACGAGCCGACGCCGTCCACCACGCTGAGCTTGCCGCGCTGGCGGAAGAATTCCACCACCGGGGCGGTCTGCTCGGAGTACACGTTGAGGCGGGTCCGCACCGATTCGGGCGTATCGTCGGCGCGACCTTCTTCCTTTGCACGGCCGGCGATGCGTTCAACCAGCAGGTCGGTCGCCACGTCGAGCTGGACCGCGGCATCCATCGGCTGGCCGATGCGCTCCAGCAAGGCATTCAGCGCGTCGGCCTGGGCCAGATTGCGCGGATAACCATCCAGGATGAATCCGCCGCGCGTGTCCGGTTGCGAAAAACGGTTCTCCAGCATGCCCAGCAGAATCTCGTCGGACACCAGCTGGCCGCGGGCCATCACTTCCTTGGCCTCTTTGCCCAGCGGGCTGCCGGCGGCGACTTCGGCGCGCAGCAGGTCGCCGGTGGAAATATGCGGGACCTGCAGGTGTTCCTTCAGGCGCACGGCCTGGGTCCCCTTGCCGGAACCGGGTGGGCCGAGAAGTACCAATCGCATCGCTTTCTCCTGTTTCTGCATCGGTGCCGCACGGGGCCGGCGCTACACTCGCAGCTGCCTGTCAACCTGCCGGGGCAAACGGCAATCAGCTTAACGCATCCTTGCCGGCCTTCGACGATCACTTCCCTGGAATGCCCATGCCCACTGGAACCATGCTGTACGCCCAGTCCGGCGGCGTCACCGCCGTCATCAACGCGACCGCCTCGGCGGTGATCCAGACTGCCCGCGCGCGAAAGGTCAAGGTGCTGGCCGCCCGCAACGGAATCCTGGGCGTACTGCGGGAAGAGTTGATCGATACCTCGAAGGAATCGATTGCCGATATCCGCGCCCTCGCCCACACGCCCGGCGGAGCCTTCGGCTCATGCCGGCTGAAGCTCAAGTCGCTCGACGAAGACCGCGCCCGGTACGAGCGTCTGCTGGAGGTGTTCCGTGCGCATGACGTCCGCTGGTTCCTCTACAACGGCGGCAACGATTCGGCCGACACCGCGCTGAAGGTGTCCCGTCTGGCGGCCGAGTACGACTACCCGCTGCATTGCATCGCCGTGCCCAAGACGATCGACAACGACCTGGCCCTGACCGACTGCAGCCCGGGCTTCGGTTCGGCGGCCAAGTACACCGCCGTGTCGGTCCGCGAGGCGTCGCTGGACGTTGCCGCGATGGCCGAGACCTCAACCAAGGTGTTCATCTACGAAGCGATGGGGCGCCACGCCGGATGGCTCGCAGCCTCCGCCGGGCTTGCGGGTGACGGGCCGGATCAGGCACCGCATGTGATCCTGCTGCCGGAGCGCCGCTTCGACGAGGGCCAATTTTTCGCGAAGGTTCAAGCGGTCGTCGAACGCGTCGGGTACTGCGTCGTGGTCGCGAGCGAGGGCATCCGCGATGCCGGAGGACGCTTCGTTGCCGACGCCGGCGGCCGTACCGATTCGTTCGGTCACAAGCAGCTCGGCGGTGTCGCCTCCCATCTGGCCGGCAGGGTGCAGGACGTCCTGGGCATCAAGGTGCACTGGGCCTTGCCGGATTACCTGCAACGATCGGCCCGGCATCTGGCCTCCAATACCGACCTTGAGCACGCGCAAGCGGTCGGCAGCGCCGCGGTCGAGTACGCGCTCGCAGGCATGAATGGCGTGATGCCGGTCATCGTGCGCACCGGCGATGCTCCCTACCGCTGGAAGGTGGAAGCGGCGCCGCTGGCCAAAATCGCCAACAAGGAGAAGACCCTGCCGGCAGGATTCATCCGCCGCGACGGCTACGGCATCACCGCCAAGGCGCGCGCGTATCTGGAACCGCTGATCCGCGGTGAGGCGCCGCCGCCTTACGGCAAGGACGGCCTGCCCCGTTACGTGACACTCAAGAACGAAGGGGTGCCACCACGCTTGCCGGCATGGCAGGAGTAGCGTTCACGCCGGAAGACTCTGCGCGCGTTCGCGGGACCGCGCCTTACAGGACCGCGCCTTACTTGCAGGCGCGACCCTGCACTTCCATCGTCGCTGCAAACATCGGACTGACGGTTGGGCGGTTTGCCGCAGCCTTCTGTTTTTCATCGTCCAGGTAGATCCGCGCCTTGCCCTGAGCGTCCAGCGCAGGAGCGGCCGTGCGGCCCGGACGACGCCACACCTCGATCACGGCAAACCGGGTGGGACACTCTGCCGACGGCACCCGCAAGCGCTCGTTCAACACCCACCCTTGAGACGTCGACGGCGTTACCTTGGCGGCGTCGGCGAAACGGGCACGCGGCTGGCAACCGGGGCGCGAGAGTGTGGGCGCAAACCGGTACGGGGCCGCGGGGTCGCCCGTGAATACGCCTTCAAGCCGGGCACAGGCCTCCGGGATCGTCCGCAGCGTGTGTGCAACGCCCACCGCCTGGGCGGCACCAGGGCCGCGGTCGATCTCGGGTTTGGCAGCGGTCGCCGCTATGGAAGCGACCGCAGGTACGGCGGCAAGCAGAAAGAACAGTGTCATGGGGCGCATGCGGTCGCATCCGGATCGGTAAAGCAGCACATTCCCACGCCACTGCTGAACCCCACGTCGATGGCATCCCACGGCGGCAGTTGCCATGCCATCGCGCGCCGCGCTCTCGCCCGCTCCGTTTGACCCTGCAGAGCAGACGGTGACAGCGTCACCGGCTGTGCCATAGTCGCCGGGCAATCGGAAATTCCACGTCATCCACTGCAATTCGGGGAGGAGTTCATGCTGGAGCATTACGGTCTGTACCTGGCGCTTGGCTGCGCCGTCATCGCGATCCTGTACGGGATCATCTCGACGCGCTGGATCAACGCGCAACCCGCCGGCAACGAACGCATGCAGGAGATCGCCGGGGCGATCCAGGAAGGCGCGCGCGCGTATCTCAACCGGCAATACCTGACCATCTCGGTGGCCGGGGTGGTGTTGTTCGTACTGATCGGCGTCGTACTGGGGTGGTGGACCGCGGGAGGGTTCGCATTGGGGGCGATCCTGTCCGGTGCGGCCGGCTACATCGGCATGAACGTGTCGGTCCGGGCCAACGTGCGCACCGCGGAGGCCGCGCGGCGCGGCATCGGGCCTGCGATGGACGTGGCGTTCCGGGGCGGCGCCATCACCGGCATGCTGGTGGTCGGACTCGGCCTGCTGGGCGTCGCCGGTTACTGGTTGCTGCTGGAGAAGATGGGCGTCGTCGGCGAGCCGGCGCTGCACGCGCTGGTCGGGCTGGCCTTCGGGTCGTCGCTGATCTCGATCTTCGCGCGCCTGGGTGGCGGCATCTTCACCAAGGGTGCGGACGTGGGCGCGGACCTGGTCGGCAAGGTCGAGGCCGGGATCCCCGAGGATGACCCGCGCAACCCGGCGGTGATTGCCGACAACGTGGGCGACAACGTGGGCGACTGCGCCGGCATGGCCGCGGACCTGTTCGAGACCTACGCGGTGACCGTGATCGCCACGATGCTGCTGGGCTATCTGATGGTGGCCGAGGTCGGCCCCAACGGCGCGCTGTATCCGCTGGTGCTGGGCGGCGTGTCGATCATCGCGTCCATCATCGGCACCCTGTTCGTGAAGGTGGGTGCGGGCAGCTCGATCATGGGTGCGCTGTACAAGGGTGTGATCGTGTCGGCGGTACTGGCGGCGGTCGCGTTCTATCCGGTGACCACGATGCTGATGGCCGACTTCACCGGCGGCACAATGAACCTGTACCTGTGCGCGCTGGTGGGTCTGGCCCTGACCGGCGCGATCGTCTGGATCACCGAGTACTACACCGGCACCCAGTACAAGCCGGTGCAGCATATCGCCCAGGCCTCCACCACCGGCCACGGCACCAACATCATCGCCGGGCTCGGCATCTCGATGAAGTCCACCGCCTGGCCGGTACTGGCGGTGTGTGCCGCCATCTGGGTGTGCCACGCGCTGGGCGGCCTGTACGGCATCGCGACCGCGGCCACGGCGATGCTGTCGATGGCGGGCATGATCGTCGCCCTGGACGCGTACGGTCCGATCACCGACAACGCCGGTGGCATCGCCGAGATGGCCGACCTGCCGCCCGAGGTGCGCGCAATCACCGACCCGCTGGACGCGGTGGGCAACACCACCAAGGCGGTCACCAAGGGCTACGCGATCGGCTCGGCCGCGCTCGCGGCGCTGGTTCTGTTCGCCGACTACACCCACAAGCTGCAGGTCAACAACCCCGGCGAGATCTTCACCTTTGACCTCTCCGACCACCGGGTGATCATCGGCCTGCTGATCGGCGGCCTGATCCCCTACCTGTTCGGCGCGATGGCGATGGAGGCCGTCGGCCGGGCGGCGGGTGCGGTGGTGGAGGAAGTGCGCAGGCAGTTCCGGGAGATCCCGGGAATCATGGCCGGCACCGCCAAGCCCGACTACTCGCGCGCGGTCGACATGCTGACCAAGTCGGCGATCAAGGAAATGATCGTGCCGTCCCTGCTGCCGGTCGCGGTGCCCATCGTGGTCGGGCTGGTGCTGGGCCCGGTGGCGCTGGGCGGCGTCCTGATCGGGACCATCGTCACCGGTTTGTTCGTCGCGATCTCCATGACCACCGGCGGCGGCGCCTGGGACAACGCGAAGAAGTACATCGAGGACGGCAACTTCGGTGGCAAGGGCAGCGATGCGCACATGGCCGCGGTGACCGGCGATACCGTCGGCGATCCCTACAAGGACACGGCGGGTCCGGCGATCAATCCGTTGATCAAGATCATCAACATCGTCGCCTTGCTGATGGTGCCGCTGCTGTAATCGGTAACACCAGCGAAAACGAGGAAGCCCCGCAGATGCGGGGCTTTTTCTTGGGTCTTTTTGCATTCGCGGGGAATGCGCCGCGTGTGGGGGTGGTCGGGGGGCCGGGAGTGAATACCGTTGGGTGCGAATGTCCCCCGGCACCGATAGAGCCGGTGCCTCCTCCTTTATTTCGCACCCAACGGCATTCACTCCCGTCGTTCCATTCTCGCGGTGGTTCGGACGCCGGAGGACATTCGCCCGGAAGGCCTGCGGGTAGCGGCCCGCCCCGCCCCAGCCTCAGGAATCGTCGTCGCTGAACCTGCCGCCGGCCAGATCGAACCATGGTGTGCATAACCGCTGCTGGTCTTTCACCACAGCAAAAGACGCACGCCACAGATCGACCCCGCCCACTGCCTCCGCCGCGCTGTAATCGCCGGGAGTGAACGGCGCGACCCCGAG
>JBDSPO010000177.1:0-6043 GCA_039930265.1 Lysobacter sp. | reverse complement strand
CCATGAATGTGTTCGGCGCGGTTGCGCCGCGGTCAGTGCGTCTCTTCGCCGCCGGAGACGTTCATCGCCTCGCCGGTGACGTAGGCGCCGTCATCGGAGCACAGGAACGCGCAGGCCGCCGCGGTGTCGGAAGGCAGGCCGGCACGCCCCAGCGGTATGCGCGCGCGCATCTGGGCCAGGTACTCGTCGACGCTGAGGCCGCGCAGCTTGGCGAAGTACTCGTTCTGCCAGGCGCCCAGGCCGGTGGTGACATGGTTGGGGCAGATCGCATTCGCGGTGATGCCGTGGCCGCCGAGCTCGATTGCGCTGACCCGGGTCAGGCCAACCACGCCGTGCTTGGAGGAACAGTACGCACTGGCATGCGGCACGCCGGACTTGGCTGCCTGCGAGGCGATGTTGACGATCCGTCCGCCGCGACCCTGGGCGATCATCGCCTTCGCCGCGTGCTTGGTGCACAGGAAGGTGCCGCGCAGGTTGACCCCGAGCACCGCGTCCCATTCCTCGACATCCATGTCCACGATCGACTTCATCAGGTAGCCGATGCCGGCGTTGTTGACCAGGATGTCGATGCCGCCGAAGCGCTCGACGGTCCGGGCAATCACCGCTTCGACCTGGCTTTCCTCCAGCACGTCCAGCGCCATCGCGATGCATTCGCCCCCCGCGGCGGTGATCGCGGCGGCGGTACGCGCCATTTCCTCGTCGGTGCCGATCGCATCGACCGGCATCTGCTCACCGCGGCCCTGGCCGATGTCGGTGATCACCACTTTGCAGCCTTCGGCGGCCAGGCGGCGGGCGATGCCTTCGCCCAGACCGCCCGCACGGCCGGCGCCGGTGATCAGGGCGACCTTGCCCTGGAGTTCGCTGTAGCGCGGTGACGGCAACGGGGAGGTTTCAGCGGTCATGGCGGCCTCAGATCGACTCGGCAAGGATGAACAACGGGTTGTCGGCAAATTGCTGGAACTGCGCGGCGCCCGCCTGCACGGCCGGCGACGACAGGTCGGCCCCGAACGCCGCCATGTCCGGTACCCGCATGATCTCGATGTACTCGTACGGCGGCTTGCCCTCACCGATCAGCAGGCCCTTGGCCCGCAACACCTCGAAACTGTCGACCGACGCCAGGGCGCTGACCGTTGGCACGTCCTGCTCGCGCGCCCATTTCTCGAAGTCCGCGACGCTGGCGCCGGGCTTGAGGTTGAAAAGAACGATCACGGTATTCATGGCTTCCTCCGGGGCAATCGACTGTGGCACACTTTGTCCGGACAAAGTGTAGGCATGCCATCCGCCGCCGGTCAACGCCAGTGGCGGATTTCTCCCCTACAGTCGGCTATCCCGCCAATGACCCAACCTGCAGAGGTAAGAGAATGAAGCGCTACTACCCATGGCTTATGGCGGTAATGGGATTGCTGATCCTGCTCACATCCAACGGCTTGATCGTCACCGGTCTGACCGCATTCGACGAGTCGCTGTTGAAGGAGTTCGGCTGGACGCGCAGTGAGTTGAAGATGCGCGATCTCATCACCCTGGTGCTGGCCGGCTGGCTCGGGCCCTTCATTGGTGTGGTGATCGATCGCGCCGGTCCACGCAAGCTGATCCTGGCCGGCATCGCGCTGCTGGCAGGTCTCTACTTTGCCTACGCCTACGTGCAGTCACTGACCCAGCTCTACCTGATCCACGTCGGCTTCGGCGTGGTGCTGGTCGCGGCCGGGCTGACGGTATCGGTCATCTATGTGTCGCAGTGGTTCGCGGTCAACCGTGGCACCGCCATCGGTATTGCACTGGTAGGCACGAGCATGGGCGGCATGCTGTTTCCGCGGCTCGGCGTGTACCTGATGGAAACGCTGGGCATGAACTGGCGGACCGCCTTCATGTGGGAAATGGCCATTCCGCTGACGTTCCTGGTGATCGCATTCTTCTTCGTGCGAAGCCCGCAGCCCGGCGGCATCAAACCGTGGGGCACCGAAAAGGTGGCCGCGAAGGCAATCTCCGATGCGGCGGCCAACATCGTCACGTTGCCGGATCTGACCTTCAAGCAGGCGCTGCGTACGCGCACCTTCTGGGCGCTGGCGACCGTGGCGATGGCCACCTTTTTCTCGATCATGGCGGTGTCGCAGAACCTGTTCCTGCACATGCGTGATCTCCAGTTCACCCCCGCCCAGGCGGGCAACGCGCTGGCCCTGATGTTCGGTCTGGCGATGGTCGGCAAGTTCCTGTTCGGCGCACTGGCCGACGCGGTTCCGCCCAAGGCCGTGTTCCTGGTCAACCTGGCGATCATGGCCGCCGGTGCATTCGTCCTGGCCACGATGCGGGCCGACCTGATCTGGTATTCACTGATCCTGTTCGGGCTGGGCTGGGGCGGTCTGTACACAATGATCCAGCTGCTCGCGGTCAACGCGTTCGGCCTGTCCTCGGCAGGCAAGATCCTTGGCACGGTGACGCTGATGGATGCCACCACCGCGGGTCTGGGCATCTGGATGGCGGCCAAGATTTTCGATCTGACCGGCAGCTACAAGCCCGCCTTCCAGCTGGTGTTCGGGTTGATCGTGCTCGCGCTGATCCTGGCCATGCTGGTCCGTGACGAACGCATCCGTCTGGCCGCAGCCGCCCCGTGAGCCGCGGCTGCCAAACCGATTGATCGGGGCTTCATTGACCCAGTCTTATTGATCCAAGGAGACGCCTCATGGCTGTAATGGAAACCTCCGACCTGACCGCCCGCCAGTACTGGGCCCAGGTCAAGGCCAACCGCAACCGCGCCAAGTTCGGCTTCGGCACGCGCCCTGCCATCGTCAACATCGACGTGCAGCGCGCGTACACCGACATGGACGCGTTCAAGACGGCGTACCAGACCGACCCGCGCCAGATCGAGCACATCAACACGCTGTCGGCGCTGTGCCGTGAGCGCGGCCTGCCGGTGATCTGGACCTACGTGGCCTACCTGGAATCCGGTGAGGATGCCGGGGTCTGGGGCACGCGGACCAACACGCCCGACTCGCTGCAGAACATCAAGCACGGCTCGGCGCGCGCCGAGATCGACCCGCGCGCCGACGTGCAGCCAGGCGACATCGTCATGCACAAGCTGATGGCCAGCCCGTTCTTCGAGACCAACCTGTGGTCGCTGCTGACCTTCCACCGCATCGACACGCTGATCATCACCGGCGGCTCGACCTCCGGCTGCGTGCGTGCGTGTTCCGTTGACAGCCTGTCGCGCGGGTTCCGCACGATCGTGGTGGAGGAGTGCGTCGCCGACAAGCACGAGATCCCGCACTTCGCGAACCTGGCCGACATCATGCTCAAGTACGCCGATGTGGAATCGGTGGACGAGGTGGCGGCGCAGTTGCGCAAGCTCGCGCCAGCCGTTTCCGCGCCATGAACAGCGGCGTGCCCACGCACAAGGCCGACCCGGGCCTGTACGACTACTGGCCCTACGACAGCCGGCCCAAGATCCGCTGGCCCGGCGACGCCCGAGTCGCGCTGTGGATCGCGCCGAATATCGAGTTCTACGAGCTTGACCCGCCGCCCAACCCGCAGCGCAAGCCGTGGCCGCGGCCGCAGCCGGACGTGTTGGGCTACGCCACCCGCGACTACGGCAACCGCGTCGGTCATCAACGCATGATGCGGGTGATGGACAAGTACGGCCTGCGCGGCTCGGTATCGCTGTCGGCGGCCACGCTGATCCATCACCCCGAGGTGATCGCGCTGGCGGCCGAGCGCGACTGGGAATTCTTCAGCCACGGCATCTACAACACCCGCTACACCTACGGCCTGTCCGAGGCGCAGGAGCGGGAGATGATCGAGGAGTCGATGGCACTGATCGCCCGGCACACCGGGCAGCACTGCGACGGCTATCTGGCCCCGGCGCTGTCGCACTCCAACGCGACCATCGACCTGTTCGCCGAGGCCGGCGGCGCGTACACCTGCGACCTGTTCCATGACGACCAGCCGACGCCGGTGCGCACCCGCAGCGGCAAGCCGTTCGTGTCGGTGCCCTACTCGCTGGAGCTCAACGACACGATCACCTACGTGGTCAACAAGATCGAGCCGCGGCGCTACGGGCAGATGATCAAGGACGCCTTCGACCGGCTGTATGAGGAGGGCGCGGCGAGTGGCACGGTGATGTGCGTGCCGCTGCACGCCTACCAGGTGAGCCACCCGCACCGGCTCGCCGCGTTCGAGGACGCGATGGACTACATCAGCCACCACGACGGGGTGTGGAAGGCGACCGGCCGCGAGATCGCCGCGCACTACCTGGCGCACCACTACGACGAGGCACTCGCGTCGATGGACGCGGTGGCCCGGGAGCAGACGGCATGAGCCTGGGCCCGGAGTATCTGGCGTACCCGCGCCGCCGCCACGGCATGGACCACGACCGCTACGCGTGGTCGATGCTTGCCCAGCGCGCGCCGGTGACGTGGCCGGACGGCAAGCCGCTGGCGCTGTGGTTGAACCTCAGCCTGGAGCACTTCCCGCTGAACCCGGCCGGTGAAGGTTTCAAGGCGCCCGGCAGCATGACCATGCCCTACCCGGACCTGCGGCATTACACCCTGCGCGACTACGGCAACCGGGTCGGCGTGTTCCGCGTGCTGGACGCGCTGAAGGCACACGACCTGCAGGCCAGCGTCGCGGTCAATGGCGAGCTCGCCGAACGCTACCCGGCGCTGCTGCGTCGCGTGCAGGCGACCGGTTTCGAACTGCTCGGCCACGGCTGGAACATGGACAGCGTGCACTACGGCGGGCTCGACACGGCCCGCGAGCGCGACTGGATCCACCGCAGCCTGGCGGCACTGGCACCGTACGCCAGCCAACCGATCCGCGGCTGGCTGTCGCCGGCGCGCTCGCAGTCCAACCACACGCCGGACCTGCTGCGCGAGGCCGGCATCGACTGGTGCGCGGACTGGGTCAACGACGAACTGCCGTACGCCTTCGCCACCGCCAACGGACCGCTGTCGATCCTGCCGCTGTCACTGGAGCTGGAGGACCGCTTCATCGTCACCGAGAACCTGCACAGCGAGTCCCAGTACGCTGATCAGGTCATTGATGCCTGCGAGTTCCTGCTTGCCGAAGCGCGTCAGACCGGTCACGGTCGGCTGCTCTCGCTCAACATTCATCCCTGGGTGATGGGCCAGCCGCACCGGATCAAGCATCTGCAGCGCGTGTTCGCGTATCTGGCGCGCCACTCACACGCGATCTGGAACGCGGCGCCTTCCGCGGTCCTGGCCGCAGCGACCCCACCGGCCACCGCTGCAACGCGTTAGCCCGCTTTCGCGTCTATACCCGGCGCACCGGATAATGACGGGCGTGCTGACCGTGTAACGATGTTCACCCGCCACTCCTGCGTGTGCGCCACCGCATACCAACAGCAATGGAACCGCCATGACCCCGGAAGACCTGCTCGCCACCTACGGCCCCCGCGAATCGATGGAGTACGACGTCGTCGTGGTCGGTGCCGGCCCGGCCGGCCTGGCCACCGCGATCCACCTGCGCCAGCTCGCCGCCAGCAGCGGCAGCGATCTGTCGGTGTGCGTGCTGGAGAAGGGCTCCGAGCCGGGCGCGCACATCCTGTCCGGCGCGATCATGGACACCCGCGCCCTGGACGAGCTGTTCCCGGACTGGAAAGAGCGCGGCGCGCCGCTGCGCCAGCCGGTCACGCGCGACGAATTCCTGTTTCTCAGCGAAACCGGCGCCAAGGCCACCCCGGCCGCCCTGCTGCCGGAATGCTTTGACAACCACGGCAACTACATCATCAGCCTGGGCGAATTCACCCGCTGGCTGGCCGGCCAGGCCGAGGCGCTCGGGGTGGAGATCTTCCCCGGCTTTGCCGCCGCCGAGGTGCTCTACAACGATGCCGGCGCGGTGCTCGGAGTCGCCACCGGCGACATGGGACTGGGCAAGGACCGCGAGCCGGGCGACCAGTTCCAGCGTGGCATGGAGCTGCACGCCAAGTACACGATCTTCGCCGAGGGCTCACGCGGACAACTGGGCCGCGAACTCATCGCGCGGTTCAAGCTGGACAAGGACAGCGACCCGCAGAGCTACGGCCTGGGCATCA
>JBDSPO010000176.1:0-7014 GCA_039930265.1 Lysobacter sp. | reverse complement strand
GCATCGCGGTCATCGTGGAGGCGAAAACCGGCTTCTCGCTCTCCGCGTACCGCTGCAATCACCGGGCGGGACCAGCAGGCCTTCGGGGCGAAGTAAAGGAGGAGGCCTCCGCCGCAGGCGGAGGCCGGGGGACATTCGCCGCGAAGGCCTGCAGGTTGCGCCCCCCGACGATCAACGCAAAAAAACGGCCGGATTTCTCCGGCCGTTTCGATCTAACGCCTAGCGTGCGGATTACTTCAGGTTCGAGGCAACGAAATCCCAGTTGACGAGGTTCCAGAAGGTTTCCACGTACTTCGGACGCGCATTGCGGTAGTCGATGTAGTACGCGTGCTCCCACACATCGCAGGTCAGCAGCGGGGTGTCACTGCCGGTCAGCGGGGTGTTGGCATTGGACGTGCTGACCAGCGCCAGCGAACCGTCGGTGCGCTGCACCAGCCAGCCCCAGCCGGACCCGAAGGTCTTGACCGCGGTATCGCTGAACTGCTGCTTGAAGGTGGCGAAGTCGCCGAAGGACTTGTTGATCGCCTCGGCGACCTTGCCGGTCGGCTCACCGCCACCGTTGGGGCTGATGCAATTCCAGTAGAAGGTGTGGTTCCACACTTGGGCGGCATTGTTGAACACCCCGCCCTGCGACTTGCGGATGATGTCCTCAAGCGGCATGTCGGCAAATTCGGTGCCCTCGATCATGTTGTTGAGATTGTCGACGTAGGCCTTGTGGTGCTTGCCGTAATGGAAGTCGATGGTCTCGCCGGAAATGTGCGGCTCCAGCGCGGTGCGGTCGTACGGAAGCGGTGGCAGTTCGATGGCCATGGGCGGGCTCCTTGCAGATGTGGCGGGGGAGGGACGACGCGCGGGCGGGTCGTCGAGGTGATGAACGATTACAATTGCCCATTCTATCCCCACACCCCGTTTCCGGCTCGTCAACGCCGGACATGCCCTTGCAGGAGCCGCGCCCATGCCGGTGATGGATCAGATCCGTGCCCAAGTCGAGAGCCACCCGGTGGTGCTGTTCATGAAGGGCACGCCGCAGTTTCCCATGTGCGGATTCTCCAGCCGTGCGGTGCAGATCCTGCACGCTGCAGGCGGGACGGCAATGCATACCGTCAACGTGCTGGAGGAGCCGGAGATCCGCGCCAACCTCCCGCGCTACTCCAATTGGCCGACCTTCCCGCAGTTGTTCATCCACGGCGAGTTGATCGGTGGCAGCGATATCACCTCGGAGTTGTTCGAATCCGGTGAGCTGGCGCGCATGCTCAGCGAGGCACTGCCGCAGTGATTCCGGCGTCCGCCACCCCCGACGCCGGGGCGCTGCAGGGTCGCGTGGTTCTGGTCACCGGCGCCGCTGGTGGACTGGGCAA
Source organism: Lysobacter sp. (assembly GCA_039930265.1). Classification (GTDB taxonomy): domain Bacteria; phylum Pseudomonadota; class Gammaproteobacteria; order Xanthomonadales; family Xanthomonadaceae; genus Novilysobacter. The sequence goes on along the minus strand of JBDSPO010000176.1, from coordinate 5,656 downwards.
CGCGGCGGCTCTTGCGTGCGCCCGTGCTGGCGCGACCTTGATTCTGCTCGGCCGCAAGGTGCCGCGTTTGAACCGGGTATACGACGGCGTGGCCGCGGCGGGAACCGAACCGCTGCTCTATCCGCTGGACCTGGAGGGTGCCTCGCCCGACGACTATGCCGACATGGTCACCCGGATCGGGACCGAGCTGGGCCGGCTGGACGGTGTGCTGCATTGCGCGGCCGACTTCACCGGCTTGACCCCGTTGCAGCACACCGACCCCGCGGCGTTTGCGCGCGCCATCCACGTCAACCTGACCGCGCCATGGTGGCTCAGTCAGGCCTGTCTGCCGCTGTTGCTGAAGGCGCCGGATGCCGCGCTGGTGTTTGCGGCCGACGACACGGCACGGGTCGGCAAGGCGTTCTGGGGCGGTTACGGCGTCGCCCAGCACGGCTTGTACGGGCTGATCGGCATGCTGCACGCGGAGCTCGCCAACACAACGGTGCGGGTGTCGGGCCTGCAACCCGGGCCGATGCGCACCGCGCTGCGGTCGAAGGCCTACGTGGAGGAGAGCGTCCAGCGCGCAGAGGATCCGGGTGTCTACGCGCCCGCCTGTGTGGAGCTGCTGTCCCCCGCTGGCGCTGCCCATCGCGGCCGGGTCTGGGCGCCATCCGCGTGAAGGCCGCCGCATGACCATCACCGCTGCCGCGCTGCTGCTGTTCCTGATCCTGGATCCGCTGGGCAACATCCCGATCTTCCTGAGCATGCTGCGCACCCTGTCGCCGGAGCGCCAGCGCTACGTGCTGGCGCGCGAGCTGCTGATCGCCCTGGGAGTGTTGATGGTCTTTCTCTGGGGCGGCAAGTACGCGCTGGAGGCAATGCATCTGCGTCAGGATTCGGTGTCCATTGCCGGCGGAATCGTCCTGTTCTTGATCGGCATCCGGATGATATTCCCGCCGCCGGAAGGCCTGATGGGCGAACTGCCCGACGGCGAGCCCTTTATCGTGCCGCTCGCCATTCCACTGGTGGCCGGGCCTTCAGGCATGGCGGCGGTGCTCCTGCTGGGCAGCAACGAGCCGCACCGGCTGATGGAATGGAGCCTGGCGCTGATGATCGCCTGGGGCGCGACGGCGGCGATCCTGTTCTCGGCGACCTACCTGTACAAGTTGCTGGGCATGCGTGTACTGACCGCGGTGGAGCGCCTCATGGGCATGCTGCTGGTGGCCATCTCGGTGCAGATGTTCCTTGACGGCCTGGTCGGCTATCTCGGTATCGCGGTCTGATTCAGGGGCGCGATCGAGGTCGCTCGGTCATTTGCCGGTCACACGAGCAACCTATCGTTTGCCCGTGTTAAACTCACGTTAACCGACGGACCAGTCGGTTTTTTACATCCCCAGCGATCCGGAAATCACGCCAGCGAGTTATCGCTGGCCGTGCCCGTTACCCACGCCCGAGGCCTTATTGCCATGACCCACCCCAGCCGCGTCCGGTTGTCCAAGCTCACCCTGGGACTGCTTGTCGTCCTCGCGTCCGCTCCTGTCTTCGCACAAAGCACCTCCGCCGGCCTTGGTGGCCAGGTCGTGGGTGCCGATGGCCAGCCGGTCGTGGGTGCTGAAGTCACCATCGTGCATGCCGAGTCCGGCACCGTCAGCCGCGTTACCACCGATGCCAGCGGCCGCTACAACGCCCGTGGTCTGCGCGTGGGTGGTCCGTACACCGTGACGATCAACAAGGCCGGCGCGGGCAGCCGTTCGCAGGACGACATCTACCTGCCACTGAACCAGGTCGCGACGGTCAACGCCCAGCTCAACAACGACGTGACCACCCTGGGTTCGGTCCAGGCTGTGGCGACGATGGGCGGCTCGGAGATCTTCAGCGCCGAGAAGATGGGTACCGGCACCAACGTCACTCGCGAGACCATCGAGGCACTGCCGTCGGCAAACCGCAACATCCAGGATTACATCCGTCTGGATCCGCGCATCGCGCAGACCAGCAAGGCCGATGGCGCGATCTCCGCCGGTGGGCAGAACACCCGCTACAACGCGATCCGGATCGACGGCATCAGCGCGTCCGACCCGTTCGGCCTGGAATCCAACAACCTGCCGACCGAGCGTCAGCCGGTGTCGATGGATGCGATCGAGGAAATCACCATCGATCTGGCCAACTACGACACCACCATCAGCGGCGGTACCGGCGCGGTCATCAACGCGGTCACCAAGTCGGGTACCAACGAGTACCACGGCACGCTGTATTACACCTACCGTGACAAGGACCTGGTGCGCAAGCGTCTGCCGGGCGACAAGGCCGACTTCAACGGCTTCAACGACGAGCAGACGTACGGCATGACCTTCGGCGGCCCGATCGTCAAGGACAAGCTGTTCTTCTTTGCCAACTACGAGAAGTACGAGCGCGGCGCGCCCGGCGTCGCGTTGGACAGCACGCCTTACGGCAGTGGCGCCATCACCGATGCCGATATCAAGTCGGTGCAGGACTTCATGACCCTCAAGGGCTATGACGTTGGCGGGCTGTCGGCGCCGGAAAGCAAGACCGAGATCGAGGAGTACGCGGTCAAGCTGGACTGGAACATCAACGAGAGCCATCGTGCTGCGCTGCGCTACAACAAGATGGAGCAGAGCGTGATGCGCTTCCCGGGCATCGGCACGGGCACCATCTCGCTCAGCAATTACTGGTACGCCCAGCCGAAGATCTATGAGACCTGGATGGGTGAGGTGTTCTCCGACTGGAGCGAGAACTTCTCCACCGAGTTCAAGATCTCGCAGAAGGATTACACCGCGTCCCGCGTGCCCGGCGTCAATCTGCCGCAGATCCGCATCAACGGTTTTGGCGCCAACAACTCGGCGATGTTGCTGGGTACCGAGCAGAACACCCACGTCAACATTGTGGAAAGCAAGGAGCTGAGCGCGTTCGGTGCCGCCACCTGGTACGCCGGCGATCACACGGTCAAGTTCGGTTTCGACTATTCCGACAACGACCTGATGAACTTCTACGGTCGTAACCTCAATGGCGTCTACGACTTCAATAATCTGAGCGATTTCCTCGCCGGTACGCCGTCGCGTTACCAGCTGCGGGCACCGCGTCCAGGCGGCAGTCGCGCCGACATTCCGGCGAACTTCAATCTGAAGAACACCGGTGTGTTCGTGCAGGACACCTGGGCGATCAACTACAACCTGAACGTGATGGCCGGCGTGCGCGTCGACATGCCCTCGTTCAGCGATCAGCGCCTGTACAACCCGCGCATCGAGCAGCTGTACGGCTATGACAACACCACGCTTGTCGACAGCAAGCTGGTGCAGCCGCGCGTCGGCTTCAACTACACCTTCGACAGCGACCGTCCGACCCAGTTGCGCGGCGGCGTCGGCCTGTTCGGCGGTGCGGCGCCCAATGTGTGGCTTGCTGGCGTCTACCAGAACACCGGGCTGAACTATGTCGAATACGACCTGCGTGGCGGCCAGGCACCGGCCTTCGATCCCACCCAGCCGCCGTCCACCAGCGGTCTGACCCCGGGCGCCGCGCGCCAGAACGTCGACCTGATCGAGCCCGGCACCAAGCTGCCGTCGGTCTGGAAGACCAACCTGGCGCTGGACCACGAACTGCCGTGGCACGGCATCGTCGCGTCGGCCGAGCTGCTCTTCACCAAGGTCAACGACGGCATCTACTTCGAGCGTCTGGACGTCATGAACCCGACCTTCACCGGCAGCCAGGACGCCCGTGACAGCTACTGGAACGCCGCAGGCCGCAACCCGGCCAATGCCGGTCGCTTCGGAATGGAGTCGGGCCGGATCAACGGCCGCAACTGCACCAGCGCGCAGATCGGCGCGGGCAGCTGCCCGGACGTCAAGGCGAACCGTCCCGGCGACATCGGCGACGTGCTGCTGCTGCGCAACACCGACAAGGGCAGCAGCTCGCAGGCGACCTTCTCGCTTAGCAAGCCGATGACCGATAACTGGGGCTGGTCGCTGGGTTACACCTTCACCCAGGCCAAGGAAGTCAGCCCGCTGACCAGCTCGCAGAACACCTCGAACTGGGGCAACACGCTGATCCAGAACGCCAACGAGAACGTTGCCTATGATTCGCGTTACGCGATCAAGGACCGCGTGACCGGTGTGCTGGAGTGGAAGCACAACTTCTTCGGCGACTACGCCACCCGCGTGGGCATGTTCTACGAAGGTCGCTCGGGCCGTCCGTACAGCTACATCTATTACAACGACATCAACGGTGACGGTGCCAATACCAACGATCTGTTCTATGTCCCGGCGGGTCCTGGCGACGTGAAGTGGACCGGCGGTGCGGCGATGGAGCAGCAGTTCTTCGACTGGATGGCCACCAACGCTCCCGAGTTGCAGGGTCATCGTGGCAGCGTCGCTCCGGCCAACGGCTTCCGCGCCGGCTGGACCAACAGCTTCGACGTCCGCGTCAGCCAGCAGCTTCCGGGCTTCTTCAAGGGGCACAAGACGGAGCTCGCGCTGGACGTGATGAACTTCGGCAACCTGCTCAACAAGGACTGGGGCCTGATCGAGGACTACGGCTTCTTCTCGACCCGTCGTGTGGTGAACTACGCCGGTATCGACCCGGCGACCGGCAAGTACATCTACAACTTCAGCGGTTCCACCGACAACGCGCAGATCCAGGAAAACAACAACGACAAGGGCAACACCGCGGTGTCGCGCTGGTCGATCATGTTGAGCCTCAAGTACAAGTTCTGATTCCGGTCAGGATTGCGTGACACAAAGCGGCCGGGGAAACCCGGCCGTTTTCATGTGTCTGCGTTAAAGTCCCCGATCAGACCGCCACCAAGCAAGCAGCCAACAAGAAGGAAGCGTCCCGCGATGAGTCACCCCAGCACTGCCGTCCTGCCCACCGTCAATGCGCGCATCCATCCGCGCGGTGGCCTGGACATTCTTTCGCGCAAGGAAGTCGCGCGCCTGGCCGATGCGTCCAGCGGCGGCATGCACGACCTGCTGCGACGCTGCGCGTTGGCGGTATTGACCAGTGGCAGCACCTCCGACGACCCGCGGGCGGCCCAGGAGTTGTACCCGGACTTCGACATCCAGGTGCACCAGCAGGATCGCGGCGTCCGCATCGACCTGCAGCACGCGCCGGCGATGGCATTCGTGGACGGCGAGATCATCCACGGTGTCGCCGAGTTGCTGGCCGCCGTAGTACGCGACCTGGCGTACTGCTCCATCGAGCTGGGCGTGGATGGCGGCCGCGATCTCAACAGCAGTGAGGGGATCACGGACGCGGTATTCGGTCTGCTGCGCAACGCTGATGTGCTGTTCCCGGGCGATCCCAATCTGGTCGTCTGCTGGGGCGGTCACTCGATCAACCGTGACGAATACCTCTACACCAAGCAGGTCGGTTACGAGCTCGGCCTGCGCGGTCTGGATATCTGCACCGGGTGTGGCCCGGGCGCCATGAAGGGGCCGATGAAAGGTGCCACCATCGCGCACGCCAAACAGCGCAAGCGCCATATGCGCTACATCGGCGTGACCGAGCCGGGCATCATCGCCGCCGAGTCACCCAACCCGATCGTCAACCACCTGGTGATCATGCCGGACATCGAAAAGCGGCTGGAGGCTTTTGTCCGTCTCGGTCATGGCATCGTCGTATTCCCCGGCGGCGTGGGTACCGCCGAGGAGATCCTGTACCTGCTGGG
>JBDSPO010000175.1:0-13610 GCA_039930265.1 Lysobacter sp. | reverse complement strand
GCGGCGAACATCGAGAACAACCGCACGGTGTCGGCGCCGAAACGGTCCACCATCAGGCGCGGGTCGACACCGTTGTTCTTGGACTTGGACATCTTCTCGATGCCACCGATGACCACGGGCTGGCCGTCGGCGGTCAACGTCGCCCCGGTGATGCGTCCGCGCTCGTCGCGCACGATCTCCACATCGGCCGGGTTGATCCAGTCGCGCGATCCGTTGGGGCCTTCACGGTAGAACGTCTCGGCGATCACCATGCCCTGGGTCAGCAGGTTGGTCGCCGGTTCGTCGCTGGTGACCAGGCCCTGGTCACGCAGCAGGCGGTGGTAGAAGCGGAAATACAGGAGATGCAGGATCGCGTGTTCCACCCCGCCGATGTACTGGTCGACCGGCAACCAGTGATTGGCGCGCGCGTCCACCTGGGTGGCCGCACCCGGGGAGGTATAGCGGGCGTAGTACCAACTCGACTCCATGAAGGTGTCAAAGGTGTCGGTTTCGCGCTCGGCTGCGCTGCCGCAGGTCGGGCAGGTGGTCTTGCGCCACTCGGGATCGGCTTTGATCGGCGAGGCGGTGCCCATGAACGCGACATCCTCGGGCAGCACCACCGGCAACTGGTCTTCCGGCACCGGCACCGCGCCGCAGGCGTCGCAGTAGATCACCGGGATCGGGCAGCCCCAGTAGCGCTGGCGGCTCACACCCCAGTCGCGCAGGCGGAAATTGACCCGGCGCGCGCCTCGGCCGTCGGCTTCCAGCCGGTCCGCCAGCGCGTCGAAGGCCTGCTGGAAGTCCATGCCGTCGTACTCGCCGGAATTCACCAGCCAGCCGCGTTCGGTATAGGCGCTGTGCTCGGCCAGTTTCTGCTCGAACTGGTCCACTACCTGGACCGCGGCACCGGTGTCGTAGGTGTCGGTCGATCCCTGCTGCCCCAGCGCGCTGGACATCGGATCGGCATGCTGGCCCAGGTCGCGTCCGATTTCCCGCAGCGCGTCGCGCACCGCGTCCGGCACCACCACCAGCTTGACCGGCAGCTGGTAGCGCCCGGCAAATTCCCAGTCACGCTGATCATGTCCCGGCACCGCCATCACCGCGCCGGTGCCATAGCTCATCAGCACGAAATTGGCCACGAACACCGGCAGTTCTTCGCCGCTGATCGGGTGCAGCGCGCGCAGGCCGGTGTCCCGGCCGCGCTTTTCCTGGGTTTCCAGTTCCGCCTCGGTCGCGCCGCCCTTGCGCAGGTCGGCGATGAACGCGGCCAGCTCGGCATCCCCCGCGGCGGCATGCGCCGCCAGCGGATGCTCGGCGGCGATGGACAGGAACGTCACGCCCATCAGGGTATCCGGACGGGTCGTGTAGACCGTCAGCGGGTCGAGCGCAGCGCCGGCGGCATCGCGCACGGCAAAGGTGATGTCCAGACCCTCGCTGCGGCCGATCCAGTTGCGCTGCATGGTTTTGACCGCATCCGGCCATCCGGGCAGGTGATCGAGCCCGTCCAGCAACTCCTGCGCGTAGTCGGTGATCTTCAGAAACCACTGCGGAATTTCGCGCTTCTCCACCAGCGCCCCGGTGCGCCAGCCGCGGCCGTCGATCACCTGCTCATTGGCCAGCACCGTCTGGTCGACGGGATCCCAGTTGACCACCGAGTTCTTGCGGTAGGCGAGACCCTGCTTCATCAGGCGCACGAACATGCGCTGCTCGTGGACGTAGTAGGACGGCTCGCAGGTGGCGAACTCGCGAGACCAGTCGATCGCGTAGCCCATCTGGCGCAACTGGGCCTTCATGTGGCCGATGTTGGCGTAGGTCCACTGCGCGGGCGCGGTGTGGTGCTTGATCGCGGCGTTCTCCGCGGGCAGGCCGAAGGCGTCCCAGCCCATCGGCTGCAGCACGTTGTGGCCGGTCATGCGTTTGTAACGGCTGATGACGTCGCTGATGGTGTAGTTGCGCACGTGACCCATGTGTAGAGCGCCAGACGGGTAAGGCAGCATCGACAGGCAGTAGAACTTGGGCTTGGCGGAGGATTCGTCGACCTCGAACGCGCGATTGTCGTCCCAGTAACGCTGGGCGGCGGTTTCCAGCGCATGCGGTTCGAAACCGGACCCGCCCGCGGCACCGGGGTCATTGCTGCGGAGGTCGGTGGAGGCGTCGGTAGGCACAGGCATGGAACCGGACAGGGTGGACCGGAAAGCCTACCCCAGCGCACGGAAGCCCGCCACGCGGCGACTCAAATGCGGTGGCGGCCAATTGCACGACAGCCTATCCAGAGACGTCACGCACGCTGCGGCATAGTTTTTGCTTAACCACGACTGTCCCATTTATTGCCTTGCAGACCGCCATACCGATGCCACCTGTGACCTCCCTCCCGCCCAATCGTCTTCGCCGCTATCGCATACCCGCTTTTATCGTGTGCGCCCTGGTGCTGGTCTGCGTCGCGGTGGCCATGATCCTGAGCATCCGCAGCCTGACGCGCAGCACCGACCTGGTGGAGAACAGCCACCGGGTGATCAGCACGGCGGAGGCGATCCGGTCCTTGACCCGCTCAGCGGAATCCGATGCCCGTGGCTACCGGCTCAGTGGACGTGAAGAGCAGTTCAACGAGTATCAGGCGGCGGTCCCGGCAGCCAAGCAGGCGGCCTCCCAACTGATCACGGTCACCCGCAACGATCCGCGCCAGCAGATCCACGCGCTCGAGCTGGAAACGGTGGTCGAGAATCGACTGGACGAGCTGCAAGTGCTGATCGACGTTCAGCACAACCTCGGGCGGGCCGAGGCTCAACGCAAGGGACTCACAAGCCCCGGCTTCGACCAGATGCAGCGGCTGAACGCCCTGATCGACAACGTGCTGTCGCAGGAGCGCGCATTGCTGCTTGAGCGTCGCCAGACCATGGGCAGGCTGGCCACCTTGACGACCGCCGGCGTGGTCGTGGGCATCCTGTTGCCGCTCGTGTTGCTGGCCCTGCTGCTGGGAAACCTGCTGCGGGAAAACCGGCGCAGCCGGAAGATCGAACGCGAAGCGCGCAACACCTTGCGGCAGCTTGCGATATCGCTGGAGAAACGCAGCCAGTTGTCGGAACAGCGCCGCGTGCTCGGCGCCTATGCCGGCATCCTGCAGAGCTGCGAGAACATGGGCGAGGCGCTGAATGTCACTGCCGAGGTGATCGCGCAACTGCTGCCCAGTGCCGGTGGGCGTTGTTACGTGCTGCGCTCGTCCTTGAACCAGGTGGAGGCGCTCTCCAGTTTTGGCAGCACGGTGGTCTCCAGCGAGTCGGTGTGGGCACCTTCCGCCTGTTGGGGGCTGCGTCGCGGCCAGTCGCACCGCAGCGACCATGGACCAGGCAACGTCTACTGCAATCACCTCCACGTCGAGGACCTGTCCGAAGGCGGCTGGACGTTGTGCGTGCCCCTGATGGCACAAGGCGTCTCGCTGGGGCTGCTGCACGTCAGCGGTGCCAGCGGGGGCAACCCGGAGGACGTCCAGATCGTGGAAGCCATTGCCGAGCAGCTCAGCCTGGCGATGGTCAATCTGCAACTGCGTGAGTCACTGCGGGTGCAGTCGCTGCGCGACCCCCTCACCGGGCTCTACAACCGTCGCTACCTGGAAGAGAACACCCAGCGCGATCTGCAGCGATGCCAGCGCCGCGGCCTGCCGCTGTCGGTGATCATGCTGGATATCGACCATTTCAAACGCTTCAACGACGAGCACGGGCATGCTGCCGGCGACGCGTTGCTGGCCGCTGTCGCGCAGACGCTGCAGGCGCAGACCCGCGATGAGGACGTCGTGTGCCGCTATGGCGGCGAGGAGTTCATCGTGGTGATGTCTGAAGCCGACAGTGAGGACGCGCAGCGACGCGCGCAGGACATCCGCAGTGCAATTGCCACCACGACCGTCGTGCACCTGCGCAAGACCTTGGGACCCGTCAGCGCTTCGCTGGGCGTTGCCACCTTCCCCACCGATGGCGGCACGCTTGCCGAGCTGATTCAAGCGGCCGACAAGGCGCTGTACGCCGCGAAGGCGGCAGGACGCAACCAGGTCGTTGTGCATGATGGTGAGACGGCCTGAGGGTCGAATAAGGGGGGCGATAGCGGAATTGCGGCGGAGGCCCCGAGATGCCGCTGTCATTTCCGCGGTCGCACCGGCGGCTGCCGTGTTTCAATCCGGACAGTCCCTTCCCCGGAGATCGCCCGTGACCGTCCGCCTCTCCTGCTCTGTGCTCGCCCTCGCCTGCCTGACTCTGACCGGTCAGGCCGCAGCCGCAACCACCGCCCTGCATTGCGGCCAGCTGTTCGACAGTCGCAACGGGCAAGTGCTCGGCGCGCACACCGTTGTGGTGCGTGACGGCCGGATCCTCGCGGTCACCAGCGGCCGCACCGAGGTGGCGGGCGCTTCCGGCGTGGATCTGTCCGGTCATACCTGCATGCCCGGCTGGACCGACCTGCATGTGCACCTGGGCAGCGAGTCGAGTCCGGACAGCTATTCGGAGGGGTTCCGGCTGGACGACGTCGATTACGCCTACCGGTCCGTCGGGTATGCCAGGCGGACACTGCTGGCGGGCTTCACCAGCGTGCGCGACCTCGGCGGCGAGGTGACTCCGCATCTGCGTGACGCCATCAGCCAGGGGTTGGTGGACGGTCCGCGGATCTGGGCCGCCGGCAAGTCGATCGCGACCACCGGCGGCCATGCGGACCCGACCAACGGCTACAACTCCGTGCTGTCCCACCTGCTCGGCCCGCCGGGGCCAACCGACGGGGTGATCAACTCGGTCGACGACGCCCGCCAGGCCGTGCGCCAGCGCTACAAGGAGGGCAGCGACGTGATCAAGATCACCGCTACCGGCGGCGTGCTGTCCTACGCCAGGTCAGGCGACGCACCGCAGTTCCGGGTGGATGAAATCCAGGCCATCGTCGATACCGCGAAGGATTACGGCTACCGGGTCGCCGCCCACGCCCACGGCGAGGAAGGCATGCGGCGTGCGGTGGAGGCCGGAGTGGCCAGCATCGAGCACGGCACCTACATGAGCGACGAGGTCATGGCGCTGATGAAGCGCAAAGGCACCTGGTATATCCCGACCGTCTATGCCGGCCGCTTCGTGGCGGACAAGGCGAAGATTGACGGCTACTTCCCCGCCGTGGTGCGCCCGAAGGCCGCGAAAATCGGCGCCCTGATCCAGGCCACGGCCGGCAAGGCATACAAGTCGGGCGTCAAAATGGCCTTCGGCACCGACATGGGCGTGGGTCCGCACGGCGACAACGCACGTGAGTTCATCTATCTGGTTGAAGCCGGCGTGCCGGCCGCGGTGGCCCTGCAGATGGCGACCATTCGCGCGGCGGAGGTGCTGGGGGTCGACGACCAGGGCGTGATTGCCGACGGCAAGCGCGCGGACATCGTCGCGGTACAGGGCAACCCGGTGGAGGACATCAACCGGGTGCTGGACGTGGCGTTTGTGATGAAGGACGGGGTGATCTACAAGCAGCCCGACGCGTAGTGGCGACGCCGATCGTCGCTGCCAATGCATCGCCCGTTGGAATCCGTGCCGCCGCCACCATCTAGGCTTGTGAACTTCATCCGCGAGTATCCCGATGCCTGCCATGCCAGATGCCCTGCCCGCCAGCCACGTATTTGACGTGACCACCGCCGACTTCGAAGCCAAGGTGCTGCAGGAGTCGATGCAGACACCGGTGCTGGTGGACTTCTGGGCGGCGTGGTGCGAGCCGTGCAAGCAACTCGGCCCGGTGCTGGAAAAGCTGGCCGCCGAGTACCACGGCAGCTTCCAGCTGGCCAAGGTCGAGGTCGACCAGGAACCGCAGCTGGCGGAAGCGTTCCAGGTGCGCTCGATTCCGACCGTGTTCCTGGTCAAGGACGGGCAGATCGCCGACGGCTTCCCCGGCGTACTGCCCGAGGCGCAGATCCGCGAATTCCTCAAGCAGCACGGGGTTGAACCCGCCGCACCGCCGGCACCAGCCGATGAGTTGGCGCCGGATGTTCCGCTGGATCCGCAGGCCGAGGTGGCGCGTCTGCGCACCGCGGTGGCCGAGTCGCCGGACAACGCGGAACTGCAATTGGACCTGGCGGTCGCGCTGCTCAAAACCGGCGACGCCGAGCAAGCCACTGCACTGCTTGACGGGCTGCCGGCCAACCTGGCCACCGACGACCGCAGCGTGAACGCCCGCGCCGGTCTGGGCTTCATCGCCGTGGCCAAGGACGCACCGCCGCTGGAGGCGCTGCAGCAGGCGGTGAGCACCGATCCCGACGACCTGCGCGCGCGCCATCAGCTGGGTGCGCGGCACATGGTTGGCGGTGATCCGGAGGCGGCCCTGGAACAGTTTATCGAGATGCTGGCACGCGATCGCACTTTCGACGGCGGCCTGCCCCGCACAGCCCTGATCGATGCCTTCCGGATCACTGAGGACGCGGCGCTGGTCAGTCGCTACCGCCGCCGGATGTCCTCGCTGCTGTTCTAGCCGTACCGGGCGTCGGCAGCGCTGAACGACTGCGACATAACCGCGCCTGCGCGATGCTGGCGCTTTGGAGACGCCGATGCCCACGCTGAAAAAATCCTACCCGTACTACCTTGCCGGAACGGCGGTCGCGGCCAACACGGACCTGGTCGTGCTGGACAAGTACAGCGGCAAGCCGGCCGCCCGGGTCGCGATGGCCGATGCCGCTGCCGTGGGTCAGGCCATTGATGCCGCCTGGGGTGCGCGGGCGACGATGGCCGCGTTCCCGCCGGATGCGCGCCGCGCGGTGCTGGAGCACTGTGTCAAGCGATTCCGCGAACGCGAGGAAGAACTCGCCCGTGTGCTGTGCATCGAGGCGGGCAAGCCCATTCGCGATGCCCGCAGCGAGGTCGCACGGCTGGTGGAGACCTTCCGTATCGCCGCCGAAGAGGCGACCCGGATCGGTGGCGAGGTGCTCGAGCTTCAGGTGTCGGCAGCAACCCGCGGCTACCGCGGCATGACCAAGCAGGTACCGGTGGGCGTGTGCAGCCTGATCACACCGTTCAATTTTCCGCTGAATCTGGTGGCGCACAAGGTGGCCCCCGCAATTGCCGCCGGCTGCCCGTTCGTGCTCAAGCCGGCCGCCAAGACGCCGATCGGCGCGCTGATCATCGCCGAGGTGCTGGCCGAGACGGATCTTCCCAAGGGCGCGTTCTCGGTCATGCCCTGCTCCAACGAGGACGCGGCGCCCTTGATCGAGGACCCGAGGATCGCCCTGCTCAGTTTTACCGGCGGGATGATCGGCTGGGACATGAAAGCCCGTGCCGGTCACAAGAAGGTGGTGCTGGAACTGGGCGGCAATGCGGCCTGCATCGTCGACGCCGACCCCGGCCGGGATCTGGATTTCATTGTCGAGCGTCTGGTGTCGGGCGCCTATTACCAGTCCGGGCAGAGTTGCATCAGTGTCCAGCGCATCCACGCCCACGCATCGATCTACGACGCGCTGCGGCGGAAGCTGAAAGCCGCGATTGCGAAACTGCCGGTAGGCGATCCCAGCCAGGAGGCCACCTTCGTCGGTCCGATGATCGACGAGGACGCTGCCAAACGGGTCGAGGGCTGGATCGCGGCGGCGCGCAAGGCGGGTGCGAAAAAGATCCTCGGCGGGGCGCGCGTCGGCAACCTGCTGCCGCCGTGGTTGCTGGAAGGCGTGCCGCGCGATGCGGACCTGTACCGGCAGGAGGCGTTCGGCCCGGTGGCGCTGCTGGAGCCGTTCGAGGACTTCGATGAGGCGCTGGAGGCGGTCAATGACAGCGAATTCGGCCTTCAGGCGGGCGTGTTCACTGCCCGCCTGGACCACGCCATGCGCGCCTGGGACCGGTTGGAGGTCGGTGGCGTGATCGTGGGCGACATCCCCAGTTTCCGGGTTGACAGCATGCCCTATGGGGGCGTCAAGCAGTCCGGGTTGGGGCGCGAGGGGCTGCGCTACGCGATCCAGGACATGACCGAAACCCGGCTGCTGGTGATCCGCGACAGCTGACACGGTGCGCCGCCGTCGCGCGGGCTGCCGGAACGGCACGCCGCCGGGTAGCCAGCGTCCGGCCATCGGCCGGCAAGGCTTCGCTCAGGACAGTGCGGACGACGGCAGCATCTGCGGCGCCGGACGCCCCAGCAGGAAGCCCTGGCCGCGCTGGCAGCCCAGCTCGAGCAGGATGTCGCGCTGGGCTTCGGTTTCGATGCCTTCGCCAATGGTGTATATCCCCAGCGTCCCGGCCAGCGCCTGGATCGCCCGCACCACCGCAATGCACTCCGCCTGGTTCTCACCGGTCAGCCCGGCGACGAAGCTGCGATCGATTTTCAGGCAGTCGATCGGGAAACGGTGCAGGTACGAGAGCGCCGAGTAACCGGTGCCGAAGTCGTCCAGCTGCGCCAGTACGCCGTGGCTGCGCAGATGGCGCAAGGTGTCCAGCGCGCGCGGCACATCGTCAAACAGCGCCACCTCGGTGATCTCGATGCGCAGGCGACTGGCATCGGCACCGGCATTGTTGATCAGGCGCAGCAACCGCTCCGCAAAATCCGCCGAGCGGAAGTGCCGCGGCGAGACGTTGATCGACACATACCCCTCCACACCGCGCGAGAGACGGGTGATGACCTGGGCGTACATCAGCCAGTCGACTTCCTCGATCAGTCCGATCTCCTCGCCCAGCCCGATGAACTCCCCGGGCAGCAGTAGTCCGCGTGTCGGGTGCATCCAACGCAGCAGCGCCTCGTGGCCGATCACCTGCGCGCCGTCCAGGCTCATGATCGGCTGATAGAACGGGATGAAGCTGTCGCCGTTGATCGCCCTTCTCAGGTCGGCTTCCAGATCGAGGATGCGCGACGCTTCCTCCCGCATGTCCTCATCAAACACCGCCCAACGGTCGCGCCCCGCTGACTTGGCCCGGTACATCGCCGCATCCGCATCGCGCAGCAGGTCGATGCCGCTTTTATGCCGTGGATGCCACATAGCAATGCCGAGGCTGGCGGAGGGGAACACTTCCCGGCCGGCCACCCAGTACGCGCGACTCAGCGACTGCAGGATGAGATTGGCCAGCGTTTCGGCGACGTGGACACCGTCGATGTCGTTGACCAGGACCGCGAATTCGTCGCCGCCCAGACGGGCGACCAGATCCTGTTCGCGAACCGCGGCGGTGATCCGGCGACCGGCTTCGACCAGCAGGTCATCACCGGCGGAATGGCCCACGCTGTCATTGACCAGCTTGAACCGGTCCAGGTCCAGAAACAGCACGGCAAAGGCGCGCGCGGTCTCGCCCAGTTCGCTGTGGCGGGCGTTGGTGCGGGCCGTGGTGACCGCACTGGCGAGGCAGTTCAGCAGTTGGCTGCGGTTCGGCAAGCCGGTCAGATCGTCATGCAAGGCCTGATGGGTCAGTTGCTGCTCGGCCCGCAGACGTTCACCGATCTGCTCGAGCAACTCGCCATTGGCCATTGCCAGTTCGCGGGTGCGCGACTCCACCCGCTGTTCCAGTTCGGCATGGGCGATGACCAGACGCTCCTGTTCCTGCTTCCGCGCCAGTGCAATGCTGATGTGGTTGGCGACAAAGGTCAGCAGGTCCTGATCCCGGTCGCTGAACGCCATCTCCTGCGAGTAGCTCTGCACCGCGATCACGCCGACCACCAGATTGTTGCGGTACAGCGGGACACCCAGCCAGCAGTAGGCCGTGGTGCCGCGACCGCGGAGACCGGCGTTGCGCAGCGGATGGGTCAGCAGCGCGCGACCGGTCGCAATCACGTGTTCGGTCATTCCCGCGCCAAGTCGGCGGCTCACCCGGTGCACATCACGCTCGTCGATGGAATACGGAAACTCCAGTCGCTCGCCATCTTCCGAGAGCAACGCGATGTAGAAGTTGCGCGCATACAGCAACTCCCCCACCACCGCGTGGACCTGGGCGTAGAAGCGCTCCAGCGTGTCGGTGCTGATCGACAGCTGGGCGATACGGAACAGCGCACGCTGCAGTCGTTCAGCACGCTGACGCTCCTCAATCTCCGCCTGGAGGTCGCGGTTGCTCAGCCGCAGTTCCGTGGTGCGCTCCTCGACCCGACTCTCCAGCTCTTCACGGGCCTGGTGGCGATCCAGCGCGGTGAGAATATGCTGGGCGACGAACGCCAGCAGCGCGAGTTCCTCGTTGCCGTAGCAATGGGGGCGATCGTAGCTCTGCACGACTACCGCGCCGCAGACGAGCGTCTCACGCCGCATGGTCACGCCCAGCCAGTCGGCGCTTTCCGGGCCATGCCTGAGGTCGTATTCCACGCCCAGCCGCTGACGCACCAGCTCAGACGATCCCAACATGGCGTGGCCGTGGCGGATCAGGGCAAGGGTCAGGCTGTTGGGCGCGCTTTCAACGGTGATCTCCACCGCCGGGTCGGCCACGTAGGGATCCAGCTGGTCGGCGAAGTACAGGAAGCGATAGATCTGGCGCGCTTCGTCGTACAGCACGATGTAGAGGTTCTCGGCGTACATCAGGCGCGCGATCACGTCGTGGATGCGCTTCAGCATCTCGGTCAGTTCAAGCATTGAGCCGGCCAGGTCGGCGATCTCGTACAGCGCCTGATGCAGTTGCTCGGACTTCTCCAGCGCCTGCACCCGGGCATTGGCGCGGATGGTCGCCAGATGCAGGTCGATCGTGCGCCGCGCCAGTGCCTCCCAGGCAACCCGTTGCGCAGTCGGCATGGGCTCCGCCAAGTCCACCCGCAGCACCGGGGAGCCGTCCCCGCCATGCCAGTCCAGCTCGAGGCGATGCGCGGCCACCTCGTCCGCATCGGTAGCAGCACCGTCGTCCACGGGCGCGCCGCGGCTCGCATGCAGACGCACACGCGATCCCTGCGGCAAGGTCGCGCCAATCATCTCGAGCAGTTCGGAAGCCCCGTCGCTCAGGACTTCAGCTTCACCGGTCGTAACGTGTGCAGTGGTCATATGGTGGCGACGTGCGGCCCGTTCCTTGCCCTGTGACGGACGGAGGATAGCGTGCCGGCAAGCAGATTGCCGCAGCCGAGGCACCCCGGCTGCCGCTGCCATTGCGATTTCCCTCCAGCCGCAAAGTGCCGCGAGCCGGACCCTGACTTTACCGGAGGCGAAGCGGCCGCTTACCCTGTCCCGCATGGAACCCCGACGCAACGCGGCACAACCAACGGGCGCCGGACGCGGCGCGGCCGCCTCGCATCCGGGCGAAACCCACGACCGATGAGCGCCGGCAGCACGCTTGCCGGGCGTGTGCGCCACGAGATCGAGATCAAGCACAGCCGGTTCCTCGCCCTCGCCGCACCGGTGGACAAGCCGGATGCGGCTCTGGTTTTTCTGGCCGAAGTCGCCGACCCGGCGGCCACCCACAACTGCTGGGCGTACCGGATTGGCGGGCTGTACCGATCCAGCGACGACGGCGAGCCTGCCGGCACGGCCGGGCGACCCATTCTTTCGGCCATCGACGGCCAGGGATTCGACCAGGTGGTGGTGGTGGTCACCCGGTGGTATGGCGGCATCAAGCTGGGCGCAGGAGGGCTGGTGCGGGCCTATGGAGGCTGCGCCGCCGAGTGCCTGCGTACCGCACCGCGACGCGCGTTGATCGCCTATGTCGAATGCACGCTGGAGTTCGGGTTCAGCGACACCGGCACGGTGCACGACGCGCTGGCCATGCACGCGGCCGAGAAGCTGGATGAGCAATTCACCGCCGCCGGCGTTCGGGTGCGGCTGCGACTGCCTGCAGACCGGCTGGAAGCGCTCGGCGAGCAGTTGCGCGACGCGACCCGCGATCGCGCCCGGCTTGCCAGCGGGGCCACCACTGCGGATCCTGCGCAATGAGCCGGCGACGCGTCGGACGCGATAGCGGACAATACCCGGCATGAGTGCCAGTCCCGCAGCAAATTCGCCTATCCCCGCCCCGTCCGATGCGACCGCCAAGCCCGCGGTAGGCAGTCTGAAGGCGCTGTGGCCCTTCGTCAGCCGCCATCGCGCACTGTTCACCGGCTGGCTGATTGCCCTCGCCTGCTCCTCGGCAGCCACACTGAGTCTGCCGGTAGCGTTCAAGACCATGATCGACCGCGGCTTCGCGCAGGGCGGCGGCGGCGCGATCGACCGCGCCTTCATGCTGCTGTTCGCGGTGGCGGTGGCCCTTGCCCTGGCGACGGCGGCGCGGTTTTTCTTTGTCTCCCTGCTCGGCGAGCGCGTGGTGGCCGACCTGCGTGGCCGCCTGTATTCGCACCTGATCAGCCTGGACGCCGGCTTCCATGATCGCAGCCGCAGCGGCGAACTGGTGTCCCGACTCACCGCCGATGCCGAACTGCTGCGCGGCGTGATCGCCACCAGCATGTCGGTGGCCCTGCGCAGCGTGGTCACCTTCGTGGGCAGCATTGCGATGCTGTTTGTCAGCAGCCCGCACCTGGCCGCCTATGCGCTGATCGGTATTCCGCTGGCCGTGCTGCCCATCGTGGTCGGGGGCCGCCGGCTGAAGAAGATTTCGCGGGCCAGCCAGGACCGGGTCGCCGACGCCAACACCCTCGCCAACGAAACCCTGGGCGCGGTCTCCACCGTGCAGGCGCATGCACGCGAGCCCTACGAACTGGGCCGTTTCAGTGAGGCGCTCAAGATCGCAGTGGCCACCGCACGCCGCCGCATCCAGGCCCAGGCCTGGGTCACCGCCATAGCCATCGTGCTGATCTTCGGCGCGATCACCCTGGTGTTGTGGTCCGGTGCGCACGATGTCGCCGAGGGCCGGATGAGCGCCGGCACCCTGGGCCAATTCGTGCTGTACGCGCTGATCGGCGGAGGCTCGATCGGTTCGCTGGCGGAGGTCTGGAACGAGGTGCAGCGTGCCGCCGGGGGGATGGGACGCATTGGCGAACTGCTGGCGGAGACATCCACGATCACCGCGCCCGCGCACCCGCAGCCGTTGCCGCGCCCGCTGCGTGGCGATATCGCCCTGGACCGGGTGACCTTCCATTATCCGATGCGTCCCGATCATCCCGCGCTGGAGGAGTTCAGCCTGCGGGTCCGACCCGGCGAGACGGTCGCCCTGGTCGGACCGTCGGGTGCCGGGAAAAGCACCGTGTTGTCGATGCTGCTGCGATTCCATGATCCCGAAGCGGGCAGCATCAGCGTGGATGGCATCGACATCCGCCAGTTCGACCCGGCCGATCTGCGCACCGCCATTGCGCTGGTGCCGCAACAACCGGGCATCTTCGCCACCACGGCCCGCGACAACATCCGCTACGGCCGGCTGGAAGCGAGCGACGCCGACGTTGCCGCGGCGGTCCGCGCCGCGCACGCCAGCGACTTCATCGAGGCCCTGCCGCAAGGCCTGGATACCGAGTTGGGCGAGCGCGGGGCGCGTCTGTCAGGCGGTCAGCAGCAGCGCATCGCCATTGCGCGCGCCCTGCTCAAGGACGCTCCGATCCTCTTGCTGGACGAGGCCACCAGCGCGTTGGACGCGCAGAGTGAGCGCGCCGTCCAGCAGGCGCTGGACACCTTGATGGACGGTCGCACCACCGTGGTGATCGCGCACCGCCTGGCCACCGTGCTCAAGGCCGACCGGATCGTGGTGATGGATCGTGGCCGGATCGTCGCGGAAGGTACCCACGACCAGTTGCTGGCCGAGGGCGGCCTGTACGCGGAACTCGCCAAGCTGCAGTTCCTGGATTGA
>JBDSPO010000174.1:0-9856 GCA_039930265.1 Lysobacter sp. | reverse complement strand
AGGCCGGGTCCAGCCGCAGCACCCGCGCTGCCAGCGGGGTCCCGGCGGCCGCACTGATCGCCGGAAGTTCCACCCGCAGCATCAACCAGCCGCCGGATTCCCGCGCCATGCCGGCGCCGAGCGCGATTCCCCCCGACGGAGGCGGCGCCAGCAGCCCCTCCAAGGCGATTCGACCGGTGGGCCGCTCGACCGTCGGCATGGCCCGGTCGCCCGCCACCGGCAACCACCCCAGGTCCACCAGCAGCGGTATGCCCTGGTCGGGAACGAAGACCCGGTACGCGCGCACGCCGACGCGGCCGTCGCGCTGCTGGTTGTCGAGCAGCCACTGCGCACCATCCGCAAACTCGCCGGTGCCGCGTGCCCATTCGTAGCGCGCCCGCCTCTGCGGGTCCGCGGCCGCCTCCAGCCCGACCGGCTGGCGTGCCGCCAGCACCTGCGCGGCCTCATCCAGCATCGTCTGCTTTTCCACGGCGCGCTGGGACTGCCACACCCCCAGCCTCGCGAAAATGGCGATCACCACCAGCGCCAGCAGCCAGCCCAGGATGAGACGGGGTCTACGAGTCATGCGATATCCCCGCCACGCTGCGATAATGCCGATCTGCCGGCGAAACGCCGACGATGGCGCACCGGCGCCGGAGCAAAATGATGAAGACTCTGTTGATCGTCGGCTTCCTGATCCTGATTCTCTGGAACCTGGGTGCCGGCCTGTATTACATGCTGGTCGACAAAGGTGAGAGCAAGCGGACCGTCAACGCCCTGACCCGCCGTGTCGCATTGTCGATTGCGATGATCCTGGTGGTGGTGATCTCGGCCAAGATGGGCTGGATCCAGTTCCACGGCATCAACGGCTGAGTTCGAGCCAGTACGTCCTGCGACCTTTCCAGCGCCGCCTGTAACGGCCCGGTGATGGCGGAGTCAGTACGGTCCTCCGCCGCCCGCCAGACTTCGGAACCGCTGCGAAGCGCGGCGCGGTCGCGACCCGCAGCGGCGGCGACCGCTGGATGCCGCTTACAGCACGTAGACGAAGACGAACAGGATCAGCCAGACCACGTCGACAAAATGCCAGTACCAGGCGACCGCTTCGAAGCCGAAGTGGTCATTCTTGCTGAAGTGGCCTTTCAGGCAGCGGAACCAGATCACCGCCAGCATGATCGTGCCCAGGGTGACGTGGGCGCCATGGAAGCCGGTCAGCAGGTAGAAGGTTGAGCCGTAAATGCCTGATCCCATGGTCAGGTTCAGCTCCGAGTACGCGTGAATGTACTCCTCGGCCTGGAAGAACAGGAACAGGCAGCCCAGCAGCACGGTCAGACCCAGGCCGACCAGCAACGCCTGCCGGCGACCCGCCTTCAGCGCGTGGTGGGCAGCGGTGATGGTGACGCCCGAGGTGAGCAGGATCAGCGTGTTGACCAGCGGCAGGCCCCAGGCGGGAACGGTCTGGTAGGCCCCGCCGACCGCTGCCGGACCATTGCTCGGCCACGCGGTGGTGAAGCCGTCCCAGAGCAGCGCGTTGGTCATCATGCCGTCGCCGGAGCCACCCAGCCACTGCAGCGACAACTGCCGGGCGTAGAACAGCGCGCCGAAGAACGCGCCGAAGAACATCACCTCGGAAAAAATGAACCAGACCATGCCCATCCGGAACGAGACATCGACCTGACGGTTGTATTTGCCGGACACCGACTCGCGGATGACGTCTCCGAACCAGCCGAAAAACACGCCGATCATCAGGCAGACGCCCACGATGAAGGTCCAACGGCCCCAGACGGTCTGGTTCAACCAGCCACCGGCGCCCATCATCATCACGAACAGGGCGACGGACCCGAGGATCGGCCAGCGACTGTGGTGGGGGACGAAATAGGGGGATGGCGACTGGACGTGGGCTTGGGCCATGGCGGCGGTTCCGTTATGCAATGGTGGCGATGGGACGATCAGGGCGCGGATACCGGCACCGGGGCCGGGTGATCCGCTTGCGCCTGCTGCGCGGTAAGCGAGTCATTTTTGAAGAACGTATAGGACAGCGTGAGGGTCTTGATGTCCCTGGGCAAGCTGGGGTCGACGATGAAGCGGACCGGCATGTCGCGCGACTCCCCCGCCGCCATGGTCTGGGCGGTGAAGCAGAAGCACTCGGTCTTGCTGAAGTAACCCGAGGCCCGCGCCGGCGCCACCGATGGCACCGCGCTGCCGACGATCGTGCGGTCACTCTCGTTGTGCGCGAAGTAGGTCGTCTCGTACTGCTGCCCCGGACGCACCTGCATGCTCGCTTCGCCGGGCTTGAACGCCCACGGCAGCTTCGAGTTGACCCCGCCGTCGAACTGCACGGTGATCACCCGATCCTCGTCCAGGGCACCGCGTGCCTTGGCGATGTCGGTGCTGGCCGTGCTCTCCATCCGGATACCGAACACCTTCTGGCAGGCGATCCGGTACAGCGGCACCAGACTGAAGCTGAAGGCGAACGCGATCACCGCGGCCACCAGCATCTTGCCCAATCCGGTGGTCGCGCGACGCGGCGCGCGCTCGGGGGCAGGGCCGCTCATCGTCCGATCACGCCGGTGAGGATGAAACCGACGTAGACCGCCGCCGCCGCCAGTCCGAGCCACAGCGCCGTCCGCGCCGCCGCCTTGCGGCGACGGGCGACCAGTTCATCGGGCAGCGGGGGACGGTTCGGGCTCATTGCTCAGTCGGATTCAGTGGGTGACGTCGCCGTGGGCCAGGTCACCATCGCGGATCACCGGCGGCAGGGTGAAGGTGTGGTGCGGCGCAGGGCTGGGGACGGTCCACTCCAGACCGCGGGCGCCTTCCCAGGCCCGCATTTCAGCCTTGGCACCGTACTTCTTGGAGTGCAACAGGATCGCGAACATCATGAACGGGGTCACGAACATGCCGAACGCGCCGATCGAGCTGACCAGGTTCCAGTCCGCGAACACCACGTTGTAGTCCGGAATGCGGCGCGGCATGCCCGCCAGACCCAGGAAGTGCTGCGGGAAGAACAGCAGGTTGACGAACACCATCGTCCACCAGAAGTGGAACTTGCCCCAGAACTCGCTGTACATGCGGCCGGTCCACTTGGGCCACCAGTAGTACACCGCCGCGATCAGCGCCAGCACCGAACCGGTGACCAGCACGTAGTGGAAGTGCGCAACCACAAAGTAGGTGTCGTGGTACTGGAAGTCCGCCGGCACGATCGCCAGCATCAGGCCGGAGAACCCGCCGATGGTGAACAGGATCACGAAGGCGACCGAGAACAGCATCGGTGTCTCGAAGGTGATCGAGCCGCGCCACATCGTGGTAACCCAGTTGAAGATCTTCACCCCGGTCGGGATGGAGATCAGCATCGTGGCGTACATGAAGAACAGCTCCCCGCCCAGCGGCATGCCGGCGGTGAACATGTGGTGCGCCCAGACGATGAACGACAGGAACGCGATCGCCGCGGTGGCGTACACCATCGCCTGATAGCCGAACAGCGGCTTGCGGCTGAAGGTCGGGATGATCTCGGAGACGATGCCGAACGCCGGCAGGATCATGATGTAGACCTCCGGGTGTCCGAAGAACCAGAAGATGTGCTGGTACATCACCGGGTCACCGCCGCCGGCGGCGTTGAAGAACGAGGTGGCGAAGAACTTGTCGGTCAGCAGCATGGTGACCGCCCCGGCCAGCACCGGCATCACCGCGATCAGCAGGAACGCGGTGATCAGCCAGGTCCAGGTGAAGATGGGCATCTTCAGCAGGTCCATGCCCGGCGCGCGCATGTTGAGCACGGTGGCGATGACGTTGATCGCGCCCATGATCGAGCTGACGCCCATCATGTGGATGGCGAAGATCTGGAACGCCACGTTGGAGCCACCCTGCAGCGACAGCGGCGGGTACATGGTCCAGCCACCGCCCATCGCCCCGCCCGGCAGGAACAGGGTCATCAGCAGCATCGCGAAGGCGAACGGCAGGATCCAGAACGACCAGTTGTTCATCCGCGGCAACGCCATGTCCGGCGCGCCGATCTGCAGCGGGATCATCCAGTTGGCGAGGCCGACGAACGCCGGCATCACGCCGCCGAAGATCATCACCAGCGCGTGCATCGAGGTCATCTGGTTGAAGAACGCCGGATCGACGAACTGCAAGCCCGGCTGCGCCAGTTCGGTGCGGATCACCACGGAGAACGCGCCGCCGATGATGAACATCACGAAGCTGAAAATCAGGTACAGCGTGCCGATGTCCTTGTGGTTGGTGGACAGCAGCCAGCGTTGGACGAAACCCTGCTTGTAGGCGTGGTCGTCGTGCATATCGGTATCGGGGTGGGTGACGGCCATGGCCTACCTCTGGGATTCGTGTGGTGTAAACGCCGGCATGGCGGTCAGCCGGCGACCGCGACAGCGGCCGGGGCGTCGATTTCGGGAGTCGCTTCAGGAGTCTGCGCAGGCGCCGCTTCGACCGGCGCTGCCGGAGCGGGAACCGCGGCAGGTGCGGGCTTCATGGAGGCGAGCCACTGCTGGTACTCCTCCTTGGGCACGGCCTTCACCACGATCGGCATGAAGCCATGGTCCTTGCCGCACAGTTCGGCGCACTGGCCACGGTAGATTCCGGGCGTGTCGATCTCCGCCCAGGCCTCGTTGATGATCCCGGGCACCGCATCCTGCTTCCAGCCCAGCGCCGGCACCCACCAGGAATGGAGGACGTCGTCGGCGGTGATCACGAAACGGACCTTGGTGTCGACCGGCAGCACCAGCACGTTGTCGACTTCCAGCAGATAGGTGGGGTGCTCTTCGTGGCTCGGCACGATGCCGCTCTGGCGGATCCGGTCATGCTCGCGGTCCAGCCGGCTGGTGAAGTTCACGCCTTCGCCCAGGTACTCGTATTCCCACATCCACTGGTAACCGGTGACCTTGACCGTGATTTCAGAATCCCGGTGGTCGTACATCTTGACCAGCTTGGTGGTGGCCGGGGCCGCCATCAGCACCAGCAGGATCACCGGTATCAGGGTCCACATGATCTCCAGCCGGGTGTTGTGGACGAAGCTGGTATCGGCCACCGCTCCGCGCGATTTGCGGAAACGGAACATCGCAATGCCCATTGCGGCGAAGACCAACACGCCGATCCCAAGGCAGATCCAGAACGCGAGCATGTGCGCGTCATAGGCATTGTTGGACAGCGGGGTGACCCCGCGGCCCATATTGAGCTGCCACCGATGCGGGTCCGCGCTTTGCGCGAAAGCCAGCATCGGGGTTGCCATCGCGGCTAGCGCCGCGGTTGACTGCTTGAAACGACCGGCTTTCATCAATTCGAGCCCCAAAGTCCGCTTGTTGATCATGTGGTTACGCGATTCCCGCTCCGCTGGATGCCGTCACCCACGCCGTCCGCAACAACGCGGCGGTGGTGTGGGAACGGTGGCTGGCGAGCCCGCTTGGGGCCCGTCACGTCGGTCAGGACGCTACGGATAGCGGTTAAAGGGTAGCCGCCGCCGGGGACCGCGGCAAGCGACGTCGCTGCCAGAGCGGTGTGCGCGCGTCCTTGATCGGGATCATCTGCACGGGACAAAACGGCAGCTGAACATCGGCCGGCCGCCAACTCCAGCACGGGCTGAAACCCCCAGCCGGCAAGGCGGGACCGGCCATTTTTCCCTAGACTAACCGACTACCAGCCCCACGGCCGACCTCCCGTCGTCCTGACCTTGCGGATCCGATGCCCATGCCCTCTTCTTCCCCCGGTTTGCCGACGCCGCTGCGGGCGCTGATCGCGCCGGAACTGCCCGCTGCCCCCGCGGGTTTCCGTGCCGCGCTCGCCGGGGCGTGGGTGCGCGACGAGTCCACCCATGTCCAGCACCTGGTCGCGCAGGCGACGCTGCCGCCGGCCGAGCAGGCCGCGGTGCAGGCGATGGCCACCGATCTGGTCGCCCGGGTGCGCGCGCGCGCGTCCCAACAGGGTGCGATTGAAGCCTTCATGCGCCAATACGATCTGGGCAGCGAGGAAGGGGTGCTGCTGATGTGCGTGGCCGAGGCGCTGCTGCGGATTCCCGACCCGATCACCACCGACAAGCTGATCCGCGACAAGCTCGGTGATGCGGACTGGAAGCGCCATGTCGGCCAGTCCGATTCGGTACTGGTCAACGCCTCCACCTGGGGCCTGATGCTGACCGGCCGTCTGGTCGACCTGGCCGATGACACCAAGCGCGACGTGCATGGGGCCTTCGGGCGCCTGGCCGGACGGATCGGCGAACCGGTGATCCGCCTCGCGGTACGCCAGGCCATGCGGATCATGGGCCACCAGTTCGTGATGGGGCGCACCATCAACGAGGCGCTGACGCGCTCGCGCAAGGGCGACAACGCCAACTACCGCTACTCCTACGACATGCTCGGCGAGGCCGCGCTGACCGACGCGGATGCGCAGCGCTACCTGCAGTCCTACCGCGATGCCATCGGTGCGATCGGCAACAGCGGCCGGTTCACCGGCACCGATGTGTTCGTCACTCCCAGCATCTCGGTCAAGCTCTCCGCACTGCACCCCCGCTACCAGTTGGCCCAGCGCGATCGCGTGCTTGCGGAGTTGACCCCGCGCCTGCTCGAGCTGGCGCGGCTGGCACGCCGCCATGGCATCGGCCTGACCGTGGATGCCGAAGAGGCAGATCGGCTGGAACTGTCGCTGGACGTCTTCGCCGCCGCCTTCGCGGATGTGTCGCTGGACGGTTGGGAAGGTTGCGGACTGGCGATCCAGGCTTACCAGAAGCGCGCACCAGAGGTGATTGACTTCGTGGCCGACCTCGCCCGCCGCGTCGGCCGCCGGATTCCCGTGCGTCTGGTCAAGGGAGCGTACTGGGACAGCGAGATCAAGCGGGCCCAGGTGGACGGTTACTCCGGCTACCCGGTGTTTACCCGCAAGCCCAATACCGACGTGTCCTACCTGGCCAACGCGCGGCGGATGCTGGCGGCCTCCGACGCGATCTATCCGATGTTTGCGACCCACAACGCGCAGACCATCGCGGCGGTGTTCGCGATGGCGAACCGCGACGGCGAGCGGGTCGAGTTCGAGTTCCAGAAGCTGCATGGCATGGGCGACGACCTGTATGCGGAAGTCATCCCGGCCGACCGGTTGAACGTGCCGTGCCGGGTCTATGCGCCGGTAGGCAGTCATGAGGAACTGCTGCCTTATCTGGTGCGCCGCCTGCTGGAAAACGGCGCCAATTCCAGCTTCGTCAACAGCATCACCGACGAGTCGGTCGCCATCGAGGATCTGGTGCGCGACCCGCTGCAGGCCGTCGCGGCCTTCACCAGCATTCCCCATCCGCGTATCCCGCTGCCGGTGGATCTATTCCGCAGTTACGCCGACACACTCAACTACTGCGACAGGAGCAATTCGATGGGCGTCAATCTCGCCGACGACAACCGGCTGCGCGCACTGGCCGAACAGATCAACAGCGCGGCCGCGCGCGACTGGCGCGCCATGCCGCTGGTCCCTGGCGCGCATCCGACCGGCGATCAGCTGGCGGTCACCAACCCGGCGGACCGCCGCGAAGTGGTCGGCCACTGGCTCCCCGCCAATGCGGAGGTCGTGGAAAAGGCGCTGGGCAATGCGGTGGCCGCGTTCCCGCAGTGGAACCGGACCCCGGCGGCCAGCCGCGCCGCCATCCTGGAGCATGCCGCCACGCTGCTGGAATCGCGGATGCCCGAATTCATCGCGATGTGCACCAAGGAGGCCGGCAAATCCATCGCCGATGGCGTCGGTGAGGTCCGTGAGGCGGTGGACTTCCTGCGCTATTACGCGGCCCAGGCACGCACGATGTTCCACCCCGAGCCACTGCCGGGTCCGACCGGCGAGTCCAATACGCTGGAAATCGGTGGCCGCGGTGTGTTTGTCTGCATCAGCCCGTGGAACTTCCCGCTGGCGATCTACTTGGGTCAGGCCGCCGCCGCGCTGGCGTCCGGCAACACCGTGATCGCCAAGTCGGCCGAGCAGACCAACCTGATCGGCTATGCGGCGACCCGTTTGATGCACGAGGCGGGCGTGCCTGAGGATGTGCTGCAGTTCGTCCCCGGCGAGGGCGCGACCGTCGGTGCGGCATTGACCCGTGATCGCCGCATCGCCGGCGTCGCCTTCACCGGATCCAACGAGACCGCCAACGTGATCAATCGTGCGCTGGCCGCGCGCGCTGGCGCGATCGGCGTGCTGATCGCCGAAACCGGTGGCCAGAATGCCCTGATCGCCGATTCCTCCGCGCTGCCCGAGCAGCTGGTGCAGGACGCGATGTCATCGGCGTTCGCCTCCGCCGGACAGCGCTGCTCCGCCGCGCGGGTGCTGTTCGTCCAGGAGGACATCGCCGACAAGGTCATTGCCATGTTGGCCGGGGCGATGGCCGAACTGAAGGTCGGCGACCCGGGCCTGCTGTCGACCGACGTCGGTCCGGTCATCGACACCGACGCGCTGGCGATGCTGCACCACCACGCCGAGCGCATGGACCGCGAAGCCACGCCGATCGCGGTGGTCGCGCTGGACGAGGACACCGCGCACGGCACGTTCTTCGCCCCGCGCGCCTACGAGCTCAAGTCGCTGGAGCAGCTCGACAAGGAGGTGTTCGGACCGGTGCTGCACGTGGTGCGCTGGAAGGCCAATGATCTGGACGGCGTGATCGACGCGATCAACGCCACCGGCTACGGCCTGACCCTCGGCGTGCACTCGCGCATCGACGCCACCGTGGAGCGGATCGCGGCGCGCGCGCGGGTCGGCAACTGCTACGTCAACCGCAACCAGATCGGCGCGGTGGTCGGGGTGCAGCCGTTCGGTGGCCAGGGCCTGTCGGGCACCGGTCCCAAGGCCGGAGGACCGCTCTACATGACCCGATTCACCACCGAGAAGACGGTCACCATCAATACCACGGCCTCCGGCGGCAACGCCTCGTTGCTGACCCTGGGCGACTGATCGGGACGGGGCCACGCACCTGCGAGCATGCAGGTGCGTCACGCCCGCTTGTGCGATAAACGGTCCATGCCAGACCCGATCAACAAAGATGCGCGCAAGCGCATCGACGCGCAGACCGAGGCCCGCGATGAGGCCGAGGTGGAAGCGACGCTGAACGAGGCATCCGACAGCGGCTTTTCGCTGTCTGCGCAGGAGCGTCGCGACGTCGAGGAACGAAGCTCACCGCGCATCGCGTTGCTGCACGAAATCATCCGCAGCGCCGGTCAGGAGGAGCTGAAGCGCAGTCTGGCACCCCTGGCGTGGTCGGCGTTCGCGGCGGGCCTGACCATGGGCTTCTCCTTCCTGGCCCGCGGCGTGTTGCACCGGCACATGGAAGGGCTGTCGGGTGCCTATCTGGTGGAAGGACTCGGGTACACCTTCGGGTTCCTGGCGGTGATCATCGCCCGCCAGCAATTGTTCACCGAGAACACACTCACCGCCGTCCTGCCGGTGATGACCAAACCCTCCGTACACAACGTCGGCCGGCTGCTGCGGCTGTGGTCGGTGGTGCTCGCCTTCAACCTGGTCGGGACCGCGATGTTCGCGTTCGGTTTGCTGCATATGCAGCAGTTCGACACCGCCACCCAGGCATCCTTTGCCGCGGTCGGTCGCGAACTCATGGCGAACAGCGCACTGGAAATGTTCACCAAGGGCATCCTGGCCGGCTGGATCATCGCAATGATGGTCTGGATGATGGCCGCGACCGAGCGCTCGCGGCTCGCGATCATTGTGATCTGCACCTACGTGATCGCGATCGGGGGGTTCACCCATATCGTGGTGGGCTCGGCGGAGGCTATGTACATGGTGTTCGCCGGCCAGTCCACGCTCGCCGAGGCGGCGTTCCGCTTTGCCTTGCCGACGCTTGCCGGCAACGTCGTCGGCGGCAGCCTGATTTTCGCGTTGATCAGTCACGCGCAGGTTC
>JBDSPO010000173.1:0-25126 GCA_039930265.1 Lysobacter sp. | reverse complement strand
GACGCCCCCCAAACCGGGGCATCGACGCCCGCACCGCAGATCGACTCCGGCAACGACGTCGAGCACGGCCTGGCTCGAACGGCGCGGATCATCGGCTTCCTGCTCAAGTACCGAAATTCGGGCGTGTTCGGCGGTCTGGATCTGAGCGATACGGTCGACAGCAACGAGGCTCCTCCGGCTGATGGCACGCCGGAGCAGTTCGTGGACGATCTGGAGGCGCTCGGACCTACCTTCGTGAAGATCGGGCAATCCCTCTCGACGCGTCCGGACATGGTCCCGCAGGCGTATGTGGACGCGCTGGAGCGGATGCAGGACGACGTCACGCCACTGCCGTTCGCGGTCGTGCGCGCAACCGTGGAGGACGAACTGGGCTTCCGTCTCAGCAAGGCCTACGCCAGTTTCGACGAGCAACCGTTGGGATGCGCCTCGCTGGCCCAGGTGCACCGGGCAACCTTGCGCGACGGCACCCCGGTCGCGGTGAAGGTGCAGCGACCGCATGCGTTGGAGCAGATCCGCGCCGACCTGGATGCCCTCGCAAGCATCGCCGGACGGGTGGATCGGTCGACCGAACTCGGCCGCAAGGTGCGCTTTTCGGACTGGGTGCACGAGTTCCGCAAAACCCTGCTGGCGGAGCTGGACTACCGCGGCGAGGCGGAGAACCTGGAGCGCTTCGCCAAGCATTTCGAGGGCTATCCGGCGCTCATGGTACCGGCCCCGGTGTGGGACCTCACCCGTACGCGCTTGCTGACCATGGAGTTGGTGGTGGGCACCAAGGTCACCCAGATCAGCGGCATGCGCCGGGCCGAGGAGCCCATGGGCCACCTCGCGGACGCGTTGATGCGCGGTTATCTGGACCAGACCTTCATCCACGGCGAGATCCACGCCGACCCCCACCCCGGCAACCTGCTGGTGACTGACGACGGTCGCCTGGCGATTTTCGACCTCGGGATGGTCGCGCACGTGCCGCCCAAGCAACGCGAACGGTTGCTGAAACTTTTGTTCGCCGCGGTTGACGGCCGTGGCGAGGACGTCGCCGCGGAGGCGATATCGATGGGTACGCGGCTGGCGGATTTCGACGGCGAGACCTATCTGCGCGAGGTGAGCCAGTTGGTGGCCCGCTACGCGGCACGCTCCTCGCGCGTGCGCGGCACCCAGCTCTCGGAGGGTCGCCTGGTGCTGGACCTGACCCGGATTGCGACCGCCTGCGGACTGCGTACGCCGCCGGAGATGAGTCTGCTTGGCAAAGCGTTGCTGAGTCTGGAGTCGGTGTGCATCGCCCTGGACCCGAACCTCGACGTGAAGGGCGTGGTTGAGGACCATCTGCAGCATGTGATGCGCGAGCGGCTGCGCAAATCCCTGTCGCCTTCCAGTCTCGCCGGCGAGATGATCGACCTCCACGAACTGCTGCGTGACGCACCGCGCAAGATCAGCGATGCACTGTCGCTGGTGGCCGACAACCGTCTGCAGATGCGGATCACGGGTCTGGACGACTCACAGCTGCTGGAGGCGCTGCAGAAGATCGCCAACCGCATTGCCGCCGGTGCGGTCACCGCAGCGCTGATCCTCGCGGCAGCGTTCATGATGCGCGCCGGCGCCGGGCCGCAACTGCTCGGTTATCCGGCCATCGCCTTGCTGCTGCTGACGGTCGGCGCGGGTCTGGGCATTGCCATCGTGATCAGCGCGTTGATGGGCGATCGGCGTGCGAAACCGCGGGAGGAACGCGGTCCCCGGTGAGCCAAACGAGGCGGGGTTTGACCTCGATCAAGCGCCCCGTCTGCCGAAGCGCCATAGTGGCCGCATACCCTATGTCAGGAGCACATCGATGAAGATCCTGCTTGCCGTGGACGGCAGCGAACACAGCACCCGCGCCGCCACGTTCGTGGTGAAACTGGCCAGAGGTCTCGCATCGCCGCCACAGATTGTCCTGCTGCATGCCGACATACCCTTGCTGCACGGCGTCGAGGTGAAGCTCGGCGCACAGGGCACACGGGACTACCACGCCGACAACAGCCGCTACGCGCTGAAGGATGCCCGTGCCGCGCTGACCGATGCGGGGCTGGAGTTCGATGCGCGCGCCGTGGTGGAAGATGCCGACAAGGCCATTGTGGAGATGGCCGCCAAGGACGCGGTCGACCTGGTGGTGATGGGGTCACGTGGACACTCCTCGCTGCGCGGTCTGCTGCTGGGTTCCACAGCCAGCAAGGTCATCGCCCACGCGAGCGTGCCGGTGACGGTGGTCCGCTGACAGGGGTGAAGTGACTTTTGTGGTCGCGCCGATCGCGCGGGAGCCCTGCCCGCGCGATCGGCTAAAATGACCGCTCCCACGCATTCCACGCAGCAACCCAAGACATGTCCTCTGCCTTCGGCACCGAAACCGTGCTGGACGTCCGTCATTGGACGGACGACTACTTCAGCTTCACCACCACCCGCGATGACGGCTTCCGTTTCGAGAACGGGCAATTCGTCATGATCGGCCTCGACACCCCCCAGCCGGACGGGTCGAACAAGCCGCTGATGCGTGCCTACTCGATCGCCAGTGCCAACTGGGAAGAGCAACTGGAGTTTTTCTCGATCAAGGTCGCCAATGGCCCGCTGACCTCGCGCCTGCAGCATATCCAGCCGGGTGACACCATCCGCGTCGGCCGCAAACCGACAGGGACGCTGTTGATTCACGACCTCCATCCCGGCCGCAACCTGTATCTGCTGGGCACCGGTACCGGCTTTGCGCCATGGCTGTCGATCATCAAGGATCCCGAGGTCTACGAGCGTTTCGACAACATCATCCTGACCCACGGCGTTCGTCGCGCCAGTGATCTGGCGTATCGCGACTACATCCTCAACGAATTGCCCCGGCACGAGTTTCTTGGCGATGCCATTACGGCCAAGTTGCGCTACTACCCGGCGGTGACCCGCGAGGAGTTCATGGTCGACGGGGACGACCACCGCGGTCGCATGACCGACCTGATGGCCAGCGGCCAGATGGCGAATCACCTTGGTCTGCCTCCGCTGGATGCGGCGCACGACCGTGCGATGGTTTGCGGCAGCCCGCAGATGCTGGCCGATTTCCGCGCCCTGCTGGACGGTCGCGGGTTCTGTGCCGCACCGCGGATCGGCGTCGCCGGCGATTACGTGTTCGAGCGCGCGTTCGTCGAAAAATGACCGCCAGGTCGCGCCCTTAGGCGCCGGCAGGCGTCCTGTCAACGGCTTCCCCACTCGCCTTGGCGCGGCCACACTCGGCCTCCCTGCTGTGCGGGGCCCCGTCTCCACCAAGGTTGCACCGCAATGTCCGAAACCACCCACGCCGCTCCCAGCACCACCTCCCCCAGCCGCATACGTGCCGCCAACGATGTGGCCAACCAGATTGCGGGAACCATCGCGGTGGAAATCGGCGCCCGCCCGGCCCAGGTGCTCGCCGCGATCGGGCTGCTGGACGAGGGCGCAACGGTGCCGTTTATTGCGCGCTATCGCAAGGAAGTCACCGAGGGTCTGGACGACACCCAGTTGCGCAATCTGGAGACTCGCCTGATCTACCTGCGCGAACTGGAGGACCGACGCGCCACGGTGCTTGCCAGCATCGATGAGCAGGGCAAGCTGACCGACGAGCTGCGCGCCGATATCGATGCCGCCGACAGCAAATCGCGCCTGGAGGACCTGTACCTGCCCTTCAAGCGCAAACGCCGCACCCGCGCCCAGATCGCCCGTGAAGCAGGCCTGGAACCGCTGGCGGACAGCTTGCTCGCAGACCCGACGCAGGTGCCGGAGACCGTTGCCGCCGGCTTCGTCGATCCCGACCGGGAGGTGGCCGACGTCAAAGCAGCGCTGGAAGGTGCCAGCGCGATCCTCATGGAGCGCTGGGGCGAGGACGCCGCCCTGGTGGGGGAACTGCGCGAGTGGTTGACCGGCATCGGGGTGATCCGCGCCCGGGTGATCGAAGGCAAGGAGAGCGAGGGCGCGAAGTACCGCGACTACTTCGACCACGCCGAGCCACTGGCGAGGATTCCCTCGCACCGGATGCTGGCGCTGCTGCGCGCACGCCGCGAGGAGTTCATCCAGCTGGACCTGGACCCGGGCAAGGACGCCGAGGCCGGCCATGCCCAGGCCGAGGCGCGCGTCGCCCACCATGCCGGCGTCGCCAACCGCGACCGCCCGGCGGACGCCTGGTTGCTCAACGCGTGCCGCCTGACCTGGAAGGCGAAGCTGCACCTGCATCTGCTGCTTGACCTGTTCGGTCAGGCCCGCGAGAAGGCCGAGGCCGAGGCGATCGCAATCTTCGGCGACAATCTCACCGATCTGATGCTGGCAGCTCCCGCCGGTCCCAAGGCGGTGCTCGGGCTT
Organism: Lysobacter sp.; assembly: GCA_039930265.1. Taxonomy (GTDB): domain Bacteria; phylum Pseudomonadota; class Gammaproteobacteria; order Xanthomonadales; family Xanthomonadaceae; genus Novilysobacter. The sequence continues at coordinate 20,791 of JBDSPO010000173.1, read as the reverse complement.
GATCCCGGGCTGCGTACCGGGGTCAAAGTCGCGGTGGTGGATGCAACCGGCAAGCTGGTCGATACCGACACCATTTTCCCCCACCAGCCGCGCAACCAGTGGGACGGCTCGCTCCACATCCTGCGGGCGCTGTGCGTCAAACACGGGGTGGAGCTGATTGCGATCGGCAACGGCACCGCATCGCGCGAGACCGACAAGTTGGCTGGCGACCTGATCAAGCTGGCGCCCGATCTGAAGATGCAGAAAATCGTGGTCAGTGAAGCGGGCGCCTCGGTGTATTCGGCCTCGGAACTGGCGGCAAAGGAATTTCCCGGGTTGGACGTTTCCTTGCGCGGAGCCGTCTCCATCGCCCGGCGCCTGCAGGATCCGTTGGCCGAGCTGGTCAAGATCGAGCCCAAGGCCATTGGCGTGGGTCAGTACCAGCACGATGTCGACGGGTACCGCCTTGCGCGCGCGCTGGATGCGCGGGTGGAGGACTGCGTCAACGCGGTCGGTGTGGACGTCAATACCGCCTCGGCCGCCCTGCTCGCCCGCGTCTCGGGCCTGAGTTCAAGCGTGGCCGAGAACATCGTGGTCTACCGCGATCAGAACGGCGCCTTCAGCAACCGCAAGTCGCTGCTGAAAGTCCCGCGGCTGGGCGACAAGACCTTCGAGCAGTGCGCCGGCTTCCTGCGTGTGGCCAACGGTGATCAGCCGCTGGATGCGTCCTCGGTGCACCCGGAGGCCTATCCGGTGGTCGAACGTATCGTCCAGCAGTGCGGCCGTGCGGTGAAGCAGCTGATAGGCGACACCACGTTCCTGCGCAGCGTGGATGCCGCGCACTACACCGACGAGCGGTTCGGTCTGCCGACGGTGCGCGACATCCTCAAGGAACTGGAAAAGCCCGGGCGTGACCCGCGTCCCGAGTTCAAGGCGGCGCGCTTCGCCGAGGGCGTGCAGGAGCTGAAAGACCTGCAGGTGGGCATGGTGCTGGAAGGCGTGGTCAGCAACGTCGCCGCGTTTGGCGCTTTCGTGGACATCGGCGTGCACCAGGACGGACTGGTTCACATCTCGATGCTCGCCGACCGTTACGTCAAGGACCCGCGCGACGTGGTCAAGGCGGGCGACGTGATCAAGGTCAAGGTGATGGAGGTCGACATCCCGCGCAAGCGTATTGCGCTGACCTGCCGGCTGGACGAGACCCCGATGGCAGAGACGGCACCTGCCACGGCGCGCGCCGCGCCAACGGCCGGCCGCGACGCGGGGCGTGTCGAGCGGCCGCGCGCAGCACATGGTGGCGCAGCGGCGCGTCCCGCAAAACCGCGCTCCCCAGCCCAACCCGCTGCCAAACCTGCTGGCAAACCCGCCGAAAGACCCGCCGCCAGGGCAACTGGCCGATCAGCGGCACCACCGGCAAACAACGCCCTGGCGGCGGCTTTCGCGCGAGCGAACGAAAACCGCTGACGAACCTCTGCGCGCGGCGCGTCAGCGCTCGCCGTGGCGCAGCCACGTCGTTGCGTCGGACTCGACGTGGAACACCCGCGTGATAAATCCTCTCTCGCGGGCGTAGATCTCGGTGGCTTCGTTGTTGACTGCTTTGGCCGGGTCCGAGCCGACATAGGCCACCCGCACGCCTTCCAGTCCAATGCCAGCCAACAGCCGGATGAATTGCTCCAATTCCTCCAGCGTCAACGCATCTCCGCTGCTGTGGTCCACGACCAGCAACATGGATACGCCGGAGCGCACCGTTTCGCTGGCAATCATCCGCCAGCACTCGGTGACCGTAGCAAGACAACCTGCCACGCCGGTCAGTTCGGCCCTCAGGCGATCACCGTCGCGGCGAAATTCAATTCGGAAGCTGGATCCGGTGAGGATCAAGCCGTGGGGTTCAGGCTCCAGGAGCATGCAAAGCCGCCTCGATGTCCGCGGTCAACGACGCGGGTTTGTCGGTCGGCGCGTAGCGCTTCAAGACGCGGCCGTCGCGACCGACCAGGAACTTGGTGAAGTTCCATTTGATGGCGTCCAGTCCCAGGAATCCGCCCTTCTCCTGTTTGAGCCAGCGCCACAGCGGGTGGGCCTGATCGCCATTGACGTCGACCTTGGCAAACATCGGAAAGGTCACCCCGTAGGTGGTGGAGCAGAACTGGCGAATCGTTGCTTCGTCGCCCGGCTCCTGATGACCGAACTGGTCGCAGGGGAAGCCCAGCACGACCAGCCCGCCGGGCCCAAACTGGCGCCACAGCGATTCAAGGCCTTCGTACTGGGGCGTGAAACCGCACCTGGAAGCGACGTTGACGACCAACAGCACCTTGCCCTCGAACTCGCCCAAGTCCCGGGGTTGGCCATCAATATCGGTGGCGCTGAAGTTGTGAATGCGGGTGGCAATTGGTTCTGACATGCGTATCAGTGTTCCTTGGCGGGCCTGCCGAGCAGCATACGCAGGCCCCATTCAGATCTGTAGAGGCGACCACTGCGGCGGCCGGGAAAATTCATCGCAGTTGACTGTCCTTGCTTCCGCGACGGTTGTAACCGATTTCGGCGTGATCGTCGTCGCGAGCCTGCTGGCATTCCACGCACAAGCGGACGCCCGGCACCGCCGCGCGGCGGGCCTCGGGAATCGGCTCGTCGCATTCCTCGCAGCGGGGCAGTCCCGGCCCATTTGCCAGTTGCCTGCGCGCACGCTCGACCGCGTCCGCAACCGTTGCGTCGATCTGGTCCTGCACGGCGCCATCGCCTGCCCAGCCTGTTGCCATGGAATTCCTCCACCCGCGATTCACTGCCCCCACAGGGTAGTGCGGGCTATTGCAACGTAACGTTACCGGGGCTCATCCGGCGTTATATGCTGGATGCCGCCACCGTTTCCGTGCGAGTCCCACCATGCCCCCTCGTGAACCCCCAGCGCAGCCAAAGGTTGGGCGCTACTTGCCGGCACTGGCAGCCATTGCCGCCATCATCGGCGCCGTCGTTCTGCTGTTTGCGTGGGTGGGCGGCTGGCTGGCCCCCGGACGCCTGACGCCGCAGGCGATGGCCGACGCGATCCAGACCGCGAACGGCAACGTCTATCCCGGGTACCGGCGTGCGCACGCGAAGGGCGTGTGCGTCTCCGGGTACTTCGAAAGCAACGGTGAGGGTCAGGCCCTGTCGAAGGCAGGCATATTCAAACCCGGTCGCTCACCCCTGTTGGGGCGGATGTCCATCGGCGGGGGTGCACCGCATGGCATGGACGGTAGCGCGCGCGTGCGCAGCATGGCGCTGCAACTGGTGGATGACAACGGCCACGAATGGCGCATGGCCATGAACAGCTTTCCGTTTTTCGCGGTCTCCTCGGTCCGTGCGTTCTACGAACAATCCGTCGCCTCCGCGCCAGATCCTGCCACCGGCAAGCCGGATCCGGCCAAAATGGCCGCGTTCGCCAAAGCGCATCCTGAGAGCGCCAACTTCGCGCATTGGGCCAAGACCGCGCCGTGGTCGAACAGCTTCGCCAATACCCGTTACAACGGCGTCAATACCTTCCGCTTTGATGATGCAGGCGGCGGCCATCGCCACGTACGCTGGTCGATGCAGCCGGAGGCGGCATTCGAGGAGATGACCGCTGATCAGCGGGCCGCCGCGGACGCCGACTTCCTCGCCGACGACCTCGCCCAGCGCCTTGCCCAAGGCCCACTGCGCTGGGACATGGTGGTGACCATCGGTGGCCCGGATGACTCGATCACCGATCCCTCGCAGGTCTGGCCCGAAAGTGCGCCGCAAGTAGCGGTGGGCAAGGTCGTAATCGAGCGCTCCGAGCCGCAGACCACGGGCGCCTGTCGTGACGTCAACTTCGATCCGCTGATCCTGCCGCCTGGCGTGGATGGCTCCGAGGATCCGATTCTGGCCGCGCGCTCGGCGGTATATTCGGTCTCCTTCAATCGCCGTGAACGAGACATCGCCGCTGGACACGCGTCCGAAGCCACGGGGCAAGCGCCGGCAGAGGGAGCGACCCCATGAGCACGCCTTCCCATTTCAACCTCACTGCCAGAGTTCTGCACTGGACGATGGCGCTGCTGATCCTGACGATGCTGTTCGTGGGCGTTGGCATGGTCAGCTCGGTGAGCGAGCGGCCCTGGCTGGTCGATCTGCACCGGCCCGTCGGCATCGCAATCCTGCTGCTGGTGATCGTGCGATTGGCCAACCGGCTGCGCCACCCACCGCCACCGCTGCCGTCCGACCTGCCGCGCTGGCAGGCCACCGCCGCGCACGCCTCGCATTGGCTGCTGTATGGCCTGATGTTTGCCATGCCGCTGATTGGTTGGTCGATGCTGTCGGCAGGGGGGTATCCGGTGGTCATGTTTGGCGGATTCCAGCTGCCAGCCATCGCACCCCACGACCCGACCGTCTACGCAATTCTGCGCGGCGCGCACACCTGGTTCGCGGCATTGCTGTTCGCGACGGTGATGATGCACCTGGGTGCTGCGTTGTTTCATGCCTGGGTCCGGCGGGATGGCGTCTTCGAGGCCATGGCGCGCGGGGAAGCCCAAGCCGACGCATCCGGTCGCGACGCTGTGGGGGAGCACCCGGAGGACTGAGTCACGCACTTGCGTCGGTGTATGCTCCGACAAGGACTGCCGGGGGGAGCCGTTTCTATGGATACGCACGATCGACGTGGACGATCGCCGGGATGGCGGGCCCTCCGGGAATATGCGCTGAACGCGCCATCCGCGGAATGAAAAGCGGCCCCTCGGACAAACAGACGCGGGTCAGCCGGCTGATCTATCCCTACCGGGTGGTCGGCATGGCGGTAGGCGGGCTCGCAGTGTCCTCGGTGCTCTACCGGTTGAACCCGGTGTGGCCTGTCTGGGCGTTTGTCGTGCTGGGTTGCCTGGGCTGGCCACACTTCGCCTACTGGCGGGCACTCCGCCACGCCGATCCGATCCAGGCGGAAAGACATAACCTGCTGATTGACTCGGTCATCGCCGGTGCAATGTTGCCGTTGATGCATTTCAACCTGCTTCCCAGCATGCTGCTGGTGACCCTGAGCACCGTGGACAAACTCAGCAGCGGCTTCAGAAGGCTGTGGCTGCTTTCGCTGCCGGCGCTGGTACTGGGCGCAGTGGCCAGTGCCGTCGTGTTTGGTACCGGCGTCAGTCTGGAGACCCCGATGCCGGTGCTGCTGGCATGTCTGCCGATGCTGCTGATCCACACAATGGCGGTGAGTGTTGGCCGGTATCAGTTGATCCGCAAGGTCACCGTGCAGAATCGCGAGCTTGACCGTTTGCGACGCATTGACACCCTGACAGGGCTGTCCCGCCGTGGCGACTGGGAGGAAAAGGCCGAGCAGGTATTGGCCGACCAGCACACGTCCCGCCATGACTGCATCCTGCTGATCGACGTGGACCGGTTCAAGCAGATCAACGATGAGCATGGGCACCAGGCCGGGGACGCGACGCTGCGCGAACTGGCAAAACGGATGCGGCGGGTCATGCGCCCTCGGGACCATATCGGTCGACGTGGCGGGGACGAGTTTGCCGTACTGCTGCCCGACACCACCGAAGCGGAAGCATTCGTGATCGCCGAGCGGCTGCGCCGCGAGGTGGAACAGATACGCCTGCTGGACTATCCCGATGTCACGCCTACGGTAAGCATCGGCCTGGCGCTGGCACCCCGCACGCCCACCCATCTGGATTCATGGCTGGAGCAGGCGGACAACGCGCTGTACCGTGCCAAACACCAGGGCCGCAATGTCGTCATGGCGTGACGAACCGCCCTATCCACCTACTGCCGGACCTCTATCCGAATGCTCATGGATCTCGATACGTACACCCGTCATATCCGCCTGTTGGGCGCCATTGCGATACTGGTGTGCATCGGCACGTGGGCGGTGGATTTGGCGGAGTTGGTCTATCACTGTCCGTACTGCCGCACGCAGCGCTCGGTGATTGGCGTGCTGGGTCTGATGATGATGTTGCCGCACCCCGGCCACTGGATGTCACGCTACATCGGCACGGTGGTCGGCGTCCTCGGACTGGTGGTCGCGGCTGAGCAGCACTTCGGGGGATGGAAGAAGATCTGGGCGGGAAAATTCAGTTTCGGCGACCAGTGGTTCATCAATCCGTTTCTTCTCGCGGGACTGGCGATGTTCATCATCACGGCGCAGGTGATGTTGCTGCACGTGGTGGGCGCGGATCGCGGCCGGCATCCGGATCAGCCGTATCCGCGCTGATCCGGCCATCGGCCAGCGTAACCGTGCGGTCGCATTGGGATGAGAGTCGGAGATCGTGGGTTACCAATAACACCGCGCAGCCGAATTCCCGGTTGAACTTGCGAAACAGCGCGAACACGTCTGCCGCGGTTTTGCTGTCAAGATTTCCGGTAGGCTCATCGGCGAGCAGCAATGCGGGGCGCGTGACCAGCGCACGTGCCACTGCGACACGCTGTTGCTGACCGCCTGACAGCTGGTCCGGTTTACGCTCCGCGAACCCTTCCAGACCTACCTCGAACAGGAGCCCTCGGGCCAGATCGCGCTGTGCACCGCTGGGTTTTCCGCCTGCCACCATCAACGGCATCAGGACGTTTTCCAGCGCGGTAAAGGCCTGGATCAAGTGATGGAACTGGAACACGAAGCCAATCGATCGGCCGCGCAAGGCAGTGCGGCGCAGATCGTCCATCGCACGTGTTGCCTCGCCAAGAAGGTGAATCTCTCCTTGCGTCGGTGTGTCGAGCAATCCGATCAGATTGAGCAAGGTGCTCTTGCCCGAACCGGACGCACCTACCAATGCGGTGAAGTCGCTGCGCAGCAGGTGCAGGTCAAGACCGTGCAGCACCTCCACCTCGGTATGCAGGCCCACGTTGTAGCTCTTCTTTACCGCGTCCAGTCGCAGGACTTCCTGGTTACCATCGTGGCCGCCCCGCGCAGGCCTTGCACCCTCCATCGCGACGGACTCACGGCGGCCCGCAGGTGGGCTCGACCCGGGCTGGCGATGCGGCTCAGACATGCCGGATCGCCTCGACCGGATCCAGACGCGCGGCCCGACGCGCGGGAATGGCAGCCGCCACCACTCCGGTCACTGTTGCCAGCGCAGCGGCCGCGACCAGCAACCACGGATCAACCGGGATGTAGAACAGTCCCGGACCCAGCTTGTTGAACGCTGTGACCAGACCGAATCCGCAGACACCGCCCAGCAAGGACCCGAGCAAGCCCAGCAGCGCACCCTGGATCAGAAACACGCGCAGCATCTGCGCGCGGGTAATGCCGATCGCGCGCAGGATGCCGATCTCACGCGTGCGCTGGACCACACTCACCGACAGCACGCTCGCAATGCCCAGTGCAACGCTGAGGGCGACAAAGACGCCAATCATGCGCGTCGACATGCTCTGGCTACGCAGCGCGTTGAGCAGTTGCGCGTTGCTTTCCATCCAGCTTTCGACTTTCTGCCCCGTGAGGCGGCGGATGCGGGTGGCAATGACGTCGGCGCGGAAGATGTCGGTGACAGTGAGATCGATGACCGTGGCCGCCCCCGGCAGGTCCAGCAGCGACTGCGTCTGGCTCATGTCCAGGTAGACGTAGCGCGCATCCAGTTCGCGCACGCCCAGCTCGAAGATGCCGGCGACGGTGACCACGCTGGCACCCCCCTGCCCGGTCTCCAGGCGCAATTTGTCGCCCACGCCGACCCCCAGGTCGAGCGCCAGTTGTTTGCCGATCACCGTCTCGCCGGCGCCGATCCGGAAGTCCCCATCGATGATGTCGTCGCCTATGGGAAGAATTCGCTGGTAACGCTCCGGATCGATACCGACCAGAGCAACCGATTGCAGCGCTTCGCCGCGACGTGCGAACGCCGGACCCGAGATGATCGGCGAGACCGCGGTCACCTGCGGAAAATGATCGAGTACATCGCGCAGTTGCTGCCAGTTGTTGATGGACCGCAGGCGCTGTGCGCGCTTGCTCTCCAGCACCATTCGAAAGGCCGGCCGGGCCAAAGGAACGACGCGGTTGATTTCGTCGGGCGGCGAGACCTTGATGTGCGCCTGGGTACCGAGGGTTCGTTCGACGATGTTGCCTTGCAGACCGGTGATCAGGGCGGTAATAAATACGATGACGGCTACACCCACCGCGATGCCCACAAGAATCAGCGTGCTCTGGGCACGACCATCCCGCAGGAACCGGGTGGCGATGGTCCATTCGGTCCACATCGCGGTCAGTCGAACTTGATCGGCACTTCGCGATCCCTCGCGGTGTTGGCCGGCTCCGCCAGAACCGGCTGTTCGCTGGTACGCACCCGGTCACCGTCGGTGAGCGTCAATGCGGGGGATCCCAGCACGACGTCGTTCTCGATCAATCCCGTGAGCACCTCTGCCACGGTGATTCCACGCAGGCCCAAAGTCACCGGAACGCGCATCGCACGGCCACCGCTGACGGTCCAGACGGAGACGTGGCCGTCATCGCCGAACACCAGGGCATCGTTGGGAACCACCAGAGCGTGTTCCCGACGACCGGTCTCCACGTTGACCGACACCGTCATGTCCTGGCGCAAGAACCCGGGCACCGGATCCAGCGCCAGGCGAATATCCACGCTGCCGCGCTGCGGGTCGACCGCCGGTGCGATGAAACTGACCGTGGCGCGGAACGGACGGTCCGGGTACGCATCGGTCACGCAGACGGCTGGCTGATCAAGCGCCAGTACGCCAAGATTTTTCTCATCCACCGGCACCAGCAGCTCGGTCTGGCCCGCGCGGGCAATTTCAAACAGCACGCGTCCCGGCTGAACGACGTCGCCCGGCTCAGCATTGCGGGTCAGTACGGTGCCATCGACCTGCGCACGCACAGTGGTTTTTGCCAGTTCGGCACGGGCCGCTTGCACCCGTTCCCGCGCTGCCGCCTCCCCGGGGTTCCCGGGGGCCAAGGAGGCAGCCTTCAAGCGCGCCTGCGCCAGCGCCGCCCGCGCCCCGGTTTCGACCTGCATCGACTGTTCCATCATTTCACGCGAAACCAGCTGCTGGGCATACAGCTCCCGACGACGTAACGCCTCGCGGCTGGCCTGGCTGAGCGCCGCCTGGGCACGCTGCAGCACGGCGTCCGCCTGAGGTCGGTCGGATTGCTGCAACTCGGCCAGCACAGCCTCGGCCTCGCGAAGGCGGGCCTCGGCATCATCCGCCTTGACGACCGCGAGAATATCTCCCGCGCTCACACGGTCGCCTTCGCGCACGCGCCGCTCGACAATGACTCCGCCAACCTGCGCGCCGACCTGCGCCCGCGACGCGGATGCCACCCGCCCGGTCGCGACCACCGTCTGGACCAGCAGTTGGCTGTGGATGCGATAGGCCGGCAGCGGCGGACCCTGGATGGTGCGCACCCAGAGCCACCCACCCATCACCATCAGCGCGATGGCGACAACCAGAAATGCAGCGCGTGCGGGAGAAATATTCAGCCGTGGAACTCCGGAGACTTTCCAGGAGCGAATGCGCGTTTATGGAACCAAGGATCTTGCGACCAAAGGATGGGGATATCCGCCCGGGTGTTACCCGGGTGGCGGCCACCGCGTCGTTCTTGCGCGGCGGCCGTCGCCATCAGCCGTCGAGCTTCGCGTCCATGGTGATGCGCGCACCCTTGAGCACCTTGGAGACGGGGCAACCTTCCTTGGCCGCAGTCGCGATGCGCTGGAACGTCGCGTCGTCCGCGCCGGGAACTTTCGCCTTGACGGTGAGGTGGATTGTGGTGATCTCCAGCACGTCCGGGTCCAGGGTCACAGCGGCCGTCGTCTCGATCCTCTCCGGGGTGAGGTTTTCCTTGCCCAGCATCATCGAAAACGCCATGGAAAAACAGCCGGCATGCGCCGCGCCGATCAACTCCTCGGGATTGGTACCCGGGCCGTCTTCAAAACGCGCCTTGAAACCATAGGGTGCATCGCGCAAGACCCCGGTCTCGGTGGAAATGCTGCCCTGGCCGGTCTTCACTTCGCCTTGCCAGACGGCGGATGCGGTCTTCTTCATGGAGTTCTCCTTGTGGGGATCATCTGCGAGCCCGGACAGCCTCCGGGTTGACGCGAGCGTCCACTATGCCCGGTCGCGTGCGATGGGATTGTCTCGGCTGCGACCGCACCGGGCGCTTTGCGCAAACGATGCGGCTGCAGGACTACACCTCGCTGCCGGGTGATGGCGTCGAGCAGGTCTCAAGCCGCCTGCGCAACCCGCTCCAGCGGCGAGCGGACGTGCTGATGGCATGTGCCAGCACCGGCTCGGCCGCCCATAGCTCCACCGTGTGCCGCGCGCGTGAGATAGCGGTGTACAGCAACTGCCGCGAGAGGATCCGGCTGTCGCGATCGGGCGGGAGCAGGACCGCAACATGCCGGTACTCGGATCCCTGGCTTTTGTGGATGGTGATCGCAAACGCGCCCTGATGGTCCGGCAGCCCTCCTGTCGAGAAGCGCAACGCGCAGCGGCCCGTACGCTGTGAGGATATCTGGGTGGGACCGACGCTGCCCGTGAACTCCGCGTCACCAACGTTGACCTCAAACCAGACGCCCAGCCCGCCGTCCGCATCCCGCAGGCAAAGGCCGATATCGCCGTTGAACAGCCCAGCGGTGTAGTCGTTGCGGGTAATCATCACCGCGCGACCGCAATACCACTCGCCATCACTGCTGGAAGCCTCATGACTGGATGATGCAATCCGCAGCAGCGCCTCGAGGTGGCGATTGGACGAGTCGGCGCCAAACTCCCCCTCCCGCAGCCCGCATAGCAACTGGCGCTCCCGCAGGCCGTCCAGGGCTGCCAGCACTGCGTGCTGCACGCGCTCACCCGTCACATCGCGTGGCAGGCTGGCGAACGCACCAGCGCGTGCGAGCCCGTCTACCAGGGCCGCCGCCCAGCGTCGCAGCGCGACCTGCAGGTCGGCTTCAGTGTCGATGGGCACACGCCGGATCTGTCCACCGGCGGCGTCACAGGCAACGGCAAACGCGTTCAGGTCGCCCCGGCGGACCGCTTCGTTGACGGGCACCAGGGACTGGTCGGCGCGAAAACTGTGGGTCAGCCGTACCAGCCCGGGATCGCCTTCCCCTTCCAGCGCCCCCACGATATCCAGCAGCACCGAGCCGGTCCCCACCGAGGTCAGCTGATCGGCGTCACCGACGAGTATCAGGGTGGTGTCAGCGCGCAACGCATCGAGCAGATTACGCAGCATGGCCAGGTCCACCATCGAGGCTTCATCGACGATGACGATGTCGGCTGGCACCGGATGGCCGGCGTGGTGGACGAAGCCACCGCGCTGGCCACGACTGCCCAGCAGCCGGTGCAAGGTGCTGGACTGCGCGGTGAGTGCAGCGTCCAGATGCGGTTGCCAGGCAGGTGGCAGTGGCGCCGCAGCGGCGCGCATCCGCTCGGCACCCTCGCGCAACGACTCCGACAACCGCTGGGCCGCCTTGCCCGTAGGCGCGCTGACATGGATGACCGGGGACGCCTCGCCGCCGTCCGCGCGACGCTTGAGCAGCAGCATGAGCATCCGCAATACCGTGGTGGTCTTGCCCGTGCCCGGTCCGCCTGTAAGCACGAACAGCCGCCTGCCGGCGACCTGGGCCACGGCCGCACGCTGAGCCGCGACCCGCGCGTCCGCGACACCCTGGAACAACACGTCGATATCGGTATCGAGGGCAACGGCCGCGGTCTTTTCCTGTTCCCGCCTCTGGCGGACATGCGTGGCGATTGCGCCTTCGTGGCGATGGTTGCGGCGCAGATAGAAGTGCCCGTCCTCGATGACGAAAGGCGTGCGCGCAGGTATCGGCGCGCCGCCGATGCTGGTGCTGGTCCGGGTGGGCGGCAGCACTTCAACCATCGGTTCTCCCATCAAACTGGCCAACGCATGATCGTCGATGGGCTCCATGCCGTGGCGACCCGCGCCGTCACCGCGCAAGGGCAATGCACTGTCCCCGAGAGCGTCGGCGTGCGCAGCCCAGCCAGCCACCCGCGCAAGCAGTGTTGAGCCACCGTGGACGCTCACCCAGCGCGCCACGGTCCGGTCCAGCGCACGCCAGCCGTCCGGCGTTTGCGACCCCAGCGGGTCGTCGCGGAAATGAAAACCGGTCGGCAGGTTCATGCGCACTCTCCGGAGCGGGATGCGCCCAGGACTGCACCCACCGCGTCCAGCAGGCAATCGGGGAAACGGTGCCGCCAGATGCCGGCATCAGGTGCCAGTCCCGCTGCGCGGACGAACAGGTACACGCACTCCCCGAGGTGGTCTGCACGGAAATAGGCGGACCCGAGTCGCTGGGCCAGGTAACGGTCCACCGCAACGGTGTAGAGCAGTGCCTGGAAGCGATAGCGGCTTCGATCCATCTGCGCTACCAGGGCCTCGCCGCTGTAATCACTCACGCTATCCCCGAGGTAGTTGCCCTTGTAGTCGAGCACATGGAAGCGGCCGTTGTGATGGAAGGTCAGATCGATCTTGCCGTTCATCAATCCGCTCAAGACCCGCTGACTCGCCGGTACGAGGTCGGGTTCGCCGTTGGCAGTACAGACTGCCCGGAGATCACCCATGGACACGTCTTCGAGCGCGAAATGGAAACCCATTTCCGGGCGCAGGTCGGACGGCGCAAGGTCCGCCAATGTGAGTCCGGGATTGCCCGCGAGTCCGAGCGGCGCCTCCAGAGCGCCCTGCAGACGCGTTGCCAGCGTCGACACCAGCGGCACTTGGCCGGCGTCCTTGCGACGCACGCCGGACTCACCCAGGTACCGTTCCACCAACGGCAACTGCTCGGTGATCGGCGCGCCAACAGCGCGGAACTCGAAAACCGCATGGACCGCGTTGCCGAAATCCGTGCCACGGACGTCGGCCAGTGCAAGCAGTGACGGATGCGGCAGCTCCGGCTCCGGTGCGCTGAACGGCGCCGTCAAGGGGCCGGGGGCGGCGGTTTCCGCCTCGTCACCGGCTGCCGCACCGGGATTGATCGCGTCGCGATGGTCGCCGTGCGTCAGCGTGGTGAAGCTGTGCTTGCCGGGAAGCGGGCCGGTCGGCCAGGCCGGCATGGGCCGGGCGAAGCGCGATGCCGGTGTAATCCTGGCATCGGCCACGAAGTGTTGGCGCTCGATGGGACGCCAGCCATCCACCCAGTCGATTTCGCTCGCCAGCGCTTCCAGCTCACGACTCCCCAGCGGTGGCTGCAGTCGCGACAGCATGACGTCCAGCCCGCTGCGTGCGGTGCCTTCGAAGGGTTTCCTGGAGGTCGCCGACATCGGTCGTTCGATATCCAGCGCAAACACGTGGCAGGCGTGGATCGCCCGGGTCAGCGCCACGTACAGGACGCGGAACCGCTCCTCCTGCAGCTCCTCGGCCTTGGCGTCGGCGGCCGCGCGGGACCGCTCGACCCGGGACTCACCGGTGCGCGGATCGGTCAGCACGTGCAGACCATCGCCGCGTTGCTCGCCGTGGTTCCACATCAGCGGCAGGAACACGATGGGGAACTCCAGACCCTTGCTGGCGTGCAACGTAATCAAGCGGACGCGCGCGCTGTCGGACTCGATCCGCAGCTGCGCGGCCTCGGCGGCATCGCCTGCAGCCGCGTCGTCTCCTTCACGGCAGGCAGTCAGCCACGCCAGCAGGTTCTCAAACCCGGGATCGGTCTCGGACCGCGCCTGCAGCAGCTCACCCAGATGACGCAGATCGGTGAGCGCGCGCTCACCAGCCAGGGTTTGCAGATACCGCGGCGCCATGTGCGTGATCAACTGCTCAATCACGTGGAGCACGCCTCGACGTTGCCAATCCTGGTGCCACTGGCGGAACCGGCCGGCCACGACCTGCCACTGAACCACATCGTCGCCCCAGCGCTGCAGCTCGCTGAAGGTGGCGCCCCACAACCGGGTAGCGGCGGCGGCACGCATCGCGCCCAGTGCGGCAGGGTAAGCGACGGCATGCAGGATGGTCTGCAGCTCACGCGCGATGTCAGTGGCGAACACGCTGGTTCGCGTGCTGGTCACGCACGGCACCCCGCGGTCAAGCAACTCGTCGCGCAACGCAAGGATGTCCCGGGCCGTCGGCAACAACACCGCGATATCGGAGGGCTGGACCGGCACGCCTCCTATCCGGTGTGTGCGCGCCTGCAGCATGCCGGCGATCTGGTCGGCACACGCGCGCAACGCATCAGCCCGACGCGCCGGTTGCGAAGCGGCACCCGGCGTCTGATAGTGGATCACCAGCGGTTTCGTGCCGGGCTTGCCATCGATGGTGTAGGGGGTGCTCGACCGTCGCGTCGAGGCTTTCACCGGCTGGCAGGAGATCGTCATATCCTCCCGTGCGCTGAGCTGACGGCCCGCAACGGCGTAGAACCGGTTGACCGCAGCGACCAGAGCCTCGCTGGACCGGTGGTTGGTATCCAGGGTCAGTCGCCCGTCGGCTCCCGCACTCGCGGCGGCGCGCTGGTAGGCGTGGATGTCACCTCCGCGGAAAGAGTAGATTGCCTGCTTGGGATCTCCGATCATCACCAGCCGCCCCCGCGGCACCCCGTTCCGCGCGCGGTATATGGCGTCCAGAATCCCGTACTGCATGGCGTCGGTGTCCTGGAATTCGTCCACCAGAGCGACTGGCCACGCCGCATACAGCGCGTCGGCGAGCGGCCGATCGCACCCATTGGTCGATTCACGCGCCAACGCTTCGCTGACCGTGCTGATCAGGGAGTCAAACGTGAGTTGGTGGCGGGCCGCAAGACGCGCCCGGATCTCGCCGCGCGCGAGTACGGCGACTTCCCGCCAGAAACCCATCTGCAGACCCTGGATGGCCGGCACACAGTGCTCGGCAAACCGGCCGGCCGCGATCAGCGCCGGGTCATCCTTGAAGGGCTTCTTGACCCCGGTCAGCGTCGACGCTCCGGCCATGCGCTCGAGGCTGTCCGGCGACGGCAGATGCGAGTGGTCCTTGAGCAGTGCCAGCAGCTCGGCGAACACGCGTGGAAGAACGGCACTTTTGGCGAAACTGTCGACACTGCCGGCCAGTATCTCCTCCAGCCGCGGAATCCACACCGGGTCCAGCGTGGCCGCGATGCCCGCCTCGGACATGCCGCCGACGGCAACACCGGGTGCCAAGCAGACGCCCAGTCCCTTCACCAGCTTGTCGCGGGTCAACCCCCCGGCACGGCCACTCAATGCCACCAGCGGATCATCCTCGTCGCCCTGTTGCAACCGGCGCCAAAGATCTCCGGAGACTTCGTCGAGTACCGCCGCGCTGGAGGTCATCTCGCCCATCACGAAAGCGACCCCACAGGCAAACGGGTGGTCGGCAAGGATTCGACGGCACAGACTGTGCAGGGTACTGACCGGAGCAACATCCATCTCCGCGAGCGCCAGGCGTAACGACTGCAGGTCGTTTGCGCGCACTGCAGGGTCGTGTGTCCACCGAGCCCGCAGCCACGCGGCATCATCGCCAGCATCGGCGTCGACAGGCTCGCCCGCCGCCGCGATCCGCGCGGCCCATTGCAGCTTCCCGCGCAGACGCTCGCGCAGTTCCTGTGCAGCCGCCTCGGTAAAAGTGGTCACCACCACCTCGCGAGGGGAGCGTCCCTGCTCCAGCACCAAGCGCAGGTAGAGCGCCGCAATGGTCCAGGTCTTGCCGGTACCGGCACTGGCTTCGATCAGGCTGCGGCCGCCCTCGCCCAGATCCAGATCTCGCCAATCGCGCGGGCGGCGGTCGTCATCCACGGCGACCGCGCTCATTGTGTGACCTCGGCTGCGCCCGCTGCGACGCGGGCGCGTACGTCAAATGGCGCGTCAAGATCAAGGCAGTGGTGCAGGGCCAAGCCGAAGTCGTGCAATTCTCGCAAGGCCTCGGTGCCGATGGCGAAATCCACCGCTCCGGTGAGCAAACGGCTGTAGCCGGGAGCGTAGTCGCGCTCGCCCACTCCGCCGGCATGGGTCGCTACCCACGTGGTGTCGATGTTGGCGGGCCCCGCGGCACGGTTGCTGTTGTCGCTCTCTGCATCCGCATTGCGACCCTTCGGGTAGATCGTTGGCTGGATGGCCTTCCATGCACTCTTCGGGAAGTACCATCGTGGCTGTCCCTGTGCCTCCGCCCACCATTGCACCAGTTGCGCGACGCGCTGTTCAAGCTCGGCAAGCAAGCGCTCACGATCGGTCGGCAGCGCCAGAACAAAGGCCTCATCCCAGGCGTTGATCGCACCCGACCACGCAGGCTGCACGTCGTCCACCAACACTGTCAGACGGACCGGCGCAAGGCCCTCTCGGAGGCGCGCAAGGTGCATCCGCAGGAGCGCCCAGTCGAGAAACATCGGCACGCGATCCTTGAAATCGAGATCTTTCTCCGCCTTGAGCTTGCCGCCGTTGCCCGGAAACGCGCGCAGCAGGTGCCACTGCGTATCGCCATCGAGTTGCAACGTGTAGACACCGTCGATCTGTCCGAGCAGCGACACACCGGCTACGGCAAGGTCCAGGGCGACGCTGGTCGCCGCAGCGGCTCCGTCGACGAATCCCGGCACCTGGGCGACGCGCTCCAGCAACAGGCGCACCGCTTGCGCCGAGTCGTTCCAGGCCTGCAGGCCCGGCCGGCCCGGCGGCATCACCCCCCCCAGCCGCAGCCAGTCCGGCGCGCGATCCGGCGGCCAGGCGGCGTGCGGTCCCGCGGGCAGAGCTTCGTTGAAGAACAGCTTGCGTGTGACCGTATCCAGCGAGCCGAACCTCGGCTCGACCGGCTCCTCGCTGGGCAGGCGGTCATCGACCAGCGCATCAAGCCGGATCTGCATGCGGCGCCCCAGCACCTGCGCGGCAGGATCGCGGTAGTACGCCTGCAGTTCGCGCAGACCAATGGACTGCTCCACCGATACCGCGCTCGCATGCTCCCGGTCCAGGAAGGGATCCACATCAGCCTTGGCACCCAAAACGTGCATTTCCGCAAAGTCCTGCTGGAAGGAAAACAGGCGCGGGTCACCGCCATCGAAGTAGCGGGGGTCAAAGGGTTGCAGCGGATGCCGGACGATCCAGGGACGCGGGGTTTTGTCGTCATCGGCCGAAAGCCCGGCCGCCGCATCCAGCGTTGCCAGCAACTCGGCCAGCGGCTGCGCGGGATTGCGCGGCTTGCCGTCCATCACCCCCTCGCCCAGGTAGCTCAGGTGCAGACGCTCGCGGGTGGACATCAGGGTTTCCAGGAACAGATAGCGGTCGTCGCTGCGGACATCCCGGTCGCCGAGTCGCCGGTGGCGTGACGTCAGGTCCAGACCGGCATCGCTGCTGGTGCGTGGAAACTCGCCGTCGTTGAGGCCGAGAACCGCGACCACTTTGAACGGAATGGCACGCTGCGGCACCATGCCGCAGAACGTGATGCCGCCCATAAGAAAGCGCTGGTGCTCCGGCGAGGCGGCGAGGCGGTCGACCAGCAGATCGCGCACGACGCTGAAGTGCAGTACCGGATCCTCGTGCGCCGCCGCGGTCTCGGTGGCCAGGGAATGGATGAAACCGAGCAACACCGCCTTCGCGTCGCGGGCGTCCGCATCCGTCAGATCGATGCGGAACATCGATTCGAACAGGCGTTCCAGTTCCTGCGCCCAATTGCTGGCCGATCGCGACTCGTCGGCAAGATCGCACAAGGTCTGGACCTCACGCAGCAGGTGGTCCAGCGCACCCAGATGCGCGGCTGCCGGGCCGTGGATGCCCGTGAGCGGTGCGATCGCCGCGCCGCCGGGCAGGTGCAATGCAGGCTGGCGCTCGCTGTCGGCACCGTCGGCCATCAGGTAACCGGCCACCATGCGGTCCATCGCCCAACCGAAGGTGTGCTCGGCGATCGCGGGCACGCCAAAGCGGCTGCGGAACGCCGGATCCAGCGCCCAGGCCACCCGACTGGCCTGCAGCCAAGCGCCGAGTTCCTCGACGCCGGCCGCGTCCAGGCCCACCCGTCGGGCGACCTCGGGAACCGCCAGCAGGTCGACCACTTCCGGTGCGGTGACACGCGTGCCCGGCAGGTCCAGCAGCCGCTGGAAGGCGCTAAACAGCGAGTGACTGCGGGCTACTCCCACATCCGCCAGATGGTATGGCAGCCGCTCCCCGGCGTGACCAGGCACCCCGAACACGGCGGGAATCAACGCCACGTACGCGCGGATATCGGGCGCCATCACCACCATGTCCGCCGCCCGGATCGGATCCGCGTGACCGGCAGTGCTGGCCACTGCATCGAGCAGTTGGTCGCGCAACACTTCCAGCTCGCGCAGGCGCGTGTGGCTGGCGTGGACCCGCAACGAGGCGTCGGCGAGCTCGGATTCCAACACGGTCGGCTGTCGCAGATCGACCGGCTCGGGAAGGGGTGCCAGCGCGCGGATACTCTCCTGCACACGCTGCAGACGGGTGGTTGGAACGGGAATTTCCTCGTCAGCGCCGTGGCGGATATCCGCCAGCACATCGCCCTCACCGTCGGCGAGCGCCATGATGAAGTGCTGCCCCATCCGGCCCCAACTGGCGAGCAGCGGATTGTCCTGCTCGATCCAGTACTCTCCGCCCCCCGCGGCATCCAGCGATTGCTGCTCCTGGTCACGCCTTGCCAGAATCTCCGGCACGGTGCGCCCCAGGCCGCCCCAGTATTCCCGGCACGGATCGGGGACGTACATCGCCACCAGCCGGTGACGGGCGGCGGCGCGGATCACCGCTAACTCCGATGGCGCGAGATGGCTGACTCCGAACACGTGCAAGGCTTCGTCGGCCGGGGCGTTGGTATCGAGCAGTCCGGTGATCAGGCTTGCCACCACGTCGCCGCGATGCGGGCCGAGATTTGCCTGCAGATGCCGCCACAAAGGAGCCAGCAGGCGCTGCTCGGTGGAGGCCAGCAGCGCCTCGCCGCCCGCACCGGTGACCGCGTCCAGCCGCCCCTCCTCCCAGGCCGCCAACCAGTCGGGCCGGTATACCAGATACTGCGAATAGATCCGCGCCAGCCTGTCGGCCAGCTGGAACCGGCGTCGGGCCAGGTCGGAGGCTCCAATCGGTCCGCCCGTATCCGCAGGTTGCAGGTAGGCGAGGATGCGTGCATCGGTGACGCCGATGGCAGGCAGGTCGCCGACCAGAACCTCGTGAATGGTCCAGCGAAGGTGTTCACGCTGGTAGCGCGGCAGCGACACCGCCTGTTGGCCGAGGCGATGTTCCGCCAGCCGCCCGATCCACGTACTGGGCAGCTGGATATCCAGATTGGCGACGATCCCGCCCGGTCCGTACTCGCGTGCCAGCGCACCGTTGAGCCACTGCTTCATGCCCGGATGGGCGGCGATGATGGTCTGCGGCGCCAGCACGTTGGCCGGTCGGGTTGCAGCCAGCAGATTGCGCAGCGGTCCCAGCAGCGCCTCCAGCCGACTTGCGCGATAGATCACCAGCCCGGTGGTCTGACCTGCGCCGTCCACGTCCCGCAATGCCCCGCTGTCGACTGCCGTCACCGCATCGCCCCCTGGTATCAAGGGTCAAGGATAGCCGGGGCCGGTCGCAGCGGCTGCGACGCACACGCACAAAAAACCCGGGCCGCCAGGGCAACCCGGGTTTCAGGCGGCGAGGCGTCATCCATCGACGCGTCGCCAGGTGGGCATCACCAGATGCGCACGCGATCCTCTGGCGCCACCCACAATGCGTCGGACTTGGTTACGTCAAACGCGTCATACCAGGCGTCGATGTTGCGCAGAGGGGCGAACGCGCGGATATGGCCTGGGGAATGGGTGCCGTTGACCAGTTGCTGGCGCAGTGCATCGTCGCGCCACAGCGTCCGCCAGACCTGCGCCCAGCCCATGAAGAAGCGCTGCTCGCCAGTGAAGCCGTCAATGACCGGCGCGTCCTTGCCGCCCAGCGAGCGGCGGTAGGCTTCCAGCGCGATGGTCAATCCGCCCAGATCGCCGATGTTCTCGCCCATCGCGACCTTGCTGTTGATGTGCATGCCGGGCAGTTGCGGGAACTCGTAGGCCTCGTACTGCGCACCCAGCTTGGCCGCCTGGACTTCGAACTTGGCCGCGTCGGCCGCGGTCCACCAGTCGCGCAGCAGGCCGTCGCCATCGGACTTGCGACCCTGGTCGTCGAAGCCATGGATGATCTCGTGGCCGATTACGCCGCCGATGCCACCGTAGTTGACCGCCGGGTCGGCATCGGGATCAAAGAACGGCGGCTGCAGGATTGCCGCCGGAAACACGATCTCGTTCTTGACCGAGCTGTAATAGGCGTTGACGGTGTGCGGGGTCATGCCCCACTCCGCCTTGTCCACCGGCTTGCCGGCGCGCACGCGGCGGTAGTCCCACTCGAACTGCGCCGCCCGCAGCGCATTGCCGAGCACGTCGCCGTTGACGACCTTCAGGTCGGTGTAGTCGCGCCAGGTTTCGGGATGGCCGATTTTCAGCCCGAACCCCTTCAGCTTGGCGTGCGCCTCGGCTTTGGTCGCCGGGCTCATCCAGTCGAGCTGGTCCAGGCGGGCGCCCATCGCGGCTTTCACGTTGACCACCAGCGCGTCCATCTTCGCCTTCGCATCCGCGGGGAAGTACAACTCGACGTAGTGGCGGCCAATGGCCTCGCCCATTGCCGAAGATGTGTAGCTCACCGCCCGCTTCCAGCGCGCCGCCTGTTCGGGCTGGCCGGACAGGAACTTGCTGCGGAACTCGAACTCGGCATTGGCGAACCGGCTCGACAGCATGGGAGCCGCGTTGTCGATGGTGTGGAACGCCTGCCACGCCTGCAGGGTGCCCAGGTCGGTGGTGGCAAAGATTTTGGCGATCTTCGGCAGCGCGGTGTTCTGGCGGATGACGCCGTCGGTCGCGTAGTCCAGACCGGCGGCGCTCAGATAGGGCTGCCACGGGAAACCGGGAGCGACGGTGTCGAGCTTGGCCAGCACGACCGGGTTGTA
>JBDSPO010000172.1:0-6252 GCA_039930265.1 Lysobacter sp. | reverse complement strand
AACCCGCCACCGAGCTGGACCAGACCCAAACCGAACTTGGCCGGAGTGGACGGCTCCAGGCCGCGTCGCGCCAGCCAGGTCCACAGCCAGGCAAAGACCGGCGCCAGGACGATGATGTAGATCGAGTTGATCGACTGGAACATGCTGGCCGGCACCGTCCAGCCGAACAGAACACGGTCGACGTGGCGATCGGTAAACACGTTCAGCGACGAACCGGCCTGCTCGAACAACGCCCAGAACAGCGGTTGCAAGCCGATGAGGAACATCGCCGCGAGGATGCGATCACGCGCGACCTTGTCCAGCTTGGCCACAACGTTGTACAGCAGCCAACCCACCACCAGCGCACCGGTCAGGCCAAGCAGCGTGCCGACCACCGATTGGTACTGGACCAGGAACCAGACGAGCACCACACCGGCCAGCGCCGACAGATAGATCGTCCACTCGGTCGACAGGCCGATGGCGGAACGACGGGCCAGCACCGCGGCATCCGGTGCCTCACCGTTGCCCATCAGATACGGCCGTCCGAGCACGAACACCAGCAGCCCCAGCAGCATGCCGACTCCGGCCAGCCCGAAGCCCCAGCTCCAGCCCCAGTTCTCGCTCATGCCCAGATAACCGACCAGCAGCGAACCCAGCATCGCGCCGACGTTGATGCCCATGTAGAAAATGGTGAACGCCGGATCCCGACGCGCATCGCCCTGCCGGTACAACTGCCCCACCAGCACCGAGATGTTCGCCTTCAGGAAGCCAACGCCCATGATGATGAAGGCCAGCGCCAGCCAGAAGATATCGATGTGGACAGAGGACTGCATCATCGTGGCATCAAGTCCGGCGCCCGGTCCGGGACCCTCGAATGCCATCAACCCATGGCCGATGACCAGCAGGATCGCGCCGAACTGGACCGCCTTGCGTTGTCCCAGCCAGCGATCAGCGACATAGCCGCCGACCACCGGGGTGATGTAGACCAGCGCGGTGTAGGCACCGTAGATGACGTAGGCCTTCTCGTCCGCGAACAGCCAATGCTGCAGCAGGTAGAAGACCAGAATGGCGCGCATGCCGTAGTAGGAGAAACGCTCCCACATCTCGGCGAAGAACAGCACGAACAGACCGCGGGGATGACCGAGGAAGGTTTTTTCTTCGAAATTGGAAACTGGATGACTGGCCACTGCTTTTGCTTCTCCCCGGGAAGTGGTCGACGCCGTACCGGCCGCCTGTCTGGAAATGCCCTGACCGCTGCGCGGCATTCAGTACGGGCGGATCGGTCCGGCAGGCTGCCGGACGAAGCGACTAGATTTAACGACTGCCCGGGGGAACGTCAACCGCGCTGGTGGCTGAATGGGGGAAGTGCGATCGATCGCGACCCGCCAACGCATCAATCGACGCCGATTCGCGTGCGCACCTCGAACAACTCCGGGAAGAAGGTCAGGTCCAGTGCCTTCTTGAGGAAGTCCACCCCGGACGAGCCTCCGGTGCCGCGCTTGAAGCCGATGATGCGCATCACCGTGCGCATGTGGCGGAACCGCCACAGCTGGAACTGGGTTTCCAGATCCACCAGGTCCTCGCACAGGTGATAAGCCTGCCAGTGCGCGGCGGATTCCTCGTAGATCCGCTCCAGTACCGGCAGCAGCGACGGATCTGACACGTGTGTGCGCGACCAGTCCCGCTCCAGCAGATGCGCCGGCACGGCGTGGCCCTGGCGCGCCAGGTAGCGCAACGCCTCGTCGTAGAGGCTGGGACTTTCCAGCGCGGCGCGCAGGACGTTCTGCGCCGCGGGATCGTGCGCAAAGACCTGCAGCATGCCGGCGTTCTTGTTGCCCAGCAGGAATTCCATCTCGCGGTACTGCAACGATTGGAACCCCGAGGACGGGCCCAGGGTGTCGCGGAACTTCATGTAGTCCGACGGCGTCAGCGTCTCCAGCACCGACCACATTTCAGTCAGCTGCCGCAGCACCTGTTTGCAACGGGCGAAGCCCTTCTGGCAGGCGCCCAGATCATCGGCGCGCAGATGGACGATGGCCGCCTTCAGCTCATGGATGATCAGCTTCAGCCACAGCTCCGAGACCTGGTGCTGGATGATGAACAGCATCTCATCGTGCTCGGGGGGGTCGGAGACGGGCTGCTGCGCGTCCAGCAGACGGTCAAGCCGCAGGTAACCGCCGTAGCTCATCCGCCCGGCCAGGTCGGTATGGATTCCGGTCTCCAGTTCGCGCTCGTTGGTGTCGGAAGTCATCACCGCGTCCTCAGCTAACTCCCAAGCCTAACCCATCAAAAGGCTGTTGTGACCGCGTTTGCCGCACCGCGCAACGGCCTTTTTGCCTTGGCCGGCTATCATGGGCGACTTTCGTACGCTCCTGGGAAACATGCAATGACGGTTGCTGCGACATTTGAAATCAAGTACATGCAATACCTCGGGGAGGACGGCAAGCCGGTCGGCGAGCTGCCCGAGGCATTCCGTGATCCCAATACGCTGCTGCCGCTGTTCAAGCAGATGCTGTTCGTGCGCACCTTCGACAGCAAGGCGATCAAGCTGCAACGTACCGGCAAGCTCGGCACCTATGCGGCGAGCCTGGGTCATGAAGCGACCCACGTCGGCATCGGTGCCTCGATGCGGCCCGAAGACGTGTTCGCCCCCAGCTACCGCGAATACGGCGCGCAGTTCATGCGCGGCGTGAAACCCCGCGATGTGCTGCTGTACTGGGGTGGCGACGAGCGCGGCAACGATTTCGCCGACGCACCACACGACTACCCGTGGTGCGTGCCGATCTCCACCCAATGCCTGATGGCGGCCGGTGCGGCGCTGTCGTTCAAGTTGCGCAAGCAGCCGCGCATCGCGGTCGCCTGCTGCGGCGACGGCGGCTCGTCCAAAACCGATTTCTATGCCGCGGTGAACTCGGCAGGTGCATTCACCTCGCCGCTGGTGCTGTGCGTGATCAACAACGGCTGGGCGATTTCGGTACCCCGCCACGCCCAAACCGGCGCCGAGACGCTGGCGCAGAAGGGTCTGGCCGGTGGCCTGCATTGCCTGCAGGTGGACGGCAACGACCTGATTGCCGTGTTGGAAGCGATGCGCATCGCCACCGAACGTGCGCGCAACGGCGAAGGCGGCAGCGTGCTCGAGTTTCTGACCTACCGCCTGCACGACCACACCACCGCTGATGACGCCAGCCGATACCGCGACGACGCCGAGGTCAAGGACGGCTGGACCCGCGAGCCAATGCTGCGCCTGCGCACCTATCTGACCGATCAGGGTCTGTGGTCGGAGGAGCAGGAAGCCGAATGGATCCAGGAGTGCGGCCGTCTGGTCGACATCGAGATCAACGCCTATCTGGAAACCCCGGTGCAGCCGGTGGAGGCGATGTTCGACTACCTCTACGCCGATCCGCCGCCGGACCTGCTGGAACAGCGCCAACAAGCCATCGACCGGGAGGGCCGGGCATGAGCACCACCACCAATGCACCTGCCGCGATCACCCTGATCGAGGCGCTCACCCAGGCCATGGCATACGAGTTGCGCGCCGATGACAGCGTCGTGGTGCTGGGCGAGGACGTCGGCGTCAACGGCGGCGTGTTCCGCGCGACCGCCGGCCTGCACGCAAAGTTCGGCTCCGAGCGCATCATCGACACCCCCCTGGACGAGACCACCATCGCCGGCCTGACCGTCGGCATGGCCAGCCAGGGCATGCGTCCGATCGCCGAAGCCCAGTTCGACGGCTTCATGTACCCGATGGTCGATTTCATCGTCTGCCATGCGGCGCGCATGCGTTACCGCACCCGTGGCCGGCTGACCTGCCCGATGGTCCTGCGGGTGCCGTGGGGCGGTGGTATCCGGGCGCCGGAGCATCACAGCGAGGCCAATGAGGCGATCTTCACCAACGTCCCCGGCCTGCGCGTGGTCATGCCGTCCTCGCCGCAGCGCGCCTACGGCCTGTTGCTGGCGGCGATCCGCGAGCCCGACCCGGTGATCTTCTTCGAGCCCAAGCGCATCTACCGCCAGTACAAGGAATTGGTGCCCGACGATGGCGAGGCCTTGCCGCTGGATGTCTGCTACGTGCTGCGCGACGGCACCGACGTGACCCTGGTCACCTGGGGCGCGCAGGTGAAGGAAGCGCTGGAGGCCGCCGAGAAGCTGGAGGCCGAAGGCATCAGCGCCGAGGTGATCGACGTGGCCACCCTGCGTCCGCTGGACTTCGCGACCATCGCCGAGTCGGTGTCCAAGACCGGTCGTTGCGTGATCGTGCACGAGGCGCCCAAGACCGCCGGCTTCGGCGCCGAGATCGCGGCGCGACTGGCCGAGGAGTCGATGTTCGACCTGGTCGCCCCGGTCGAACGCGTCACCGGTTACGACACCCACATCCCGCTGTTCCGCCTGGAAATGAAGTACCTGCCAAGCGTCGAGCGGGTGGTCGAAGCCGCGCGGCGTGCGATGACGGCCGGCTGAGCGGCGGCTGCACGAGCACACCATTGATGCCCCTGCCGGGCGCCCCGGGCGCCCGTGCACACCGGCCCATGCACACAGAAGGACTGCCATGAGCAACAAGAACACGTTCTACCTGCCCGATCTGGGCGAGGGCCTGCCGGACGCGACCATCGTGGAATGGTCGGTCAAGGTCGGCGACACCATCCGGCTGGACGAGACGCTGGTCTCGATGGAAACCGCCAAGGCGGTGGTCGAGCTGCCGTCGCCGGTCTCCGGCACGGTGATACGACTGGCCGGAGACGCGGGCGATGTCGTCATCACTGGCGCCATGCTGGTCGAGTTCGAGCTGGATGCGTCGCTGCCGCAGCGCGCGGCCGGCCAGGACACCGGCCATGGTCACGGTCCGCCTGCCCCGGCGAAAGGCGTGGGCAGCGACGACCCGGCCCGCGACAACAAGGTGGTCGCCTCCGATGATGGCGGTGCGATCGAGGATGACGGCGAGGCACCGGCGCAGGGCGCAACGCGTGCCGACAGCGGCACCGTGGTCGGTGCGATGCAGTCCTCCGATGCGATCCGCAGCGAGCAGGCGAGCAACGTCGGCGGGGTCAAGGCGATGCCGGCCGTGCGCGCGCTGGCACGCAAGCTGAAGGTCGACCTGAGCCGCGTGGCCGCCACCGGCACCGACGGCGTGGTCACCATGGGCGACGTCAAACAGGCCGCCGCCGACGGTTCAGCGCCACTGGGCGCGGCACCGGCACGTCAGGCACCGGCCGCGTCTGCGGCACCTGCCAGTCAGTCGGCGGCTCCCGCCGCCGCGGCGCGCAGCACGCTGTCGCAGGCCGGCCGGCCGATGCGCACCCAGCCGCCCGGCGTTGCCGCCAGCGGCCAGCCTGAGCAGCTCAAAGGGGTGCGGCGCAACATGGCACGCGTGATGGCCGCCGCCCACGCCCAGGTCGTACCGACCACCCTGGTCGACGACGCCGACCTGCACGCGTGGATCGGCAAGCAGGACATCACTGCGCGCCTGATCCGCGCGATCTGCACCGCGTGTCGCGACGTTCCAGCGCTCAATGCCTGGTTCGATGGCGACAAGCTGATGCGCACGCTGCACCCGCAGGTGGACATCGGAATCGCGGTGGACACCGACGACGGTCTGTTCGTGCCGGCGTTGCGCAACGCCGACGTGCTGGACGCCAACGGCATCCGCGCGGCGATCAAGCGCCTGCGAGCGCAGGTCGAGGACCGCTCGATCCCGGCCAGTGAGCTGTCGGGCTACACCATCAGCCTGTCCAACTTCGGCATGTTCGCCGGCCGCTACGCGACGCCGGTGGTGGTTCCGCCGACGGTGGCGATCATCGGCGCCGGCAAGCTCTCGCATGACGTGGTGGCAGTGATCGGCGGCATCGAGGTGCACCGGCGGATGCCGATCTCGCTGACCTTCGACCATCGTGCGGCGACCGGCGGCGAAGCAGCGCGCTTCCTGAAGGCCCTGCTGGACGATCTGGCGCTGCCGAACTGACGACCGGGCCGTGGTCAGGCCCATCCAGTGACCTGCATGAGGCCGGGGCAACCCGGCTTCATGCTGTGTGGCAGTCGCTGATCATCGCCCGCTGGCGCGGCCCAGGTCAGCCACCGCCAGGCTCAGTCAGGTCCGCTCAGCCAGCACTTGCCTGTTTCCGGTCAGCTTTGCGCGCGTCGTCGTCGGCCAAGGCGGACAGCGCGGCCGCCACGTCCGCAACCAGGACCCCTTCCCCCAAGGTGACCGTCCTGTCGTCCGGATGGAATCCGTCGCGCCGCAATGCCCCGATGTGCTGGCCCGCCTCCCGCGGCGAGTCG